>WQZX01000048.1 GCA_009780515.1 Nocardioidaceae bacterium | reverse complement strand
GAGCGTCGCGATGTGCGTGCGCCGGCAAGGCGCCGATGCGCTGGCAGACTGGACGTCTTTCGAGCATCGGCAACGCCGCCGGAGTGCGTACAGCGCGGCGCGCAGCAGGCCGGGGCTTTACCAGCACGGCCTAGTACCCGACCCCGCCGCTTGCCCGTGGCTAGCGCCGCTCGTATCATCAAGTTACTGACCAGTAGCCCGCGTGGTGCGGGCGCAAACCAGTGAGGACACGAGAGCGTGAGTCACTACAAGAGCAACCTGCGCGACATCGAGTTCAACCTCTTCGAGGTGCTCGGCCGCGGTGAGATCCTCGGCCAGGGTCCGTTCGAGGAGATGGACGTCGACACCGCCAAGGAGATCCTGCGCGAGATCGAGCGCATCTGCCGCGAGGACCTCGCCGAGTCCTTCGTCGACAGCGACCGCAACCCGCCGGTCTTCGACCCCAAGACCAACACCGCGCCGGTCCCGGCGTCGTTCAAGAAGAGCTACGACACCTGGATGGAGTCGGGCTTCTGGAGCCTGCAGACCCCCGCCGAGATCGGCGGCACCGTCGCCCCCTCGTCGCTGATCTGGTCCACCGCCGAGCTCATCCTCGGCGCGAACACCCCGATCTGGATGTACGGCGCCGGCCCGTTCTTCGCCAAGGTCGTCTACGAGAACGGCACCGACCGCGACAAGCGGATCGCCGAGCTCATGGTCGAGAAGCTCTGGGGCGCCACCATGGTGCTGACCGAGCCCGACGCGGGCTCGGACGTGGGCGCCGGCAAGACCTTCGCCACGCCCAACGAGGACGGCTCCTGGAACATCACCGGCGTCAAGCGCTTCATCACCAGCGCCGAGTCGGACCTCCAGGAGAACATCATGCACCTGGTCCTCGCGCGCCCGAAGGGCGTCGACGGCGTCGGCGGCCCCGGCACCAAGGGCCTCTCGCTCTTCCTGGTCCCGAAGTTCCACTTCGACCACGAGACCGGCGAGCTCGGCGAGCGCAACGGCGTCTACGTCACCAACGTCGAGCACAAGATGGGCATCAAGGTGTCCAACACCTGCGAGCTCACCTTCGGCGACCCGCAGGTCGGCGGCGGCGAGGCCGCTCAGGGCTGGCTGCTCGGCGAGGTGCACAACGGCATCGCCCAGATGTTCGACGTGATCGAGAACGCCCGCATGATGGTCGGCACGAAGGCCATCTCGACGCTCTCGACCGGCTACCTCAACGCGCTCGAGTACGCCAAGGAGCGCGTCCAGGGCCCCGACCTCACCCAGGCCGCCGACAAGACGGCCGACAAGGTCACCATCACCCACCACCCCGACGTACGCCGCTCGCTGATGACGCAGAAGTCGTTCGCGGAGGCCATGCGCGCGCTGGTGATGTACACCGCCACCTGGCAGGACCGGGTCATGCTGGCCGAGGAGGGCAGCGACGAGGCCAAGCTCGCCGCGGCCGTCAACGACCTGCTGCTCCCGATCGTCAAGGGCTACGGCTCGGAGCGCTCGTGGGTGCTGCTCGGCACTGAGTCGCTGCAGACCTTCGGTGGCTCCGGCTTCCTGCAGGAGTACCCGATCGAGCAGTACGTCCGCGACGCCAAGATCGACACCCTGTACGAGGGCACCACCGCGATCCAGGGTCAGGACTTCTTCTTCCGCAAGATCGTCAAGGACCAGGGCGCCGCCCTCGGCCACCTCGCGGGCGAGATCAAGTCCTTCGTCGAGGCCGAGGACGCCAACCCGCAGCTGAAGGTCGAGCGCGAGCTCCTCGCGACCGCCCTCGCGGACGCCGAGGCGCTGGTGGGCCACATGATCAACGACCTGATGTCGGCGCAGGACGAGCTGCGCAACATCTACAAGGTCGGCCTGAACACCTCGCGCCTGCTGATGGTGCTCGGTGACGTGGTCTGCGGCTGGCTCTCCCTCCGCGGTGCCGAGGTCGCCCTGACCAAGCTCGCCGGGGAGGTCTCCGGCTCGGACAAGTCCTTCTACGAGGGCAAGGTCGCTGCCGCGCAGTTCTTCGCGCGCAACGTGCTGCCGAAGGTCGCCTCGGAGCGGGCGATCGCCGAGGCGACCGACCTGTCCCTGATGGACATCGACGAGGCCGCCTTCTGAGGCACTGACGCCGACTCGTCGAACGACGGCCGCCCGGGCTTCCTGGGCGGCCGTCGTCGTACGCCGGGGCTTCGCCGGCGAGGCAGCGGGATGTACGCCGTCATCGGTCAGCAGGTCGCGGCCGTGAGGGCCGTCGATAGGGTTCCTGCGTGCGTGCACCGGTCTGGCGTCCCTCGGACCTGCCCGGCGACCTGACCGGCCGCCGCGTCCTGGTCACCGGCGCCACCAGCGGACTCGGCCGTACGACGGCCCGCGAGCTCGCCGCCCGGGGTGCACACGTCGTGCTCGGCGGCCGCTCGCCGAGTCGGCTCGCGCGCACCGAGGCCGAGCTGAGGGGCGTCGTACGGGGTGCGCGGTTCGAGCGGGTGGTGGTCGACCTGGCCGACCTCGCGTCGGTCCGGCGGGCGGCGGACAAGATCGCCGGGCTCGGTGGCCTCGACACCCTCGTCAACAACGGCGGGGTGATGGCGCTGCCGTTCACCCGCACGGTCGACGGCTTCGAGATCCAGCTCGGCACCAACCACTTCGGGCCGTTCCTGCTGACCGGCCTGCTGCTGCCGCTCCTGGTCGCGAGCGGCGACGGGCGGGTCGTCACCGTCGCGTCGCAGGCCTCGCAGTGGGGCCGCCTCCGCCTCGATGACCCGCGCGACGAGCGCGAGCCGGGCACCCGCATCCAGCGCTACGGCGACAGCAAGCTCGCCAACCTCGTCTTCGGCCTCGAGCTCGATCGCCGGCTGCGCGCGGTCGGCCTGCCGGTGCGCTCGCTCGTGGTCCACCCCGGCTGGGCGAACAGCCGGCTGCTGTCCAAGATGTCGCCCGGCTGGCGCGGCGACCTGCTGCAGGCCGCGGTCGGGTGGTCCGGCCAACCCTCGCTGCTCGGTGCGATGCCGACGCTGGTCGCCGCGACGATCGACCTCCCCGGCGGAACGTACATCGGACCGCGGGCGCTCGCCGAGATGCGTGGGCTCCCGACGGTGGTCGAGCCCGCCGCGCGGGCACGAGACCTCGACGCCGCCGCGCGGCTCTGGGAGCTGAGCGAGCGCGCCGTCGACCTGTCCTACCCGCGCCGCCCCTGAGCCTGGATGCACGGATCGGTGGATTCAGGCTGAGGCCGTGTCGATACAGTCGCGGACGTGAGCGAGCAGGAGAGCCTGACGGCGTACGTCGACGCGTGGTGGCGGTCGATCGGAGACTTCACCGCGCTGCTGGAGCAGCTGCCCGAGGAGGAGTGGTCGACGCCGACCGACCTGCCGGGCTGGACGGTCCACGACGTCGCCGCGCACATCGCGCACCTCGAGCGCGTCTCGGTCGGTGGTGAGCACGACGCCGTCGACGGCGTGGAGGTCGGCAGCCCCGAGCACGTCCGCAGCCCCATGTCGGTGTTCACCGAGCAGGGCGTGATCGCGCGGCGCGACGTACCCCCTGCCGAGCTGATCGCCTCGATCCGCACCGACACCGCCCAGCGGCACGCAGCGCTCGCCGACCTCCGGCGGAGCGCGGCAGACCCGGCCGACGGCCTGTTCGGCGCGATCGGGTGGACGTTCGGCACGCTGCTGCGCAACCGCCCGCTCGATGTGTGGATGCACGAGCAGGACGTACGACGTGCGGTCGGTCGCCCCGGAGGCATGGACTCGGTCGGGGCGCAGCACACCGCCGACTACCTGAGCGAGGGCTTCGGCTTCGTGGTCGGCAAGCGCGTGGGTGCCGCGCCCGGCACCACCGCGGTGCTCGCGGTGGAGGGCAGCCCGGTCGTCGCCGTCGGGATCGACGAGGACGGCCGCGGCCGGCGGCTGGCCGAGGAGCCGGCCGGACCGACCGTGCGGATCGCGATGTCGCGCGAGACCTTCGTCGCCGCTGCCGGCGGTCGTGTGCCCGCCTCGACGGACGACGTGGACGTGAGCGGTGACGCCGAGCTCGCGCAGCGGATCCTCGCCAAGCTCGCCACGACTCCGTAGTCCCGAGCACCGGACGCCGTAGGCCCCGACCCCCGGAGGAACGCAGATGAGCTGGACGACCGACGACATCCCCGACCTGACCGGCACCACGGCGGTCGTGACCGGGCCGACGGCCGGCGGGCTGGGCTACTACACGGCCCGAGAGCTGGCGGCCAAGGGCGCCCGGGTGGTGCTGGCCGGCCGCAACCCGGCGAAGGTCGACGACGCGGCCGCCCGGATCGGCGGAGAGGTGCCCGGCGCGCAGCTGGAGACGCTGCAGGTCGACCTGTCCGACCTCGGATCGGTGCGCTCGGCGGCGGCCCGTGCGTCGTCGTACGGGTCGATCGACCTGCTGGTCAACAACGCCGGCGTGATGGCCACGCCGTACCACCGGACCGCCGACGGGCTCGAGCTGCAGATGGCGACCAACCACTTCGGGCCGTTCCTGCTGACGGGCCTGCTGCTGCCGCAGCTGGTCGCCGGCGGTGCCGGCCGGGTCGTCAACCTGGCCTCGCAGTTCCACCGCGCGGCGCCCAGGGCGCCGCTGGGGGAGCCGCGGCGGCAGAGCGGTCGCTACCTCCGCTGGCCGGTCTACGGGCAGACCAAGCTGGCCAACCTGCTGTTCGTCAGCGAGCTCGAGCGACGGCTGCGGTCCGCCGACCTGCCGGTGAAGGCGCTCGCAGCGCACCCCGGCTTCGCCGGCACCCACCTCGCCGCGAACGGCCAGTACGGCCGATCCTCCGGTGGGGTCGCGACGATCCTGGACGCGTCGATGCGGATGATCTCGCAGTCCGCCGAGGCCGGTGCGTGGCCGACCCTGATGGCGGCGACCTCCGACCTGCCGGGCGACACCTACTGCGGACCCGGCGGCCTGGGTCAGATGGCGGGCGCGCCGAAGGTGGTCGGCCGGAGCCGGCTCGCCCGCGACGCCGCCGCAGCCAGGCGGCTGTGGGGCATCAGCGAGCAGACGACCGGCATCGCCTACCCCTGAGCGGGATCAGCGGGCGCGGGGTCCGAACACCGGCTCGGCACGCTTGAACGCCGCCTCGCGGGCCGCCTTCGTGTTGCGGGCGACGAGCAGGTAGGCCTGCTCGACCCGCTCGCGCGCGAAGGTACGACGAGGCCCGGCCGTCCAGGTGTCGTTGAACAGCCGCTTGGCGGCAGCCACCGCGTCGGGCGACTTGGCCGAGAGCTTGCGGGCCAGCGCGTTCGCCGACGCGACCGGGTCGACGGACAGGTCCGTGACCAGGCCGAGCTCGCGGGCGCGGGAGCCGTCGAAGACCTCGGCGCTCATCGTGAGCAGCTTGGCCTGGTCGATGCCGACGAGCTCCTTGAGCGCCTGGACGCCCGACATGTCCGGGATCAGGCCCCACTTGCCCTCGAGCACCGACCAGCGCGAGTCGGGCGTGGCGATGCGGAAGTCGGCGGCGAGCGCGATCTGCAGGCCGCCGCCGAGGCAGTGGCCGTGGACCGCGGCGATCACCGGGACGGGGATCCGGCGGAAGGCCCACGGGGCCTCCTGGAAGGTGTTGGTCCCGCGCCAGGGTCGCGGCACGAACGCCCGCGCGATGCCGGCGGGGCTGCGCATCACCGACGCGAAGTCGAGACCCGCGCAGAACGCGTCGCCGTCGCCCGCGAGGACGACCGCGCGGAGGTCCTTGTCGCGACGCAGGTCGTGGGCCGTCGCGACGAGCTCGTCGAGGGTGTCCAGGGTCAGCGCGTTCAGCTTGTCGGGTCGCGACAGGCGCACCTGGGCGATGCCGTCGACCACCTCGCAGGTCACGTTGCTCATGGCGACAGGGTACGGCGACGGCGTACCGCCTCCGGAATCGATCAGGCGGCCGCGAGCTCGCCGGCGCGCTCCTCGAGCCGCAGCGCGATCACCTTGCGGGTCTTGCGGTCGGCGGTGGCGAGTGTGTACAGGAGCCGCAGCTGGCTCGGCAGGTTCTTGGCGTCGGTCGTCGCGAGCCAGCCGTTGGGCAGCGAGAGCCGGATCACCTTGTGCCAGGCGCTGGCGACCTGCTGGGGGAGCGGGCGCGAGAGGTAGGTCAGGCCGTAGTCGTCGAATACCTGCTTCACCTTGGGCGCGACCTCGGCGTAGCGGTTGCTCGGCAGGTCGGGGAAGAGGTGGTGCTCGATCTGGTGGCTGAGGTTGCCGGTCATGACGTGCATGGCTCTCGAGCCGGAGATGTTGGCCGAGCCGAGCATCTGCCGGACGTACCACTCGCCACGGGTCTCCTTCTCGGGGATCGCGGCCCTCTCGAAGGTCTCGACGCCCTCGGGGAAGTGGCCGCACATGATCACCGAGTGCGACCAGAGGTTGCGCAGCAGGTTGGCGGTGAAGTTGGCGGCCAGCGTCGGCAGCGCGGAGCCGGTCGGGAGCGAGAGCAGCGGGTGGACGACGTAGTCCTTGGTCGCCTGCTTGCGGATCTTGCGCAGCGTGGCCCTCAAGGCCTTCTTGAAGGACTCGGGCCGCTTGTCCTCGGGCAGCGCGAGGTTGCGCCCGAGCTCGAGGTCGTACGCCGCGATGCCGTATTCGAAGAAGCAGGCGTTGACGAGGTTCCACAGTGGCTGGGCGAGGTAGAGCGGCGCCCAGCGCTGCTCCTCGTCGACCCGCATGATGCCGTAGCCGAGGTCGTTGTCCTTGCCGACGATGTTCGTGTAGGTGTGGTGGATCTCGTTGTGCGAGTGCTTCCACCCGGCGGCGGTCGACGCGTTGTCCCACTCCCAGGTGGTGGAGTGGATCTTCGGGTCGCGCATCCAGTCCCACTGACCGTGCATGACGTTGTGGCCGATCTCCATGTTCTCCAGGATCTTGGCCACGGTGAGGCCGGCGGTGCCGACCAGCCAGGCAGGCGGCAGCGCGGAGAACAGCAGCACCGCCCGCGACCCGAGCTCGAGCTTGCGCTGGAGGTCGACCATGCCGCGGATGTACGCCGCATCGGACTCGCCACGGTCGTCGACGACCTCCTGACGGATCTCGTCGAGCCGGCGGCCGATCTCGGCGATGTCGTCCTCGGAGAGGTGCGCGGTCGGGTTGGTGGGCTTGTGGGTGACGGTGGTCATGCGGCTTCCTTTCGCCGTGGTCTCGAGACGGTCGCTGCGCGACCTCCTCGACCAGCGGTCATCGGTCAGTGGTCGAGGTGGCACGGCCCCGCGGCCGCGCTCACGCAGGTCTGGATCGGTACGCCGCCGGCGTCGGTCTCGCCCGGGACGGCGACGGTGAGCTCGCCGGTGCGCAGGTCGCGCACGGTGCCCTTGGTCATCGGCAGGACGCAGCCCATGCAGATGCCCATCCGGCAGCCGCTGGGCATGAGGACGCCGGCCTCCTCGGCGGCGTCGAGGATCGGGGTGGAGCCGGCGGCCTCGACCTGCCGGCCGTCGCGCTCGAAGGTGAGCGTGCCGCCGGCGGCGTCGGCGTCGAGCAGGGCGGGGCGGAACCGCTCGGTGAAGAGGTCGAGCCGCCGGTCGGCGTAGAAGGCCTCCAGGGTGTCGAGCAGGCCGGCCGGGCCGCAGGCGTAGGCGAGCCGCTCGTCGAGGTCCGGAACCGCCGCCTCGAGATCGGCGGTGGTCAGCAGGCCGTCGGTGTCGGTGTGGCGCTCGACCAGGCGCAGCCGCCCGGCGGCCGCGTGGGCCCGCAGCTCGGCGCCGAAGATGACGTCGTCGTGGGTCAGCGCGGAGTGCACCAGCACGACGTCGTACCGGTCGTCGGGGGCGGCCTTGGAGTAGAGGTTGCGCAGCATGCCGATGACCGGGGTGATGCCGGAGCCGCCGGTGATCAGCAGCAGCTTGCGGTGGGCCGGGTCGAGGACGAACTCACCCTCGGGCTGGGCGAGGTGGACCATCTGGCCGGCCGCGGCCCGTCGTACGAGGTGGTTGGAGACGACGCCGCCGGGGATCGCCTTGACGGTGATGCTGATGCGGCCGTCGCGGCGCGGGCCGTGGGTCAGGGAGTAGCAGCGCCAGAGGCGCACGCCGTCGACCTCGATGCCGACGCGGACGTACTGGCCCGGGAGGTGGCCGGCCCAGTCGCGCCCCGGCTGGATCACGACGGTCGCCGCGTCCGCCGTCTCGGGACGGACCTCGACGATCCGCCCGCGGACACGTCCGACGCCAGTGCCGCCGCGCAGCGGGTGGAAGTGGTCGAGCAGGTCGTCCAGGCTCAGCGGGCTGACCGCGGCGTCGGCGACGGCCCGCAGCAGGGCGCGGGGCGAGCGCCGGGGGGCGGCTGCGCGGAGGGTGGCGGCCGGGATCGTGCTCATGATCTTCATGGTGCTGCGCAGGAGGCGCGCAAGTCCTGTGTGGGGCCGGTGAATCGGAACCCCATTTGTTGTTCGGAACGAATAAAGTGTCTCCATGCCCCGCCCGTCCGATCGTGTGCCTGAGCCCGACCTGCTGCTCAGTCCGAAGGCCGCCGAGTCGATCCGTGAGCACCTGCCCGAGGTCGCCGACGACGTCATCGGACGCGTCGTGGCCGAGGTGCCGGCGTACGCCGGGGCGTTCAGCGGGCCGATGGGCGACAACATCCGTACGGCGGTGCACGTGGCGCTCGAGGGCTTCGTCTCGATGGTCTCCGGCAGCGACACCGCGCCCCTGCAGGCACGAGCCGGCGCGCTCGAGGGTGCCTACCAGCTCGGCCGTGGCGAGGCCCGCAGCGGCCGCACGACCGACGCGCTGCTGTCGGCGTACCGGATCGGGTCGCGGACGGCCTGGCAGCACCTCTCGGCCCGGGCGGTGGCGCTCGGTGTCGACGCGACGACGGTGGCGGCGTTCGCGGGGCTGGTCTTCGCCTGGATCGACGAGCTGTCGGCGGCCTCGGTCGCCGGCCACCGGGACGAGGAGGAGACCACCGGCCGCGCCCGCCAGCGGCTGCTGGAGGAGCTCGCCCAGGCCCTGTTGGACGGCGCGTCCGAGCCCGAGCTCGCGGCGGCCGTCGAGCACGCCGACTGGCGTCCGCCGACCACCCTGACGGCGGTCATCGCACCCTCCTCGCAGGTGGCGCCGCTCCTGCAGCTGCTGCCGGCCGCAACGCTCGAGGCGGCCGACCAGCCCGGGCTCGACGGCGCCGGCCTGCTGCTGGTCCCCGACGCCGACGGGTCCGCCCGGCGCGCTCTGCTCGACCTGCTGCGCCACCGTGGCTGCCACGTCGGACCGGCCCGTCCCTGGGCGCTGGCGCGCGAGTCGTACGCCCGTGCCCTGCGTGCCCGCGGGCTCGGCCTCGAGGGCGACTCCGACCAGCACCTCGTCGAGCTGGTGCGCCGAGCCGACCCGGCCGCGCTGGCGGATCTGCGGGCCCAGGTCCTCGCCCCGCTGGACGGGTTGCGGCCGATGGCCGCCGCGAAGCTGACCGAGACGCTCCGGGCCTGGCTGCTCCACCAGGGCCGGCGCGAGGACATCGCGGCCGCCCTCTTCGTCCACCCCCAGACCGTCCGCTACCGCGTCACCCAGCTGCGCGAGCTGTTCGGGGAGCGATTGCAGGACCCCGCTACCGTGATGGCGCTGACCATCGCTCTCGGGAGCCAGGAGGACTCGTCGTGAAGCGGACCCTGTCCGTCGCCGTGGTGCTCGTCGCCGCGCTGGCCGCCGTGGCCGCCTGCGGCACCCCCCACGCCGACGTCGGCGCCAACCGCGCGCGCCACGTCGCCCAGCACCAGGTGTACGTCGCCATGGGCGACTCCTACACCTCGGCGCCGGAGGTCGGCGGCGCGACGGGACCGACCGAGTGCATGCAGACCTCCCTCAACTACCCGCACCTGGTCGCCGAGAAGATGGGTCTCACCCTCAAGGACGCCAGCTGCGGCGGCGCGACGACCGGCGACCTGGGCGGCTCGCAGAAGGTCAAGAACGCGCAGATCGCGCCGCAGATGGACTCGCTGACCAACGACACCGACCTCGTCACGCTCAGCATCGGCGCCAACGACCAGGGCGTCTTCGCGAAGCTGCTCGTGGCCTGCGGGCACGCTGCGGCGACCGACCCCGAGGGCTCGCCCTGCACCGACGCGAGCGGCGACTACCGGGCGAAGCTGCAGTCCTACCAGTCCGTGCTCGTCGATCGCATCACCAAGGCGGTCTCGGAGATCTCCCAGCGGGCTCCCAAGGCCCGCGTGCTGCTGGTCGGCTACCCGCAGATGATCGCCGCGACCGCACCGCCCTCCGGGCACTGCTCCGAGCTGGCGCTGGCCAAGGGCGACTTCGCCTACGCGCACGCCGTGCTGCTGACGCTCAACGACGCGGTCCGGATCGCCGCGCAGAGGTCGAAGGCGGAGTTCGTCGACATCTGGGACGCCAGCAAGGGTCACGACATGTGCTCGGCCGACCCGTGGATGGCGGGCGCCGTGCCGAGGCACCCGGCGATGCCGTACCACCCGTACGCCGTGGAGCAGGCCAAGGTGGCGGGCCTGATCGAGCAGGCGCTGCGCAAGTAGCCCTGTCCTCCTCTCCCGCGCTGCCGCTACGGTGGTTGCGCTGATCACGGCGCTCGGGAGCCTTGAGGAGGCATCGCCATGCGCAGGACCGTCTGGGTGACGGGCTCGACCGCGCTCACCACCATCCTTCTGGCCACCGTCCTCGCGACGGCACCCACCGGGTCGGCGGCGTACGCCGGCACCGCACCGGACACGAGCGGCGGGGCGACGTACGTCGCGCTCGGCGACTCCTACGCCTCCGCGCCCCGCGTCGGCGCGCCGACCGGGCCGCCGCCGTGCCGGCAGGCCACGGACAGCTACCCGCACGTGGTCGCCAGGATGCTCGGCGTCGCGCTGGACGACCGCAGCTGCGCGGGCGCGTCGACGGCGAACCTCACCGGGCCGCAGACGATCGAGGGCAGCTCGGTCCCCGCCCAGCTGGGCGCGCTCGGGACAGCCACCCGGCTGGTCACGCTCGGCATCGGCGCCAACGACGGCAACGTCTTCGGCAACCTGGTCCTGGGCTGCGGCCAGTGGGCGCGGGTCGTGCCGACGGGCGACCCCTGCACCGTCTCCAGCAGCGCGAGCGGCCAGACCGTCGCCGGCTACCGCACCCAGCTGGAGGCGCGGATCGCCGAGGACGTGCTGCTGGTCGAGCGGCTCGCGCCGAACGCACGGGTGCTGGTCGTCGGCTACCCGCAGTTCGTGCCGAGCAGCGGGAGCTGCCCGCAGCTGCCGCTCGACCCCGGCGACTACCCCCTCGCGCTCGCGGTCAACCAGGCGCTCGACGACGCCCTCCGGCTGGCCGCGCAGGCGATGGGCGTGGGCTTCATCGACATCTGGGACGCCAGCAAGGGCCACGACATCTGCTCCGGCGCGCCCTGGATCGCGGGCGACGTGCCGCGGCAGCCCGCGGTCGCCTACCACCCCTACTGGCCCGAGCAGGCCGAGGTCGCGGGCCTGATCGAGCAGGCGCTCGGCCGGTAGCGGCTCAGGCGGTGTGGGTCACGCGGTGTGGGTCACGCGGCCGGCGAGGACGGTCAGCGCGACGCCGGGTCGTTCGGCCGTGAGCGGGTCGTCGTCGAGCAGGACGACGTCGCCGCGCGAGCCCGTGCGCACCATCGGCTGCAGGTCCACCGACGCCGCCAGGGCCTCCTGACGGGTGAGCGCCTGCTCGGGATGCCAGGCGGCACGGCCGTCGCCGCTGCGTCGTACGGCGGCGGAGATGGCGGTCCACGGGTCGAGCGGCGACACCGGTGCGTCCGACCCGAGCACCAGGGGCACCCCGGCATCCAGCAGCGACCGGAACGCGTAGGCCCGCTCGCCCCGGCCCGGCCAGGCGACGTCGATGAGGTCGCGGTCGTCGACCAGGTGGTGCGGCTGCACGCTCGCGCGCAGGGCGAGCCCCGCCATCCGTCGTACGTCGGGCGTGGCGATGAGCTGGACGTGCTCGATCGAGCCGCGCGCGCGGGTCAGCTCGTACGCCGTCAGCGCCTGCTCGATCGCCGCGTCGCCGATCGCGTGCGTGGCGACCTCGAGACCGTTGGCGTGGGCGCGGGCCAGCAGGGCGGTCAGCTCGTCGCCGGAGATGTTCGGCGCGCCGGCCGGGCTGCCCGGCATCGGGTCTTGCGCGTAGGGCTGGTGGCACCAGGCGGTGCGGGTGTTGAGCGAGCCGTCGCTGATGATCTTCAGCGGGCCCATCAGCAGCCTGTCGTCGCCGGGCACGAGGGGGGTGCCGGTGCGCAGGCGCTCGGAGATCGCGGGCTCGAGACCCTCGGCGTAGACCGCGACCCGCGCGCGGAGAAGGTCGCATCCCGCGGTCCAGCGCTCGCGCCAGCCGTCGAGGTCGGCGACGAACTCGAAGTCGACCAGGCCGACGACGCCGAGCGCCGCCGCGGCCTCGAGGGTGGCGCGGTAGTCGGCGGTCGTGACGGGGGCCAGGGTGTCGAGCAGCCGGTAGGCGGCGTACCACTCGTCCTCGGCGACGACCCCCTCGCGCGGGGTGAGGCCCAGCGCGGCCTGGGCCGCGGAGTTGATCCACGCGTGGTGGCCGTCGCCGGCGACCAGGATGACCGGCGTGACGCCGGAGACGGCGTCGAGCTCGCTGGCGGTGCCGAGCCGCGGCCACTTCGCGGGCCGGTGGCCCCAGCCGACGACGGGCACGCCGGGGGCGGCGCTCACGCGCTTGTGCACCAGCGCGATCGCCTGCTCCGGCGAGGTGATCGCGCTCGTGTCGAGCCGCCGGCTCGCCTGGGCCCACTGGCCGAGGTGGACGTGCTGGTCCCACAGCCCGGGCATCATCCAGCGACCGCCGGCGTCGTGCTCGGGCACTCCCTCCGGTCGGCTCAGGCCAGCGCCTACCGCGGTGACCCAGCCGTCCTCGATGAGGACGTCGGAGGGTGCGTCCGCGGGCGGGTCGCCCGGGCTCAGCGGCACCAGCCGGGCTGAGCGCAGGAGGAGGCTGGGCACGCGCCGAGGGTAGAGGCCGGTCGCGCGGCGGCCGAAATGCACGGGCCCGCACGGGGGTGTGGGCATCGTCTCGCCGGGTCCCTGACGGCCCCCGGCTACCGTTGCGCGGCGTGGACGGCGCTCGAGGAGGACGACGGATGACGAGGCGGATCGTGCTGGTGGCGGTCGTCCCGGTGCTGGCGCTGCTCGCGGGCTGCGGCGGCTCGTCCGGAGGCTCGTCCTCCGGCGGGGCACCCGCGGCGTCCGGCTCCGGCGGGGCCGGCCACGGCGCCTCCCACGCCGAGCGGTACGTCGCCCTCGGCGACTCCTACACCTCCGCGCCCCTGACCGGGCGCGACGTCGGCCCGCACGGTTGCGAGCAGTCCGCGGACAACTACCCGCACCTCGTCGCACGGCGGCTGGGCCTCGACCTCCACGACGTCAGCTGCGCGGGCGCCGAGACCACGTCGCTGACCGGTCCGCAGCGGATGGGCACCTTCGCCGTGCCGCCCCAGCTCGACGCGGTCACGCCGAGCACCCGCATCGTCACCCTCAGCGTCGGCGCGAACGACCAGGCGGCGTTCAGCGAGCTGATCGAGCTGTGCGGGCGGCTCAGCCAGTCCGATCCGCACGGCACGCCCTGCACCGACGCGGTCCACGGCGGCACCAAGATGCTGGCCGGCTACCGCGCCGCCACGACGTCGCGGCTGGTCGGCGTCGTACGGACCATCCGGCGGCGGGCCCCGCACGCCCGGGTGCTCGTCGTCGGCTACCCGCAGGTGCTGCCCGCGAGCGGCGACTGCCCCGAGCTGCCCATCGCCACAGGCGACATCCCGTTCGCCCGCCGGGCCAACGAGGCCTTCAACGACGCGATGCGCGCCGCGGTGAGGCGCACCGGCGTCGAGTACGTCGACACCTGGCGGATCACCCGGGGCCACGACATCTGCGGTGCGAAGCCGTGGATCGCCGGCGTCCACCCCCAGGGCAGCGCCGCGCCCTTCCATCCCTACGCCGTCGAGCAGTCCGCCGTCGCCCGGGTGGTCGTCCGGGTGCTGCGGCACCAGGCCTGAGGCGCCGTCGTACGACGAACGGCCGCCCCGCGTGAGCGGGACGGCCGTCCGGGCAGGCCGATCGGGCGCGGGGGGTCAGCCCTGGTGCTTGGCGATCGCGTCGGCGATGGCGAGGGTGCGCTCGGCCGACTCGACGTGGAGGTTCTCGACCATCTTGCCGTTGTGGGTCACCACGCCGGCGCCCTTGCCGTCCTCCCAGGCCTGGATCAGGCCCTTGGCGCTCTCGACGGCCTCGTGGCTCGGCGCGAAGCCGGCGTTGGCGCCCTCGATCTGGCCGGGGTGGATGATCGTCTTGCCGTCGAACCCGAAGGCGCGACCCTGCTCGACCTCGGCGAGGTAGCCGTCGGTGTCCTTGACGTTGTTGTAGACGCCGTCGAGGACGACCTTGCCGGTCGCACGGGCGGCGAGGACCGCCAGCTGCAGCGAGGTGACCAGGTTGGTGCGGCCCGGGACGTGGTCGACGAACAGCTCCTTGACCAGGTCGTTGGTGCCCATCACCAGCACCTCGAGGCGCTCGGAGGCGGCCGCGATCTCCTCGGCGTGGAGGATGGCGTACGGCGACTCGATCATCGCCCACAGCTTGGTCGACTCGGGCACACCCACCTCGGCGAACGACTCGACCAGCGAGAGCACGGCGTCGACGCTGTTGACCTTCGGCACGACGATCGCGTCCGGGCCGGCCTCGGCGGCGGCCTTGATGTCGTCGAGGTGCCACTCGGTGTCGGCACCGTTGATGCGGATGGTGAGCTCCTTGGCGCCGTACTCACCGCTCTTGACGGCGGCCGCCGCGTTGGCGCGGCCCTGGGCCTTGGCGTCGGGCGCGACGGCGTCCTCGAGGTCGAGGATGAGGGCGTCGACGGGCAGTGACTTGGCCTTCTCCAGCGCCCGCTCGTTCGAGCTGGGCATGTAGAGGACCGAGCGGCGGGGGCGGAAGTCGGTGCTCATGCGTCCACCTCGATCGCGTCGTACTGCTGCTTGAGCTCGGGGTCGATCGCGGCCAGCTCCTCGGCCAGCGCGACCATCACCTTGCACTGCTTGACGGAGGCGTCGTCCTCCATCTTGCCGTCGAGCATGACCGCGCCGGTGCCGTCGCCCATCGCGGCGATGACACGGCGGGCGTGCTTGACGTCCTCGACGCTCGGGCTGAAGACCTTGTTGGCGATCTTGATCTGCACCGGGTGCAGCGACCAGGCGCCGACGCAGCCCAGCAGGAACGCGTTGCGGAACTGGTCCTCGCAGGCGACGGTGTCCTTGATGTCGCCGAAGGGGCCGTAGTACGGGAAGATCCCGTGCGTCGCGCAGGCATCGACCATGCGCGCGACCGTGTAGTGCCAGAGGTCCTGCTGGTAGGTCGTCCGCGGGCCGTCGTACGCCGGGGTCCCGTCGTCGCCGCGCTCGGGATCCTGGCGGACGAGGTAGCCGGGGTGACCGCCGCCGACGCGGGTGGTCTTCATGCGGCGGTCGGCCGCGAGGTCGGCCGGGCCGAGGGAGAGCCCCTGCATGCGCGGGGAGGCGCCGCAGATCTCCTCGATGTTGGCCACGCCGCGGGCGGTCTCGAGGATCGCGTGGATCTGGAGCGGCTTGGTGATGCCGGCCTTGGCCTCGAGCTGGGCGAGCAGCCGGTCGACGTAGTGGATGTCCTCGGCGCCCTGCACCTTCGGGACCATGATCACGTCGAGCTTGTCGCCGATGGCGGGCACGAGCGTGGTCAGGTCGTCGAGCACCCAGGGGCTGTCGAGGGAGTTGATCCGGGTCCAGAACTGGGTCGGGCCGAAGTCGACCTCCTGGCCGATCTTCACCAGGCCCTCGCGGGCGGTCTCCTTGTTCTCGGCCTTGACCGCGTCCTCCAGGTTGCCCAGGAGCACGTCGACGGTGCCGACCATGTCGGGGACCTTGGCCGCCATCTTGGGGTTGCCGGGGTCGAAGAAGTGGATCGCGCGGCTGGGCCGGGCGGGGATCTCGCGCAGCGGCTCGGGCGCGCCGACCGCCAGCGGACGGAAGAAGTCCTTAGGGCTCTTGTGACTCACGCCGGCTCACGTTACCGGCGGGCAGGTCCGCGGCGATATGAGCGATGTCTCCCGAGACGGTGTCGGTACGACGGAGCACCCCCGCCCGTGGACGTCGGAATTGATCAGGCTAGGCTGATTAGCATGACGAACGACGACCTGGAGGCGATCGCCTCGCAGCTCGCGCTCGGGGTGAGCCTGCTGCGCCGCCGGCTGCGTCAGCTGCCCGCGACGGACGAGGCGACGATCCCGGAGATGTCGGCGCTGGTGCGGCTGCAGCGCTCCGGGCCGGCGACCAACGCCGAGCTGGCGAAGGCCGAGCAGATCAGCCCGCAGTCGATGAAGGCGACCCTGAAGGCGCTGGAGGAGCGGGGCATGGTCGACCGGACCTCGGACCCTGCCGACGGTCGGCGCGTGGTCCTCTCGATCACGCCGGCCGGGGCGAAGGCGGTCACGGCCAAGCGCGCCGTACGATCCCAGCAGCTGGCAGGCGGCATGGCCCAGCTGACCTCTGAGGACATCGACGCCCTCCGCGCCGCCGCTCCCGTTCTCGAGCGCCTTGCGGAGGCCCTGTGAGCGAGCGGCGGCGCCGCCTCGGCACGGAAGCCGGAAGCGGTCTGTCGCTCGAGGCGACGTCCGAGCGAACGAAGCGAGTCGACCCGTGACCTCGACGATGGAGAAGCGCCCGTCGACCACCGAGCGCTACCACTGGGTGGCGCTCGCGAACACGACTGCGGCCGTCTTCATGAGCGTGCTGGACGGCTCGATCGTGCTGATCGCGCTGCCCGCGATCTTCGCGGGCATCCACCTGAACCCGCTCGATCCGGCCAACTTCGGCTTCCTGCTGTGGATGATCATGGGCTACCGCCTGGTGCAGGCGGTGTTCGTCGTACCGGTGGGGTGGCTGGGCGACCTCTTCGGCCGCGTCAAGATCTACAACAGCGGCTTCCTGGTCTTCACGATCGCCTCCCTGCTGCTGAGCTTCGACCCGTTCGACGGGCGGAGCGCTGCGATCTGGCTGATCGTGTGGCGCATCGTGCAGGCTCTCGGCGGCTCGATGCTGACCGCCAACTCGGCCGCCATCCTGACCGACGCGTTCCCGCCCGACCGGCGCGGCTTCGCGCTCGGCGTCAACCAGGTCGCGGCGCTGGCCGGTCAGTTCATCGGTCTGACCCTCGGCGGTGTCCTCGCCGTCTGGGACTGGCGTGCGGTCTTCTGGGTCAACGTGCCCGTGGGCATCTTCGGCACCTGGTGGGCCTACACGAAGCTGCGCGAGACCGGCGTACGGCGCCGTCCGCTGCCGAGGCTCGACTGGGCCGGCAACCTGACCTTCGCGGTCGGCCTGTCCGCGCTGCTGATCGGCATCACCCAGGTGCTGCAGCCGCATGGCGGCCACTCGATGGGCTGGACGAACCCGACCGTGCAGGCGCAGCTGATCGGCGGCGTCGTGCTGCTGATCGCGTTCGTGGTGATCGAGGCGAAGGTCGAGGAGCCGATGATCCGGCTCTCGCTCTTCCGCATCCGGGCCTTCGCGGCCGGCAACCTGGCGGCGCTGCTGGCGTCGATCGCGCGCGGCGGCATGCAGTTCGTGCTGATCATCTGGCTGCAGGGGATGTGGCTGCCGCTGCACGGCTACAGCTACTCCCAGACGCCGCTGTGGGCCGGCATCTTCCTGCTGCCGCTGTCGGTCGGCTTCCTGATCGCCGGGCCGGTCTCCGGCACGCTCTCGGACCGGTTCGGTCCGCGTGGCCTGGCGACCTCCGGGATGCTGCTGTTCTCGGCGACCTTCATCGGCCTGCTGCTGCTGCCGATCGACTTCCCCTACTGGATCTTCGCGGTCCTGATCTTCGTCAACGGCATCTCCAACGGGATGTTCGCGTCGCCGAACACCTCCGCGATCATGGGATCCGTCCCACCGGAGCACCGGGGCGCGGCGTCCGGCGTACGTGCGACGTTCCAGAACTCCGGGACGGCCCTGTCGATCGGCCTGTTCATGTCGCTGATGATCGGCGGGCTGGCCGCGCGGCTGCCGAACGCCCTGGCGTCCGCGAGCGGGCTGGGTCCCGCCACCCAGGAGGCGCTCGGGCACATGTCCGCGTCGGGTGCGCTGTTCGCCGCGATCCTCGGCGTCGACCCCATCGCGGAGGCGGTCGGTCACCCGGTCGGCGGTCGCGACTTCTTCCCCAACCTGATCTCGGACCCGTTCCACACCGGCCTGGTCGTCGTGTTCTCCGTGGGTGCGTTCCTCGGGATCATCGCGGCCCTGGCCTCGGCGCTGCGCGGCAAGGTCGCCACCGCCGCATCCTCCGCTTCGTCAACCAAGGAATGAGGAGCTCCCATGCCACTGTCCACCATCGATGACAAGGCCGCGCTGGTCGTGGTCGACCTCCAGGCCGGCATCGTCGGCTACCCGATCCCCGAGATGCCGGACGTCGTGCGCAACTCCGCCACGCTCGCCGACGCGTTCCGCGCGGCCGGCCGCCCGGTCGTGCTCGTCAACGTCACCGGCGCGCCCGGCGGCCGCACCGACGCAAACCCAGCCGGCGGCGCCCGTGAGCTGACCGAGGGCACCGAGATCGTGCCCGAGCTCGGCACCGGCGACGTGCTGGTCACCAAGCGCACCCGTGGCGCCTTCCACGGCACCGCGATGGCCGAGGAGCTCGAGAAGCGCGGCATCACGCAGGTCTTCCTGACTGGCGTCGCCACCGGCTCCGGCGTGGAGGAGACCGGCCGCGAGGCCTACGCCCACGGCCTCAACGTCGTCTTCGTGACCGACGCGATGGCCGACATGGACCCCGCCACCCACGACAACTGCCTCGCCAGGGTCTTCCCGAAGATCGGCGAGTCGGTCACGACCGAGGAGCTGGTGGGTCGGATCGGCTGACATAACGCGTAGTCCCTGACGAAAAGCACCACTTTCCACCGGGCAGTGGTGCTTTTCGTCAGGGACTACCCGCGCCGCGCCCTCCGCCACCACCGGCGCGCACCGCGTCGAGGTGGGGGCCCCGCGCGACGCCGTACACGTCGATGCCGGCGAGGCTCAGCCGTGCCGCGACGGTCCCGCCGATCGCGCCCAGCCCGATGACGACGTACCGCATGTCCTCAGCCTGCCACCCGCTCGTTGGTGGCAGGCACCGTCAGCGTCGCCGAGCGCGCAGCTGCTCCTCCCAGAGCCGGGCGTAGAGGCCCTCGGGGTCCTCGAGCAGCTCCTCGTGGGTGCCGCGCTCGACCAGCGCGCCGTCGACGAGGCCGAAGATGACGTCGGAGGAGCGGATGGTGGAGAGCCGGTGGGCGATCGCGATCGTGGTGCGCGACCGGGTGGCGCGCTCGAGCGCCTCCTGGACGAGCCGCTCGGTCTCGTTGTCCAGCGCCGACGTGGCCTCATCGAGGATCAGGACGGGCGGGTCCTTCAGCAGAACGCGGGCGATCGCGAGTCGCTGCTTCTCCCCGCCGGAGAGCCGGTAGCCGCGCTCGCCGGTCACCGTGTCGTAGCCGTGCGGGAAGCTCATGATCCGGTCGTGGATGTTCGCGTCTCGCGCTGCCGCCTCGATCTCCGCCGTCGTCGCGTCGGGCCTCGCGTAGGCGAGGTTGTCGCGAATGGTGCCGTGGAAGAGGTAGGGCTCCTGGGTCACCATGCCGACCAGGTCGGCCAGGGAGTCCAGGGTCAGGTCGCGCACGTCGTGCCCATCGATGCGTACGACGCCCCGGTCGACGTCGAAGAAGCGCGGGATGAGGTACGTCGTCGTGGTCTTGCCCGAACCCGACGGCCCGACGATCGCCGCCATCTGGCCGGGCTCGACGGTCAGGCTGATGTCGCGCAGCGCCCAGATCTCCAGCGGGCTCGCGGGGGTCTCGACAGGCTCGACCACCTTCTCGGACCCGACCGCCGCGGGATCCGGATCGACGAGGCGGGTGAAGCGGGGCTTGCTGCGCGACCCGACCAGCTCGCGCGGCTCGGGGTAGCGGAACCAGACGCCGTCGAGCTCGACGCGGCCCTTGACCTCGTCGACCGGTAGCGCGACGGCGCCGGGTCGCTCCACGATCGCGGGCTCCAGGTCGACGTACTCGAAGATGCGGCGGAACAGCGCCAGCGAGGTCTGCACGTCGAGGGTGACCCGCATCAGCTGCAGCAGCGGCATCTGCAGCCGGCTCTGGAGGGTGGTGAACGCGACGATGGTGCCGGCGGTCAGGGTGTGGGCGCCGACGGCGAGGTGGCCGGTCATGATCCAGCCGGCGACGAGGTAGATCAGCGCGGGCGTGATGGCGAACGTCGTCTGGACGACGGCGAAGAAGGTCCGGCCGGTCATGGCCTGCTCGACCTGGAGGCGCGTCTGGCGACGGTTGGCCTCGCGGTAGCGCTCGACCTCGGCCTCGTGGCGGTTGAACACCTTGGCCAGCAGGATCCCGGAGACCGAGAGCGCCTCCTCGGTGATCGCGGTCATGTCCGACAGCGACTCCTGGGTACGCCGTGCGAGCCGCTGCCGCCGCTTGCCGACCTGGAGCTGCAGCAGCAGGAAGACCGGCATCACGATCAGCGTCAGCACGGTCAGCTGCCACGACAGCACGATCATCGACACGAACGCCGCCGACACCGTGACGGTGTTCTGCACGATGGTGGTGGCGGTGTCGGTCAGGACGGTGCGCACGCCGGCGACGTCGTTGGCCAGCCGTGACTGGATCGCGCCGGTCTTGGTCGCGGTGAAGAACGCCAGCTCCATGGTCTGCAGGTGCTCGAACAGGTCGCCGCGCAGGTCGGCCATCGCGGAGTTGCCGACGGTGGAGGTCAGCCAGTTCTGGGCGATCGAGATGAGCGAGACCACCACGGGGATCACGCACATGCCGACGATCAGCCAGGTGAGCAGCGTCAGGTTCGGCCGCGAGCCGTCGACGGGGAACAGCGCGTCGTCGAAGACCGCGCGCGTCAGGAACGGCAGCAGGCTGGTCAGGGCGGCGCCGACGACGACGGCGACCAGGACCAGCGCGATCTTGCCGCGGTAGGGCTTGAGCAGGTGGGCGATCCGGGGGAGCACCGGCTCGTCGCGCTGCAGGTCCCCGGGGGTCAGGTGGTGGGTCTGGATCCGTGGCGGCATCAGCCCCACCCCGCCCCGTAGCGGCCGCGGTGGGCCACCTCCCGCCAGTCGGTACGACGACGCAGCGACCGCCCGCTGGACGCTGCCGCCGCCGGATCGGGATGGCCGATGGTGACGGCGCCGATCGGGTGCGGGGCGTCGTCGCCGGTCAGCCCGAGGACCTCCTTGACCGCGTCGACCCGGTCCGGGACGAGACCGAAGAAGCAGGAGCCGAGGCCGGCGTCGGTGGCGCCCTGCAGGAGCAGGAGGGCGGCCATCGCCGTGTCGAGGTCCCAGTAGGGCATCGTCCACTGCCGCTCGTCCCGCCCGCCCAGGCCGGCCCGCTCCTTGTCGGTGCCGGCGTAGCGCTCGAGGTAGACCGACCTCCGGCTGCACGGCACCACCACGACCGGGGCGCGCATCATGCCGGTCAGCCAGGCGTCCGGGGATCCGTCGGGCAGCGCGGCGTCGGTCTGCGCCCGCCAGAAGCCGGCGACCGTCTCGGGGGAGTCGAGCACGACGAACGCCCACCCGGCGGAGTTGCCGGCGCTGGGCGCCCGATGGGCCTGCGCGAGCAGGCGATCGAGCACGTCCGGGTCGACGGGCGCGGGGTCGTAGGCGCGCGTCATCCGCCGCCGGCGTACGACGTCTGCGAACTCCACGGGCCCATCCAACCCCACGCCGCCCCGAGCGTGTGTCGGATGGCCGTTCTCGCGCGACGTCGCCCGTCGGCGTACCGTCTGACTGTGACAGCGGAGCTGACAACGTCGCAGCCGGACACCCGTGAGCTGACCTTCCGGCGCTTCCGGAACACCACCATGATCGGTGGGCGCGACCTGCCGAAGGTGTCGTACAAGGGGCTGCCGCCCGGGCCGCGGTGGCCCGCGATCGTGCAGACCGTCGCGCTGATGCGCTTCCGCCACCAGTTCCACCCCTGGCTGGCGAAGAGGTACGGCGACGCCTTCACGCTCAACCTGGTGCCGGGTGGCCGCCCGCTGGTGCTGTTCACCGACCCCGAGGTGACCAAGGAGATCTTCGCGGGCGACCCGGAGGTCTTCCACGCCGGCAAGGGCAACGCGGTGCTCGGCCCGATCATGGGCCAGAACTCCCTGCTGCTGCAGGACTCGACCGACCACCACCGCGCCCGCAAGCTGATCATGCCGGCGTTCCTCGGCCACGCGCTGCGTGCCTACAAGGGCATGGTCGCCGAGGTCGCGAAGGACGAGATCGACCGCTGGTCCGACGGCCAGACGATGCGCGCGCTCGACCACATGAACTCCCTGACGCTCGAGGTGATCCTGCGGGTCGTCTTCGGCGTGGCCGACGAGCGGATGCTGGCCGAGCTGCGGCCGCGCGTCACGGCGACCGTCGAGATCAGCCCGGCGATCCTGCTCGGCTGGGCCTACCCGTGGCTGCAGCGGTTCGGGCCGTGGCGGCGCACGGTCGACAACCAGGTCGAGCTCGACCGGCTGATGTACTCCGTGATCCGCGAGCGTCGTACCGATCCCGAGCTGGCGAGCCGCCAGGACGTGCTCTCGCGGCTGCTGCGCCACGGCGCGGAGGCCGGCGACGGGCTCGACGACACCGAGCTGCGCGACCAGCTGGTGACGCTCCTGCTCGCCGGTCACGAGACGACCGCGAGCGCTCTCTCGTGGACCCTCGTCGAGATCGGCCAGGACCCGGGCATGCTTGCTCGCGCGCAGAGGGCGGCGGACGAGGGCGACGACGCGTGGCTCGAGGCGGCGATGAAGGAGTCGATGCGGCTCCACCCGATCATCCCGATGGTGGTCCGCACGCTGATGAAGCCGGCCACGGTCGGCGGCTGGGAGCTGCCGATGGGCGCGACCGTCGGACCCTCGATCATCATGAGTCACCAGAAGGACTCGAACTTCCCGGAGCCGTGGACCTACCGGCCGGAGCGGTTCCTCGCCGAGCAGAACGACGGTCAGGTGCCGCCGCTGAACGTGTGGATCCCGTTCGGCGGCGGCGTGCGTCGCTGCATCGGCGCGGGCTTCTCGCTGATGGAGGGGGTCGAGGTGCTGCGCGAGATCTTCGGTCGGTACGACGTCACGACCGTGCAGCCCGACGTGCCGAAGGTCCGCAACATCACCTCGGTCCCGCGGCACGGCGCGCAGATCCGCGTCACCCGGCGGCGTTGAGCGCCGGCCGCACCTCCACGGTCGCGGCTACGTCCTCGAACAGATCACAGTAGGCCGCGTAGTCCTGGCGCGCGACCGTGCACGTCAGCGTCACGCCGAGGCCGTCGACCAGCCAGGACCACTGCTCGGTGATCAGCTCGGCCACGCCGAGCCGGTGGCCGAACCGGTGGTAGTGCACCCGCTGCATCCCGAGGTCGTAGGAGTCCTCGTCCTCCACCTCGAACCGGTCGAGCTGCCGCGCCAGCGCGTCCAGCGTCTCTCGCCGCCACTCCGCCAAGCCGTCCTCCACGGGCCGGCTCCGCACCACGATCTCCGGCGGTACGCCGTCGGCGTGATGCCTTCGTGGACGCGACCTGACCGCCACGCCGGTGTCCGGGTCGGCGCGCTTCAGCCAGCCGGGTGGGAGCTCGAGCGATATCTGAGAAGTCATGACCGGAGCCTGTGCGACGCCCGGCTGTGGAGAAACCTGCCCTCGCCCGGCCTGTGGACAGCCGCCTGGACCGGGCTGCTGAGGCTGCAGATGACGGCTCGCCCAGAGAGATCAGGGGTGGTCGCCCGCCGCAGCGTCGATCTCTGTCGTGGGGGTGGGGTCGGGGTGGTCGCGGTTCTTGGTTGCGGCTTGCAGTCGGGCTTGGGCGCCGCTGGGCTGCTCCCTGGGGTCGCGCGCCGACAAGATTTTTCCGGCTCTTGTGACTGATCCGTGGGTCATCGGCCGGGCAGGACGGGGCGGTGGCCGCCGAGGTTGAGCATGGCGAGGGCGATGAGGGCGTCGGGGCTGGCGAACCCGAAGGCCATGCGGGTGATGAGGCGGATCTTGGTGTTGACCGACTCGATGAGGCCGTTGGACAGGTTGTGCTCGATCGCGGCGAGGATCGCGGGCTTCTGCTCGACGATGGTTCGTTGGAGCTTGACGAAGATCGGGAGGCGGCATCGACGTGCCCACGCGATCCAGGCATCGAGCGCGGCGGGCGCCTCGTCGGGTGGGAGCCGGAACACCAGGCGTAGTGCTTCCTTGAGCAGGTAGGCCCGGTGGAGTCGGGGCTCGGCCTTGGCGATCCAGTCCAGCTTGGCTCGTTGTCGGGTGATGAGGTTCTCGGGGTTCTTCCACAGCGCGAACCGGGAGTCCTTGACGGCCTTGGCGTGACCGGTGGCCTGGACGTCCTTGCCTTGGGCGCGACGAGCCCGGTGCGCGCGGACGTCGCCGCGTGCGGCGTTCCATGCCTCGCGTCGCACCTGGTCGAGAGCATCGCCTGCCCACTTCACGACGTGGAACGGGTCGGCGCAGCGCACCGCGTTCGGACAGCGCTCGGCCACCACGTGGGCGATCCAGCTGGCTCCATCGGCTGAGACGTGGGTGATCTGGGCGCAACGGTGGGCTCCGGATGCCTCCAGTGCGTCGAAGAAGGTGCGCAGTGTGGCGCGATCTTTGCCCGGTGCGGCCCAGATCAGGCGGCCGGTGTCGTGGTCCACGATCACGGTCAGGTACTTGTGGCCGCGCTTGTAGGAGATCTCATCGATCCCGATCCGCCGCAGGCCGGCGAAGAAGTCCACCCCCGCGGCTGTCTCGTCCCAGACTCGGGTGATGATCGCGCCGACGGTGCGCCACGCGATCCGCATCAACTCGGTGACCGCCGACTTCGAGCACTGGGTGGCCAGCCAAGCGACCTGCTGGTCGAAGGTCACCGTGTGGCCCGCGGCGTGGCGTGCCCAGGGGACCTGCCGCACCGTGACCCCGTGGAGCGGGCACCTCACTCGTGGTGCGTCGGCCTCGAGAAACACCTCCATGACGCCCAGGTCGAGGCTGCGCCAGCGTCGGCGTCCCTCACCAGCGTCGTACCACGGTGAACGGGCCCCACAGCGTCCGCACCGGCCGCGTGTGGGACGTTGTGGTCGCACGTGAACCACGACCACGTCGGCGTCCTCGTCGTACTCGACATCCTCGATGACCGTCTTCTCGACCCCCAGCAGGGCACGCCATAGGCTGGCGTTTCGCACGCCGTTCTCCGTTCCGCAGTTCCTGACTCTCGACAAGCCAGAAACCTAGGCCGGGAGCGGCGTGCGACCGCTCAGGCGCGATCAATCACCCACGGAAGCGTCACAAGAGCCATTTTTCCGTGGATGTCAGTTGCGTCGGTGGAATCTGAGGTCGCCGGATGCGAGTCGCTGGGTCTCGTACCGTGTGTCGTGGGCGCGGTGGTGATGGTGGTTGCACAGCAGTACGCCGTCGGCGAGGTCGGTGTTGCCGCCTTGTGACCACGGCTTCAGATGATGTGCTTCACACCACGCGGCCGGAATGCTGCAGCCGTCGGCGCGGCAGTGGCGGTCGCGGATGCGCATGGCCCGGTGTTGGATCGCTGAGAACAGTCGCCGGGCTCGGCCGAGATCAAGCACCTCGCCCTTGCCGCCCAGGACGGCGGGGAGGATGTGGGCGGTGCACGCGAGGCGTCGTGCTTCGGTGGCGGAGATGCGGCTCCCGTCGAGGCCGCCAAGGAGGTCGGCGGCACCGAGGGTGGACAGGAGCTGGGTGTGGTCGATGGTCACGATCACGGTGGTGGCGTCGCCGCCGTGGTCGGGGAGCTTGGTGGGGTCGAGGTGTTCCAGCAGCGCGCAGAATGCCTGTCCGAGCAGCCGGTGCCGCGGCGTCACAGGACCAGTCGAGCCGGTCGAGCCTGTGGTGGCGCGGGGTGAGGTGTAGGCGTTGAGATAGGTCTCGAGCCGGTTCGCCTCCCCGTCGGGGATCAGGCCGGTGATCCTGGTGGTGCCGTCGCCCTGGGCCTTGAACCGGAACGAGCAGGTCTCCCGAGCACGCTGCTCTTC
>WQZX01000047.1 GCA_009780515.1 Nocardioidaceae bacterium | reverse complement strand
GTCGGTCGTCGTCAGCGGCCAGGGCAGCGCGTCCCGGTCGACCTTGCCGGACGTGCGGGTCGGGATGTCGTCGACCACCGCGAGCCTGGGCACGAGCGCCGCGGGCATCGTCGCGCGGAGGTGGGCGGTCGCGGTGGCGGCGTCGTACTGCTCGGCGGTGGCGACGTAGCCGACGAGCAGCTGGTTGCCGGTCGCGCTGCGTCGTACGGCGGCGGCGGCTCCGGTCACGCCCGGCAGCGCGAGCAGGGCCGAGTCGATCTCGCCCAGCTCGATGCGCCGCCCACCCAGCTTGACCTGGTCGTCGGCGCGGCCGGCGAAGAGCAGGCCGGCCGGGTCCTTCACGACGATGTCGCCGGAGCGGTAGGCGCGCTCCCAGCCGAGCGTGGGCATGGCGGCGTACTTCTCGGCGTCCTTGGCGGGGTCCAGGTAGCGCGCCAGCCCGACGCCCCCGATGATCAGCTCGCCCCGCTCCCCCTCGGCGACCGGGTTGCCGGCGGCGTCCACGACCTCGAGGTCCCAGCCGGCCAGCGGGAGCCCGATCCGGACCGGACCAGCGGCGTCGACGAGAGCGCCGCAGGCGACGACGGTGGCCTCGGTGGGGCCGTAGGTGTTCCAGACCTCGCGGCCCGGCCGGACCAGGCGCGTGGCGACCTCCGGCGGCAGCGCCTCGCCACCGAGGATCAGCAGGCGGACCCTGTCGATCGCCGCGTCGGGCCAGAGGCTGATCAGCGTCGGCACCGTCGAGACGACGGTGATGTCGTTGGCCGCGAGCCAGGGGCCGACGTCGACCCCGCTGCGGACCAGCGTCCGGGGCGCGGGCACGAGGCACCCGCCGTACCGCCATGCCAGCCACATCTCCTCGCAGCTCGCGTCGAACGCCACCGACAGCCCGGCCATGACGCGGTCGCCCGGTCCCACCGGGTCGTCCACCAGGAACATCAGCGACTCGGCGTCGACGAACGCGGCGGCGTTGCGATGACGGACCGCGACGCCCTTGGGCGTCCCGGTGGAGCCGGAGGTGAAGATGATCCACGCGTCGTCGTCGAGGCCAGGACCCTCGACCCGCTCCAGCGCCTCACGACCGCCGGCTCCGCGGACCTCGATCGCCAGGCCGGCCGTGACGACCGCCGCGACCCCGGCCTCGCCGAAGACGAGCCGCGCCCGCTCCTCCGGGTCGTCGGCGTCGACCGGCACGTACGCCGCTCCGGCGAACAGCACGCCCATGATCGCCACGTAGAGGTCGGTGGTCCCCGACGGCAGCCTCACCCCGACGCGGTCCCCTCGCCCGATGCCCAGCCCCGCCAGGTCGCCCGCCACCGCCTCGGCCGCCTCGGTGAACTCTGCGTACGTGACCCTGTCCGCGCCGCTGTCCAGCGCGGTCGCCTCGGGGTTGTGCGCGGCCGTCTCCCGGAAGATGTCGACGAGCGTGCGGGGCGCGGCCGCCTCGGCGGCGCGCAGCAGGGGCGAGGACACGTGAGCATCCAACGGGAGTCAGGTGAACGGAAGGCGACCGGCGCCAGGGCCGTCGAACCGCTGGCGACGCGTTGTGGTGTGGGACACAATCGGCACCGTGACCACCGCAGCCGCCCCGCCCGCACCTCGCCTGACCGTCGACCGACTCGCCCACTGGGCCACGACGACGCCGGACGCCGAGGCGATGACCTACCTCGACCGCAGCTGGACCTGGGCGCAGTGGCACGACCGGGTCGTGCGCGCGGCCGCGGCGCTGCGCGACCTCGGCGTCGGCCGCGGCGACGTGGTGGCGTTCTTGGACAAGAACCACCCCGCCTGCGTGGAGATCTCGTTCGCCGCCGGCATGCTCGGCGCCGCCAACGCGATCATCAACTGGCGCTCCAGCGCCGACGAGGTCGAGTACGCCGTCGGCGACTCCGGGGCGAAGGTGCTGTTCGTGGGCAGCGAGCTGCTGCCGGCGGTCGAGGCCGTGCGCGAGCGGCTGACCGGCGTGCAGCGGGTGGTGGAGGTGACGCCGGACGGTGCGGACGGGTGCGGCTACGAGGCCTTCCTCGCCGGCGCCGCGCCGTACGACGACGAGCCGGCCGCCGACCCCGACGACCCCTGCCTGGTCATGTACTCCTCGGGCACCACCGGACGGCCGAAGGGGATCATGCTGACCCACCGCAACATGATCAGCCACACCACCAACGCCCATGACGGCTGGGAGTTCGAGCCCGGCGACAAGTCGATGGTGAGCATGCCGCTGTTCCACGTCGGCGGGTCGTCGTACGTCCTGTTCGGGATCCACGACGGCATCCCAAGCGTGATGACGCGCGAGGCCGACGGCGCCGCGCTGGCGGGCGCGATCCTCGCCGGCGCCAACCGCACCTTCCTCGTGCCGGCCGTGCTCGCGGTGGTGCTGCAGTCCGGGCCCGACGCGGTGAAGCTGTTCGGCGCCCTCAAGACCTACACGTACGGCGCCGCGCCGATGCCGCCGCCGCTGCTGCGGGCGGCCATGGAGGCGTGGCCGGACACCGACTTCCTGCAGGTCTACGGGCTCACCGAGGTGGCCGGCGTGGCCACCCACCTGCTGCCCGAGGACCACCGCGCGGCCGTCGCCGGCGACCATCCCGAGAGGATGCTGTCGGCCGGCATCCCGATCCCCGGCGTCGAGGTCCGCGTCGTCGATGCGGCCACGCTGAGCGACCTGCCGGCGGGCGAGCCCGGCGAGATCTGGCTGCGCACGCCGCAGCTGATGAAGGGCTACCTCGGCAAGCCCGAGGCGACGGCCGAGGCGATCACCGAGGACGGCTGGTTCCGCACCGGCGACATCGGGCACGTCGACGAGGACGGCTACGTCTACGTCTCCGATCGGCTCAAGGACATGATCATCACCGGCGGCGAGAACGTGTACTCCCCCGAGGTCGAGCGGGTGCTGGCCGAGCACCCGGCCGTCGCGGAGGTCGCGGTCATCGGCGTCCCCGACGACCGGTGGGGCGAGTCGGTGAAGGCCGTCGTGTCCCTCGCTCCCGACGGCGAGGCGGATGGGGCCGCTCTGATCGCGTGGTGCCGCGACCAGCTCGCGCACTTCAAGTGCCCGCGCAGCGTCGACATCGTCGAGGCGCTGCCCCGCAACCCGACCGGCAAGATCCTCAAGCGCGACCTGCGCCAGCCCTACTGGGACGCCGCCCAGCGACAGGTTTAAGCGAACCGAACGCTGGTCCTCAGCGGACACACAGGGAGCCGCGGCAACGTGGGAGCATGAGCAACCTGCCGCCGTACGGACCGCCGCCCTCGTTCCCACCGCCCTCGGGTGCCCCCCTGCCTCCTCCGCCGCCGCGGAACAACGGCCGCAGCCGGTTCGCGGCGGCCGTGCTGGTCGGCGCGCTCGTCGTCGGCGGCGGCGCGGGCATCGGCGGCGCCGCGGCGTGGTCGCTGGTCGCGGGCTCCGACACCAGCTCCAGCGGCGACGGGTTCTCGGTCAGCTCCTCGCCGGTGGCCGCGGTCAAGGCGGGCAGCGTGGAGTCGGTCTCCAAGGACGTGCTCCCCTCGGTCGTCGAGCTCGACGTGCAGGGCGGCGGCAACGCGGGCAGCGGGTCGGGCGTCGTGCTGGACAAGTCCGGGCTGATCCTGACCAACAACCACGTGGTCACGCTGGACAGCTCCGTGCCGGCGAGCCAGGCGCAGACCACGGTGTCCTTCAACGACGGCCAGCGTGTCCCCGCCACGGTCGTCGGCACCGACCCGGTCACCGACACCGCCCTGGTCCGGGTGCACGGTGTCAAGAACCTGAGGCCGATCACCATCGGCCGCTCGGCCAACCTCCAGGTCGGTCAGCAGGTCGTGGCGATCGGGTCGCCGTACGGCCTGGACTCGACGGTCACCTCCGGCATCGTCAGCGCGCTGAACCGCCCCGTGGACGTCGGGCAGGACCAGAACGGCAACACCACGGCGTACCCGGCGATCCAGACCGACGCGGCCATCAACCCGGGCAACAGCGGCGGCGCCCTGGTCGACATGGCGGGTCACCTGGTCGGCATCAACGCCTCGATCCAGACGGCGGACAGCACCAGCGGCGGCCAGGGTGGCTCGATCGGCCTCGGCTTCGCGATCCCGATCGACGAGATCCTCCCGATCGTGCAGCAGCTCAAGAGCGGTCAGACCCCTACCCACGCACGGCTCGGCATCGAGATCACCGACGCAGCGTCCGGCCAGCGCCAGGGCGCGCAGGTCTCCGAGGGTGCCGAGATCCGGCAGGTCTCGTCGGGCTCGGCGGCCGGCAGCGCGGGGCTCCGCTCCGGTGACGTGATCACCGGCATCGACGACCACCAGATCACCAACGCCGACTCCCTGATCGCGATCATCCGGGCCTACCGGCCCGGCGACCAGGTCAAGGTGACCTACCAGCGCGGCGGCAGCACGCACACCACCGAGCTCAAGCTCGGCTCCGACGCCAGCGGGGCCTGACCCACGGCGGAGGCACGGCGGAGGCACGGCGGCTGAGCGGAAGACGGGACCCCGCTCAGGCGCCGTGGCCGTGCACGACGCTCTCGGCGAGAAGACGCCTCGCGGTGTCCCCGCTGACGTCGAGGCACCCGGTGCCGACGTTGATGCTGACGCCCGCCGCACCCGACACGACGGTGGCGTGCAGGCCGCGGCGCTCGAGCTCGAGAGACGTCCCGCTCCTCGAGCTGGTGGACCAGCCGGCCCGTCGCGCGGCGGACTCGACGGCCGTCAGCAGATCCGCATCGGCACCGTCGGCACCGTCGGCACCGTCGATGGCGAACGACGCGACCGACCCGTAGGTCACCTGGTGGCCGAAACTCGCCGAGCAGTCCTGCCACGACGCGGCCCAGACCATGTGCTCGCCGCCCTGCACGTGCTTGCGCGCCACGCCGAGCAGCAGGTCCGACCCGTCGCGTACGGCGCCCGCCTGGGCGTCCGGGTCACCCTGGTCATGGGAGGAGCCGCCCGGGCCGCATCCGGTCGCGGCGAGCAGCAGGACGACTGCCAGGGACAGGAGCGTGGCGCTCACCGGTCGGCGGGTGCTCACAGAAGCCCCTTCAGGTCGCTCAGCAGGGTCTCGACGTTGTGGGAGACGTCGTCGGCCACGGGAACCACCCCGTCCAGACCCGCGGCGGCGTAGCTCGCGAGCGGGTCCAGCGGCCCGGCACCATGGGCCAGCAGGTCGAGGGTGTGCACCTGCGCATCGGTGAGGTCGACGGCGCCACCGGCGCCGTCCAGCGCCAGCCTGCCGCCTTCGACCTTCACCGGCCCCGGCACGAGGCCGGTCAGCGTGTGCACCGCGTGGGCGGCCGGTGTGTTGCCGGACGCGACGTCGCCGTCCGTCACCAGGTGGTTGTACGGCCACGGCAGCGAGCCCTCGGCCGAGTGACGGACGAAGGTCGGCAGGTTCTCGTAGCTGCCCTCCGTGCGCCCCGCGACGACCTGCGGCTGGTGCCCGGTAGCGATGGCGGTGATGTTCCTCAGCCCCTCGCCGCTGAAGTAGCTGCCGGCGTCGTGGTTGTGGGTCAGCCCGTAGAGGGTCTCGGGACCGCCCGAGACCGAGAAGCGGGTCGCGCCGTACGACGCGGCCGCGGGGTCCTGACCCAGCGTGCCGGTCCCGCCCGCCGGGCCCCGGCCGAGCAGCGAGACCGGGTCGTGGTCGTCGGAGCCGACGTACACGTGGATCCCGCTGTTGCCGACGAGGTCGTGCACGTCGTGGCCGGGAACGCCTGGGTTGGCGACCAGCACGACGTTGTCCAACTGCCCGTGGCTGCCGTGGAGCTGCGCGGCGTACGCCGCCACCTCGCTGCCGTAGCTGTGGCCGATCACCGTCACCTGCGGATCGCCGGAGTAGGTCCTCGTCGCGTCGAGCCCGTGGAGGAAGCCGACCAGGTGGTGCGCGGCATCGCGCGCGTCGGCCGGCGATGCGACCGCCATCGCGTCGCGCAGGTCGTTGTCGAACCGCCCCGGTGACCCGGCCACGTCGCCCGGGAGCCCATCGAGGTCGGGCATGTTGTAGTCGTCGTACAGGATCGTCGCGGCCGATCCCGAGCTGGCGGCCATCGAGGTGTGCAGCGCCTCGACCTGGGCGAAGCCGTCGAGCGTGCCGCCGTGGGACGTGAGCCCCGGTGTGTAGGTGGTGACGTCGCCGGCGAGGTCGGGGTTGCCGAGGCTGACGATCGAGCTCCCGTCGCCGCCGTAGGCGAACGGGTCGTACTTGATGATGTCCAGCAGCGGCTGGCCGGTCTCGGGGTCGACGGTGGCGGCGTACTTCTGCTCGATCTTGTGCATCGCGTCGAGGTTCGTCAGCGCACGCTGCTGCTGCCGGGTCAGCCGGCCATGCTCCGCCCGCTGCTGGAGGTCGGACCGGAGCGCATCGATGTTGGTCCGGTTGGCGGCGTCGCGGTCGACCATCGGGATGCCGTCGGTCGATCCGACCGCACCGGGGTAGGCGACCATCAGCGCCTGCTGCTGCGCGACGGTGAGCGACGCCCACCAGGCCGCGGTCGCCCTGGCGTCGCCGCGCAGCGAGCGCAGGTGGGCGTAGAGCGCCCGCGTGTCCGGGAGGGCGACCTTGGCCGCGACCTTCCTGGCCTCGGCCACCGTGTCGATGCGCTGGAGCGCGCCGACGTAGTCGGCCTCCGCGTCGGAGAGGTCCAGCATCCAGACCGTGATGTCGCCGGTGAGGTCGGAGGCCCGCCTGCGCAGGGCGGCGGCCTGCGTGCGGGCCTCCGCCTCGCCGATCGACCGGTTGTCGATGACGGTGCGGAGCCCCTGGATCCCCTCGTTGACCAGGGACCGGCGGGAGTCGAGACAGCTGCGGCGCTTCTCCAACCGCTGCAGACGGTCCTCGAACCTGACCGAGGCCACGGTGGCCAGCTGGAGCGCCTCCTCCGCGACGTCGGCCCGGCGGGCGAACCGGGTGCGGGCATGGCCGGCGGCCTCCGCGGCGTCGCCCTTCCACGCCTTCGGCGCGGCACCCCGGTCGGACCAGGACTGCACGTCATGGAGCACGGCACCGACGGTGCGGAAGTCGCCGGCGACCGAGGCCGCCTCGGTCGGCTGGGAGTCCATGTGCGGCACCGCGGGCACCTCGGCCGGCAGCTCGATCGTCGCCATGGTCAGGCCGTCCTGATCGGGTCGTGGCGGTCGGCCCACGGCAGCAGCGACCGGATCCTCTCCGCCTGCTGGAGGTCGCTGACCTCGTAGGTGCCCTTCACGAAGACGAACGCGTCGGCGTTGTCCTGGGCGAGCGTGGCGAGCGAGTCGATCTCGGTGTGCCACCTCCGGCCGAAGCGACGCACCTCGGCGGCGACGCGCGCCGAGAGGCCGCCGCCGTTCACCTTGGCGATCCGCAAGGTCGCGCCGGTCAGCGTCTCCGCCTGCGTGCTCCAGGCCTGCTTGGCGCGGTCGACCTCGTCGTAGGAGACCTCGATCATCACAGCCATGACGAGACCTCCTCGAGGAGGTCTCGGCGCGAGACGGGCTCGCCGAGGGTGGGGCCCGGTGGCAGCAGCACGTACGACGCGTGCGGGTGCTCCTCCATGACGGTGGACCAGAACGGATCGTCGACCACGGACGGATCGACCTCGACCAGTGTCGCTGCTTCCCGAGATGACATGCCCGGACGACTGCCCGACGTCCCGGACCGGCAAACCCGGGCCGCCGCTCATCCACAGGCTGTGGGTCAGCCGACCCAGAAGCCGCGACCGCCGAAGAAGTCGCCGTAGCTGCCAGGGGTCTGGCGGGGCCCGCGCGAGCCGAGGTACGAGCCGACGACGGCGGCGCCGAGGTCGTCCGCCTCGGGTGCGATGACCGAGCCGTCGACCCGGCGCGCCATCGAGTCGACGAAGCGGGCGAGCCCGGGGTCCTCGCCGAGCCGGAAGAAGGTCGTCTGGGCGCCGAGCCGACGCGCGTTGTCCAGCTCTCGTACGGCGAGGGCGATGGTCAGCGGGTGCGGCGGGTAGGAGAAGTTGACCTCGCCGTCGGGGCCGAGGTGGGAGGTCGGCTCGCCGTCGGTGACGACCAGCAGCACCGGCTGGGCGGTCGGGTGCTTGCGGAAGTGGCGGTTGGCCAGCAGCAGGGCGTGGTGGAGGTTGGTGCCCTTGTCCCACCGCGCGTCGAGCGCGGTGAGCTGCTCGATCCGCATCGTCTCCGCGTGGCGCCCGAAGGCGATCAGCTCGAGGTCGTCGCCGCGGAACCGGCTGCCGATCAGGGTGTGCAGCGCGAGCGCCGTCTGCTTCATCGGCACCCAGCGTCCGTCCATCGCCATCGAGAAGCTGGTGTCGACGCAGAGCGCGACGGCCGCCTGGGTGCGCGTCTCGGTCTCCTGCACCTCGATGTCCTCGACGCTGAACCTGGGTCCACCCGCCTCCCCTGCCCGCCGCAGCGTCCCGTTCAGCACCGTCCGGGGCACGTTCCACGGCTCGGTGTCGCCGAACTCCCACGGGCGCGAGCCGCCGGTCAGGTCACCGGCCGCGCCGGAGCGTCGTACGTCGCGCTGGCCCTGGCGGCCCGACATGCGCTGGGCCACGTCGCGGAGCAGGGCCTTGCCGAGCTGGCGCATCGCCTTGGGGGTGAGCCGGAGGTCGCCGTCGAAGCCGCGCTCCATGGTGCCGGTCTCGCGCAGGGCGCGCTCGAGGTCGCGCAGCCGCTGGGCGTCGACGGCGGCGTCCCGGCCGAGCTGCTTGGTCAGCCGGTCGAGGTCGATGTCGTCGAGCCCGGCACCGCGGTAGGACTGGGCGAGCTGGTCGGCCAGCGCGTCGAGGTCGGCGATGTCCTGCAGCACACCGGTGCCGTCGCCGAGCCCCAGGCCCTGGTCGCCGCCGAACTGCTCCGACCCGCCCCAGTCCTCCCCCGGCCGCAGCCCCATCAGGTTCTGGTCGAGACGGTCGAGCTGCTCCATCAGCGCGGGCGACCCGAACGCCGCTGCCGAGAGGTCCATCAGCTCCTGGCGCTGCTCGGGGCTCATCGAGTTGAGCATCCGCTGGGCGGCGGCCGCTCGCTGGGCGAGCGAGTCGAGCAGGTCGTCGAGGTTCTGCGGGCGCTCCGGGAACTGCTGGCCGTGCTTGGCCATGAAGTCCTCGAAGTCCTGCTGGGTGTCCTCGCCGCGGGCGCGCTTCTCGAGCAGGTCGTTGAGGTCGCCGAGCATCTCGTTGATCGCGGCGCGGTCCTCGTCGGTGGCGTTCTCGAGCGCCTGCTTCATGCCGGCGAAGCGCTGGTCGAGCATCTCTCGCCCGAGCAGGTCCTTGATCTCCTCGTACGCCGCGCGCGCGTCGCTCGACTGCCAGTCGTAGTCGCCGAGCTCGGTGACGGCGGCGGCCGGGGAGTCCGGCAGGCTCTCCATCCGCATCTCACGGAACGCGCGGTCGCCGTCGTCCATCGTCACGTCGCGCGCGAGCTGCTTGCGCTCCTCGAGGACGGCCTTGTCCAGCAGCTCCTTGACCTGCTGCAGCGTGCCGTCGAGGTTGTGGCGCTGGGTGAGCTCGCGCCGCCTCTCGGCCACGCGGCGCGCGAGGTCGTCCAGCCCCGCCTGGTCCTGACCGCCGCGGCGCAGGAACTCCCGCATCGCCCGCTCGGGGCTGTAGCCGGCCATGACGTCCTGGCCGATCGCGTCCAGCGCCTCGGCGATGTCGACCGGGGGCGCGAGCGGGTCGCCGCCGGCGTACCTCTCGTAGCGGCTCATCGGCTCACCCGTAGACGGTCTCGCGGGAGTCGGAGTCCTTGCCGATCTTGCGGGCCAGGAACAGGCCCTCGAGGGCGAGCTCGATGGCCGCGGCACGCTCGCCGTCGGTGCGGCTGCCGGGAACGACGCGATCGCAGATCACGTCGTACAGGTCGGACTCGCCGAGCACCGGCAGGCCGGAGAGCAGGTCGCGCGCGGCGACGCGCTCGCCGGTGGTGACCGTCGCGCCGTTCTCGATGGTGTCGACCAGCAGGGCGAGGTCGACGCCGCGGAGGCGGGCGCGGACGACCTCGGCGGTGGCGGTGCGGAGCAGGTGGGTGAGGATCTCCTCCTCGCGGCCCTCCTCGCCGGTCTCGAACTCGATCTTCCCGCCCAGTACGTCGACGGCGGTCTCGAGGTCGACGACGCGGGCCACGGCACGGTCCTCTCCCAACAGCGTCGCTCGCCTCAGGGCGGCCGCGGCGATGGTCTCCGCGCCGGCGATCGCGAAGCGGGCGGAGACGCCGGACCGCTGGTCGACCGAGGAGCTCTCGCGCAGGTTGCGGGTGAAGCGAGCGAGGATCTCGACCAGGAAGTCCGGCACGTCGACCAGCTCTGGGAGGAGGCCGGCCTCCTGGCGGACCACGGCGACCTCGGCGTCGAGCTCGGTCGGGTAGTGGGTGCGGATCTCGGCACCGAAGCGGTCCTTGAGCGGGGTGATGATCCGGCCGCGGTTGGTGTAGTCCTCGGGGTTGGCGGACGCGACGACGAGCACGTCGAGCGGCAGCCGCAGGACGTAGCCGCGGATCTGGATGTCGCGCTCCTCCATCACGTTGAGCATCGCGACCTGGATCCGCTCAGCCAGGTCGGGAAGCTCGTTGATGGCCACGATCCCCCGGTGGGACCTGGGGATCAGGCCGAAGTGGATGGTCTCGGGATCGCCGAGCGACCGGCCCTCCGCGACCTTCATCGGGTCGACGTCGCCGATCAGGTCGGCCACGCTCGTGTCGGGGGTGGCGAGCTTCTCGGCGTACCTCTCGCTGCGGTGGCGCCAGGCCACCGGCAGCGCTTCGCCGCGCTCGGCGACGGCCGCACGCGACTGGGCGGTGATCGGCTCGAACGGGTGCTCGCCGAGCTCGCTGCCCGCGATCACCGGCGTCCACTCGTCGAGCAGGCCGGCCAGCGTCCGCAGGATGCGGGTCTTGCCCTGGCCGCGCTCGCCGAGGAGCACCACGTCGTGGCCGGCGATCAGCGCACGCTCGAGCTGCGGGACGACGGTGTCGTCCAGGCCGTGCAGGCCGGGCCAGGGATTCTCGCCGGCGGCCAGCCTGGCGAGCAGGTTGTCGCGGATCTCGGTGCGCAGCGGCTTCGGGACGTGCCCGGACTCGCGGAGCTCGCCGAGGGTGTGGATCGAGGGTGCCGGGGAGGCGGACGCGGTCACGTCGCCCACGCTACGCGGGGTCGCAACCCGGTTAGGCTCGCCGCGTGCTCGCCCCCGAATGCCCGTGCGGCTCCGGCTCGCCGTACGACGCCTGCTGCGGTCCGCTGCACCGCGGGGTGCGCGAGGCGGAGACCGTCGAGGAGCTGATGCGGTCGCGCTACTCGGCGTACGCGCTGGGCGAGGTGGACCACGTCTTCCGCACCTGGCACCCGCGCACCCGCCCGGAGATCGTCGCGCCGGACACGCTCACCTGGACCGGTCTCACGATCCACGGCTCGGGCGAGGACTGGGTCGACTTCACCGCGTCGTACGAGGGATCGGTGACGGGCTCGATGCGCGAGCACAGCCGGTTCGAGCGGCGCCGCGGCCGCTGGGTGTACGTCGACGGCGACGTCACCTGACCGTCCCGGCCCCACTAGGCTGCGACCGTGACGCTGGTCCTGGGGGTCGTCTGCGTGGCGCTCCTCTGCTGCTGCGCCGTCCTCGCCTGGCGTCTCGCCCTGCTGCGTCAGAGCCTCGACCTGGCGCGGCGTCGGATCGAGGTGCTCGAGCAGGACCTCGACGCGGCGCTCCGGCCGGGCCCTCCGACGAGCTCCGCGGAGCGCGCCGTACGACGCGTCATCCGCACCGCCAGCCGCGTCCGCGAGCACGGCATCGGCGGGATGGTCCAGACCACTATCGACGACCTCGCGAGCTGGGCCAGCAACGAGCGGGCCGACATCCTCAACATGGCGGCCGCAGACGGCACGCTGACGCTCTTCTTCTCCGACATCGAGGGCTCGACCGAGCTCAACGAGCGGCTCGGCGACAAGGTGTGGCTGAAGGTCCTGGTGGCGCACGACCGCGTGGTGCGCACCCGCGTCGAGCAGCAGCGCGGCCAGGTGGTCAAGAGCGCCGGCGACGGCTTCATGGTGGCCTTCCGCGACGCGGAGGCGGCCTGCCGCGCGGCGCTGGCGATCCAGCGCGACCTGCGCCGGCCGCGCGCCGACAGCGGGGTGCTCCGCAAGCACCGCGTACAGGTGCGCATCGGCATCCACACCGGCCAGGTCGTGGCCCGCGACGGCGACTACTTCGGCCGCAACGTGGCGATGGCCGCGCGCGTCGCCGACCTCGCCCACGGCGGCGACACCTACGTCAGCGAGCCGGTCGCCGACCTCCTCGACGGCACCGACATCGAGGTCGAGCCGGTGGCGACGTACGAGCTCAAGGGCCTGGTCGGCGAGCACCCGGTGTCGCGGCTCGTCGAGCCGTCCTGACCCGCCTCAGCGCGCGTCGTACGGCGCGCGACCGGCGGCCGTGACCAGCATCGGCGACCCGAGGTACGACGCCCGCAGCACGTGCGGCCCGAGCGACAGCCGTACCGTCCTCCGGGCGTAGCCGCGCACCAGCCGGACCGTGCCGAGGGCTCGTGACCCGTCGCGCAGCCGGACGAGGCCGCCCACCGCGACCGCGGCGCTGACCCGCACACCGATGACGGTCCGGCCGCCGGCCGCCCGCCAGGCGTGCAGCGACACCGTCGCCGGCGCCCGGACGCCCGCGGTGCGCCCGGACACGGCCGAGACCGGTGCGTACCCGTCCTTCCTGGCGTTCACGCAGACCGTGATCCGCTCGCCCACCAGCGACCTGGTCAGCACGAGGGCGCGAGCGGTGGCGTGGGCGATCGGAGCGCCGTCGGCCCGCCACTGGTAGCCGAACCGAACCCCGCTCGACGTCCACACGCCCGGCGACGCGGTCAGAGTGCGCCCCATGACCGGGGGGCCTCCGACGGTCGGGGCCGACGTGTCGGCGAGCGCGTAGGCCAGCCGGGCGTCGTACTTCGTGACGTCGCTGCCGGCCGCGGGGGTGATGACCTGCCCGGCCGCGAGGGTGGGCTTCGCCGGGTAGTACTGCGCGGCGTAGGCGTCGCCGGTGTCGGTCGAGAAGCCCAGCTTGTACGACGCCCCGCCCGTGACCGAGGCCGACCAGGTGCCGTCCGGGGCGGTCAGCACCGCCCACGTGTCGGTGTCGGCCTGGTCGTAGAGCCGCACGTCCACGCCCACCAGCGGGCTTCCGTCGGGGCCGGTGACCGTGCCGCCGATCGTCGCCGAGCCCGGGTCGGGGGTGAGCAGGGCGCCGATGCCGCCCACCGACCCGTTGCCCGTGACGGTGACGGGTGTGGCCGAGGCGAGGTCGGTGCCGCCGTACCAGGCGGTGGCCCAGCCGTCGCCGTCGTACTCGGAGAAGGACACGCGGTAGGTGCCCGCCGGCACCCGCGCCGACCAGGCGCCGGTGAGCGAGTCGGAGAGAGCCGTGATGTCGGTGGCCGAGCTGCCGTCCTGGTAGAGCTTGACCAGCGTTCCGACCGGGGCTCCCCCGGTGCCGGTCACGGTGCCGCCGATGGAGCCGTAGCCGGAGTTCGTGGCCAGCGTGAAGTCGATGTGCTGCGCCGAGCCGCCGACGGCGAGTGGAATGTCGGTCGCCGACACCAGGTCCCACGCGGGCGGCGAGGTCGAGTAGAACTGCGCGTCGTACCCACCGGTCGCGGCGAGCTCCACGCGGAAGGTCTGCGACGAGGTCTGCAGACCGACGGTCGCGGTCCAGGTGCCGTCGTCGTCGACGATCGACTCCTCGTCCGACGTCTGCGTCCACGTCGCGCCCTCGAGGCGGTAGACGACCAGCGATGCTCCGCCCGGGTACGCCGCACCGCCGGGCAGGCTGATGGTGCCGCTCATCGTGGCCTCGCCGGCATCGCCGACCGCCTCGGCGGACGGGCCGAGCACGGCCGCTAGCACCAGAGCGAGGAGCACCACCGCGGCCCGCGCGGGCAGGCGCAGTCGTCGTGTGGTCACTGCCGCTCCCCCTGCCCCTGGCGTCCGCTCGGATCGAGCACCTCAATCTATGCCGATTTTCGGCACGCGGCGCGGGGAGTTGAGGTAATGGGGTCAGCGGGCGACGACGACCGCCGAGCCGTGGCCGAACAGGCCCTGGTTGGCGGTGATGCCGACGCGGGCCCCGTCGACCTGCCGGCCGGTGGCCTGTCCGCGCAGCTGCCAGGCGAGCTCGCAGACCTGGGCGACGGCCTGGGCCGGCACCGCCTCGCCGAAGCAGGCCAGGCCGCCCGACGGGTTGACCGGGATGCGGCCGCCGATGGTGGTCTCGCCGGCGCGCAGCAGCGCCTCGGCCTCGCCCTGCTTGCACAGGCCGAGATCCTCCATCCAGTCCAGCTCCAGCGCGGTGGAGAGGTCGTAGACCTCCGCGACGTCGACGTCCTCGGGCCCGATCCCCGCCTCGTCGTACGCCGTGTCGCCGATCGACTGCTTGAACGTCCGCTCCCCCGCGCCGGCCGCGGCCGAGGAGTCGGTGGCGAGCAGGGGCATGTCGATGACGGTGTTCGGGAAGGTCGGCGTCACCGTCGCGACCGCCTCGACCCGCACCGGGTCGGCGATGCCGTGCCGCCTGGCGTAGTCGAGCGAGCAGAGCACCAGCGCGGCGGCGCCATCGGAGGTCGCGCAGATATCGAGCAGGTGCAGCGGGTCGGAGACGACCGGCGAGGCCAGCACGTCCTGGACCGTGCTCTCCTTGCGGAAGCGCGCGTTGGGGTTCTCCAGGCCGTGTCGGGCGTTCTTGACCTTGACCGCCGCGAAGTCCTCCGACGTCGCACCGTAGAGGTCCATCCGCCGCCGCGCGTAGAGCGAGAAGTACGCCGGGTTGGTCATGCCGAGCAGCCGGAACCGCAGCCAGTCCGGGTCGTTCCAGCGCTCGCCCGCGTTGGGCGCGAGGAAGCCCTTCGGCGTGGTGTCGGCACCGACCACGAGGGCGACCTCGCTCATGCCCGCGAGGATCCGCGCGCGGGCGGTGTCGATCGCCTGCGCTCCGGTCGCGCAGGCGGCGTACGACGTCGCGATGCGGGCGCCGTTCCAGCCGAGTGCCTGCGCGAAGGTCGAGCCCGCGACGTAGCCGGCGTAGCCGTTGCGCACGGTCTCACCGCCCACGACGAGGTCGACGTCGGACCACGCGATGCCGGAGTCGGCGAGCGCCGCACGAGCCGCGTGCACGCCGTACTCGACGAAGTTGCGGCCCCACTTGCCCCACGGGTGCATCCCGACGCCCGCGATCGCGACCGGCGTGCTCATGACTGCTCCCGAGCGGTCGAGCCTGTCGAGACCGGGCGCCAGCGCCAGATCGTCCGCTCGCCGGTCTCGTCGGCGTACAGCGTCTCGACGACGAGCTCGACCTCGGCGCCCACCGCGAGGTCGGCGACGCGGTGCCCGACAGCGACCTGGCCCAGCACGACCAGCCCCTCCGGCAGCTCGACCGCCGCCAACGCGAACGGCTCGAACGGCTCGGTGGCCGAGATGTACGGCGCGGGCGGCTGGTACTGCGCGTCGGTGTAGGACCAGATCCGTCCCCGACGCGACAGCTCGGCCGGCTCCGTCGTCTCGCCGGAGCAGCGCGGGTTGCGGCAGTACGTCGCCGCGTCGGCCGGCGGTGGCGGGAACGCCAGGTCGCCGCACTCCGCGCAGCGCGCGGCGAGCAACCGCGGATCGTCGCCCGTGGTGAACCAGCCGTCGACGGCGGGCGTCGCGGTCATCGTCTCAACCCCTCGAAACTAGAACGTGTTCTCATCCTAGCGGCTCGGGGCCGACGCTCGGCCGCAGGCTCAGCAGGCGGGCCGGTAGGACTTCGACGCCGGACCGGGGCGCGTCAGGGCGTTCAGGGTGACCTCGATGGTCACCTTGTTGTTCGGGATCAGCAGGTGGTCGGCGAAGACGTTGGGACAGAGGTCCTGCAGCAGCACGTTGGTGGTGCGCGGGCCGGGCTTCAGGAAGGCCGAGGTGTAGGGCACCACGACCTCGTCGTCCTTGGACTCGATCTGGGTGTAGCTGACCTTGCCGGGCGTCTCGTCGCCCGCGTTGAGGTGCGCGAGGAACGCCGAGCCGTAGGCCTGCTGGTTGCAGGACACGCAGACGAGGCCGGGCACCAGGGGCGCGAGCGGGTTGTTGGCCGTGGTCGGCAGCAGCTTGGTGCCGTGGTTGGAGGGCGCGATGCCGACCAGGTCGTCGACGTGCTTCGCGCCGCCGAGGAACTTGATGTAGTAGCGCGGCATCATCCCTCCCTGGCTGTGCCCGACCATCGAGACCTTGGACGCACCGGTCGCGCTCAGCACCTTCGCCACGAACGCCTTCAGCTCCTTCGCCGAGGTCGCGATGTCACCGGTCGCGCGGTTGCCGTAGTCGAGAGCGAACACGCAGAAGCCCGCCGCCTTGATCGACCTCTCCAGCCGCTCCAGCAGGTGGCGCCGGTCGCCGAAGGTGCCGTGCACGATCACCACCGGCTCCGGCCGCTGCGCGGTCGGCTTGCACGACCACACGTTGACGCCCGGCACATCGCCCTCGGGCGCCGTCGGCAGCGGCGGCAGGATCGTGCCGGCGCCGGCCGGAGGGGACCCCACGGCCGCCATCAGCCCGAAGGCGAGCAGGATCCCCGAGAACAGGGCCAACAGGTACGACGTCGTCCTCCGCATGTCCGTATTCAACGACATCGAGTGGCCGGGGTCACACTGTCAGACTCAGGACGTGACCACCGACGACCACGACGACGCCCGCTGGCTGGCCCGGGCGACCGACCTGGCGAGCGCCAACGTCGACGCTGGCGGCGGGCCGTTCGGTGCGGTCGTCGTACGCGCCGGGGCGGTCGTGGCGACCGGCCAGAACCGCGTCACGCGAGACCTCGACCCGACCGCGCACGCCGAGGTGGTGGCGCTCCGGGCGGCCTGCGTCGCGGCCGACGACTTCCAGCTCGCCGGCCACACGCTCTACGCCTCATGCGAGCCCTGCCCGCTCTGCATGGCAGCCGCCCTGTGGGCCCGTGTCGACCGCGTGGTCTTCTCCGCCGACCGTCACGACGCCTCCTCCGCGGGCTTCGACGACAGCGCCCTCTACGACATGTTCGGCCGTCCGCGCGACGAGTGGGACGTGCCCGTCGTCCAGCACCGGCTCCCGAGCGCGGTCGAGCCGTTCGACGCCTGGCGGGACCACCCGCACAGCACGGCCTACTGAGCGTGTGGGGTGACGATCCGGATGAGGCCGTGGGGTGTGGTCCAGCGGTAGTCGGCTGGTCCGATCTGTTCCAGGTTCCAGCCGGGTTGGTGGGTCTTGACCCGGTGGTGGAACCGGGTGAGTGCGGCGTGCCGCACCGACCCAACGGCGTACAGACCTGAAAGCCGGCGACGGCGCGCAACGAACCGCGGACCTCCTCCCGCAGCTGCTGTCGGTCCCAATCCCGGCTGCGCGAAGGACGCGCCCATCACCCAAGAGCCTCAGACCCCGTGCCGCCGCTCCCGAAGCGCGTAGGCACGGATGGCGCGGAGGAAGTCGACGCGCCGGAAGTCGGGCCAGTAGGCCTCGCAGAAGTAGAACTCGGACTTGGCGCTCTGCCAGAGCAGGAAGCCACCGAGCCGCTGCTCGCCGGACGTGCGGATCACGAGGTCGGGGTCGGGCTGACCCTTGGTGTAGAGGTGGTCGGCGATCGTCTCGACGTCGATGGTCTGGGCGAGCTGCTCGAGCGAGGTTCCCTTCTCGGCGTGCTCGATGAGCAGGGAGCGGACGGCATCGGCGATCTCGCGGCGGCCGCCGTACCCGACGGCTACGTTGACCAGCATCCCGTCCACCTCGGCGGTGCGCTCGGCGGCGTCCTTGAGGCGCTCGACGAGGTCGCTCGGCAGCAGGTCGAGGGCGCCGACGGGGTTGAGCCGCCAGCGCTGCTGGTCGGCCAGGGAGTCGACCGCGTCGGCGATGATCTCGAGCAGAGGCTCGAGCTCCTTGACCGGGCGGTTGAGGTTGTCGGTGGAGAGCAGCCAGAGCGTGACGACCTGGATGCCGATCTCGTCGCACCACGTCAGCAGCGGCTCGATGTTGGCCGCGCCGGCGCGGTGACCGTGGGCGGTGTCGTGGCCGACCGCCTTCGCCCACCGCCGGTTGCCGTCGAGCATGACGCCGACGTGCTGAGGCAGGTTGTCGGGCATCCGGCGCAGCATCCGGGCCTCGTAGGCGGGATACAGCACCTTGCGCACCCCGCGCTTCCAATCCGCCACGGTTCGATCGTAGGACACCGGGGCGGAACCGACGGTCCACGCCACGGCCTCACTTCCGAGGAGACCACCTCGGTGCCACGATGGAGGCGCGCCAGCATTCCCCGACGCCGACGGAGAGGTATCACCATGACCGCCGCCAACTGGCATCCCGACCCGACAGGTCGCAACGAGCTCCGCTACTGGGACGGCTCCCAGTGGACCGAGCACGTCAGCAACCAGGGCAACGTCACCGCGGACCCGCTGCACGCGCCCGCGCCGGCCGAGCAGTCGACTCCGGCCGGGCAGACCGCCCGGTGGTCCGGCGGGTACGCCGCGACCGAGGCGGCACCACGCGGCGACGTCGCCGGCCAGCCGGCCGCCTCCGAGGCCGCCGGACAGCCCGCCGGACAGCCCGCCGGGAAGCCCGTCGACGTCCCTGGCGACGGCGCGAGCGAGGCCGGCGGCCAGCCGTCGTCGTACACCCCGGCCGCCCAGCCGGCCGCGACCCCGGCGGCGTCGCAGGACGTCTTCGCCGGGATCGGCGGCGACCTCGTCGCCGGCCGCTTCAGCGAGCTGACCGGGCAGGGCCCGACGCTGCAGAACCCGCGGCTGCTGCGGGTGCGCGCCGACCAGCCGTTCCTGGCGCGCAACGGCGCTACGGTGGCTCACCAGGGCAGCGTGGAGTTCGCCCAGCAGGGCGGCGGCCCGGCGAGCTTCCTGAAGAAGACGCTCACCGGCGAGGGGCTCTCGCTGATGCGGGTCGAGGGACAGGGCGAGGTCTTTCTGGCCGACGGCGCCCGCAACCTCCACCTGCTCGACCTCCAGGGCGGAAGGCTGTCGGTCAACGGCGCCAACGTCCTGGCGTTCTCCGCCTCGCTCGAGTGGAGCATCGAGCGGATCAAGGGCGGCAGCATCGCGGCGGGCGGCGTTTTCGACACCACCCTGAGCGGCACCGGCTGGGTGGCCGTCGTCACCGATGGGGACCCGGTGGTGCTGAACACCCAGGACGCGCCGACGTACGTCGACGCGAACGCCCTCGTCGCCTGGTCCGCGCACCTCGAGGCGTCCGGCAGCGGCTCCGGGGACGGCTTCCAGGTGTCGTTCCAGGGTCCCGGTTTCGTCATCGTGCAGCCCTCCGACGGTTCCGCGGTGCCACCACACACCCATTAGCCTGTTGACATGAACCAGGCCATCGACAACGCCCGAGAGCGCGCGCACGCGGGCATCGAGCAGGCACGTCACGACGTGTCGGAGGCGATCGCCGAGGTCAAGCCGAAGCTCCGCGGCTGGCTCCACGCGATCAGCACCCCGCTGATCATCGCGGCCGGCACGGTGCTGATCACGCTCTCGCCGACCGCGGCGACGCGCATCGGCTCCTCCCTGTACGTCGCCTCGGCGCTGCTGCTGTTCGGCGTCTCGGCGATCTACCACCGCGGCAAGTGGTCGCCGCGGGTGTGGCAGTTCCTCAACCGCCTGGACCACTCGAACATCTACCTGTTCATCGCCGGCTCCTACACGCCCTTCGCGATCACGCTCCTGCACGGCGCCGCGCAGTGGTGGATGCTCGGCGTCGTCTGGACGGGCGCGCTGATCGGCGTGGCCCTCCAGCTGCTCTGGCCGAACGCCCCGCGGTGGCTGTCCGCGCCGGTCTACATCGCCCTCGGCTGGGCGGCGATCTTCTTCATCCCCTCGTTCCTCTCCGGCGCCGAGGCGCTCGGCGTCGGCATCGGCGTGGCGATCTTCGTGCTGATCGTCGTCGGCGGGGCGCTCTACACGCTGGGCGGCCTGGTCTACGGCTTCAAGTGGCCCGACCCGGCGCCGCGCTCGTTCGGGTTCCACGAGGTCTTCCACAGCTTCACCGTCGTCGCCTTCATCACCCAGTACGTCGGCGTCTCGATGGCGACCTACGCGCTGCGCTGATCCCGACGGGCCAGCATCACCAGCACCTCGGCGTGCGCGGTCTGCGGGAACATGTCGAAGACCTGCCCCCGCAGCACCCGGTAGCCCGCCATCGTCGCCAGGTCGCGCGCGAGCGTGGCCGGGTTGCAGCTGGAGTAGAGGACGTACGCCGGCCCCGACTCCTCGAGCCGGCCCGCCAGCCGGTCGCCCAGACCGCGCCGAGGCGGGTTCACGACGACGAGGTCGGGGGCCTCGCGGCCCTCGACCCACGACGTGGCGTCGCCCACCTCGAAGCGCAGCTCGCCGGGCAGGCCGGCCTGGTCGCGTGACCGCTCGGCCGAGGCGATCGCGTCGGCGCTGATCTCGATGCCGGTGACTGACCGGGCGGGCGCGGCGACGTGGAGCGCGAAGCCGCCGACCCCGCAGTAGAGGTCCCACACCGACCGCGGCGCGACCGAGCCGACCCACTCCGCGCCACGGCGGTAGAGCGCGGCCGCGACCTCGGTGTTGGTCTGGAAGAAGCTGCGCGGGCGCAGGTGCAGCACCAGCCCGTTGACGCGCATCGCCAGCGTCTCCTCGTCGGTCAGCACGATCTCGCGCTCGCCCTCGAGCACGGCCGCGTGTGCGGGCTGGATGTTCAGCGTCACGACCCGCGCCCGCGGCAGCGCCTCGAGCAGCGTGGGCAGGTGCTTGCGGATGCGGGCCTCCGCCTCGGTCGACCGCAGCACGAAGCGCACCATCAGCTCGCCGTCGGGCGACTCGGTCACCAGGACGTGCTTGAGCTCGCCGCTCCGCTCCCGCACCGAGTACGGCGCCAGCCCGGCCAGCCCGATGAGCTCGGCGATCCGCGGGATGGCCGCCTGCAGCGTGCCCGGGTAGAGCGGACAGTCGCGCAGGTCGACCCCACGGCCGTCCGGGTCGAGGATCCCGAGCCGCGGCGCGTCCGCGCTGCCGGTGACGACGAGCTTGGCCTTGTTGCGGAACCCGGCCGGCCGGCTGGCTCGTGGCGCCAACCACTCGGCGTCGGACGCCCGCGCACCGAGCCCGGCCAGCGCCTCGCGCACCGCGTGGTCCTTCGCGGCCAGCTGATCGTCGTACGGCTGACCGAGCCAGGTGCAGGAGCGACACTCCCCCACGGCGAAGTGGCGACAGTCGAGGATCGTCACCCGGCCAGGCTAGTGGCCACCAGCACGACAAGTTCGGCCCGCCGAGCCCGGTTCCGGTGCCGCAGGGCGCGAACTTGTCGTTCTGGTGGTCGGGCTCACGTCACGACGAGGAGCACCGTGAGCACCACGCACGCGGCGAGGACGACCGCCAGGCCGACGAGCGCGCCGTACGGACGGCGGCGGGCGAGCCACTCCGACGCCTGGCAGAGCGCGGTGATCGCGGCCAGCAGCACGGTCGCGTGCAGCAGCACCGCGAGCGCGATCCCGGCGATGGCGCCGGCGATGGCGAAGCGGCCCCACGCGAGGCCGAGGACCAGCGGGATCACGATCGCACCCGCGAGCCCGCCGGCCAGCTCCACCCACCACGCGCGATCGCCCATCCAGGGCAGCCAGTCGACGACGTCGAACAGGTCCAGCGTCGCGATGACGCCGAGCACCACGACGGTGGCGAGCGTCGCGATCATGGTGAGCAGGTAGCGCAGGTGCAGCGCCCGGCTCCAGCGCGCGTCGCCGCTCCAGATGGTGCCGAGCGTGACTGCCGACCAGATCAGCCAGCCCCGCACCGGCCCCACGCCGACGTCGCGCATCGCGGCCCGAAGGACCCGGTCGGCCTCCACCCGGTCGAGGTCGTGCCCGTCGCTCGAGATGTACGTCGGCGGCCCATGCGGATGCACCAGCCCGTCGTGGACCAGCGTGGCGGGCAGGTGTCGGCCGGTCTTCGGCACCAGCCAGGTGAACAGCGTGGGCACCGAGGTCAGGTCGGTGACGAACGTGGCGAGGTCGGAGGGCACCAGGAGCTCGCCGTACTCGCGATCGCGGTAGGCGATCCGGCGGTCCATCCGGAAGCGCTCGGTGTCGCCGTGCTCGAGCCGCTCGAGCACGATCCGCGGCTGGTGGCCCGGGTCGGGTGGCTCGGTCGCGGTGCCGCCGTCGTAGAAGCGGTTCGGATCGGGCTGCACGGGTTCCCAGGAGCCGACCACGGGACCACGCTAACGCGGGCTCACCTTCCGAAAACTAGAACGTGTTCCTAAAGTGGGCGCATGACGGTTGACGGGACCTGCTCCCCCGGCTTCGAGCCGCTGCACGACCTGCTCGTCACCAACCTCGCCGACGGAGCCGACATCGGCGCGTCGCTGGCGGTGGTGCGCGACGGCGAGCCGGTCGTCGACCTGTGGGGCGGACAGGCACGGCCCGGCGCCGCCTGGGAGCGTGACACCATCGTGCAGGTCTGGTCGGTGACCAAGACGATGGCGGCGCTCACCGCGCTGGTGCTGGTCGATCGCGGCGTGCTCGACCCGGACCAGCCGGTGTCGTCGTACTGGCCGGAGTTCCGGGACGGCCGTGTGCTCGTGCGGCACCTGCTGTCGCACACGTCCGGACAGTGCGGATGGACCGAGCCGCTGACGCTCGACGGCCTGCTGGACCTCGAGCACGCCAACCGGCTGCTCGCCGAGCAGGACCCGTGGTTCGAGCCCGGCTCGGCCTCCGGCTACAACATGATCTGCTACGGGCACCTGGTCGACGGACTCGTCCGCGGCGCGACCGGACGGCCCCTCTCCGAGCTGTTCGCCGACCTGGTCGCGAAGCCGCTCGGCGCCGACTTCCACCTGGGTGTCCCCGACGACGCGATGGACCGCTGCGCCGACCTCGTCCCGCCGCCACCCGGCGGCCTGGACACCTCCGCCCTGCCACCGGACAACCTGCTGATCCCGACGCTGGTGAACCCGGTGCTCGACCTCGAGGGCTGCAACCGCCCGTCGTGGCGCCGCGTCTCGGTCGCCGGCGCCAACGGCCACGGCAACGCCCGCTCGATCGCCCGCGTCAACTCCGTCGTCTCCCACGGCGGCGAGGTCGACGGCGTGCGGCTGCTGTCGGAGCAGACCATCTCGCGGGTCCTCGACGTGCAGGCCGACGGCCCCGACAAGGTGCTGATGGTGCCGATGCGCTGGGGCCTCGGCTTCGCGCTCCCCCAGCCGCTGTCAGCGCCGGCGGTGCCCGAGGGCCGCGTCTGCTGGTGGACCGGGTACGGCGGTGCGGTGGTCGTCAACGACCTCGACCGCCGCGTCACGGTCGCCTATGCGATGAACCGGATGGTCGACCACTTCACCTCGTCGGAGCGCACGGATGCCTACCTGCGCACGGCGTTCGAGTGCCTGGAGGCGTCAGCATGAAGGTCTGCGTCATCGGTGCGGGGTGCTCCGGCATCACGACCGCGAAGCGGCTCAAGGAGCACGGCATCGACTACGACCAGTTCGAGCTGTCCGACGACGTCGGCGGCAACTGGTACTTCAAGAATCCCAACGGTCGCTCGTCGGTCTACGAGTCGCTGCACATCGACACCTCGACGACCCGGCTGGAGTTCGAGGAGTACCCCGCGCCGTCGTCGTACCCGGACTTCCCGCACCACACGCTGATCCACCAGTACTTCCGCGACTACGTCGACCACTTCGGCCTGCGCGACGGCATCACGTTCGACACCGGGGTGGAGCGCGCCGTACGGACCGAGGACGGGTGGGAGGTGACGCTGACGACCGGCGAGACGCGGTCCTACACCGACCTCGTCGTGGCCAACGGGCACCACTGGAGCCCGCGGCTGCCCGAGTGGGCGAGCGACCCCTTCGACGGCGAGGTGATCCACAGCCACGCCTACATCAACCCGTTCGACCCGATCGAGATCCGCGGGAAGACCGTGATCGTGGTGGGGATGGGCAACTCGGCTATGGACATCGCCTCGGAGCTCTCGTCGCCCTGGATGGCGTCCAGGCTCTACGTCTCGGCGCGGCGCGGCGTGTGGGTGCTGCCGAAGTACCGCAACGGGCAGGCGGCGGACAAGGTGATGGCGCCGCCCGACGTACCCAAGGACGTCGCGCTCGCCGCGAGCCGACAGCTGATCCGCGACATGGTCGGCAGCATGAGCACCTACGGGCTGCCCGAGCCGGACCACGAGCCGCTGTCGGCGCACCCGTCGGTGAGCGCCGACTTCCTGACCAAGGCCGGGTCGGGCGACATCCACATGCTCGCCGACGTCGAGCGGCTCGATGGCCGGACCGTGCACCTGACCGACGGCACCTCGGTCGATGCCGACGTGATCATCTGCGCGACCGGCTACAACATGGAGTTCCCGTTCTTCGACACCTCCGACACCGAGCTGCACCCGGACAGCGACCACCGCTACCCGCTGTTCAAGCGGATGATCAAGCCCGGCCTCGACCACCTCTACTTCATGGGTCTCGCGCAGTCGTCGCCGACGATCGTCAACCTCGCCGAGCAGCAGTCCAAGCTGCTGGCGCCGCTCCTGGCGGGCGACTACGTGCTGCCCTCGGTGGCCGAGCAGCTCGAGATCATGACGGCCGACGAGGCGGCCCACCTGGAGCAGTACTACGCCTCCCCGCGGCACACCATCCAGATCGACTTCGGCCGCTACTGCGCCGACCTCGACAAGGAGATCGAGGCGGGTCGGTCTAGAGCTCGTCAGGGGTCGTGACGGGGCGGTCGCAGACGAAGCCCCGGCAGACGTACGCCGCCGGGCGGCCGTCGACCGGCTCGCGCCCCTCGAGCAGGGGGATGCCGGTCGGCCCGGCCGCCGCGACGACCACGGCGCCGGGGATCCGCAGCGCGCGCTGCTCCAGCGCACCGCGATCGGCGCCGTCGGGCCCGACGACCGCGACCTCGATCGGGCCGCCTTCGGCGAGCGTCGCGGCCGCCGCCAGGCTCCAGCCGGTGAAGCGCGGCGCGCGTGCCGCGAGGGCCGACACGCTCGCGAGCGCCGCCTCCGCGGCGTCCCGGTAGCGACCCTCGCCGGTCAGGGCGTGCGCGTCGAGCAGCGCGTGGACCGTGCTCGAGAGTCCACTCGGGCTGGCGTTGTCACCGGGGTCGCGGGGCCGCGCGAGCAGCCGCTCGGCGTCGGCATGGGTGTCGAAGAAGCCACCGTCGTCGGCCGCGAAGTCTCGCAGCGCCTCGTCGAGCAGCCCGGTCGCCCGGTGGAGCCAGACCGGATCGGCCGTCGCCTGGGCGAGCGCCACGAAGCCCGATGCCACGCACCCGTAGTCCTCCAGCACGCCCGCGTGGCTTCCGGCCGTGCCGTCGCGGCTCACCCGCAGAAGCCGCAGGTTGGTCGCGCCTGTCGGGACCAGGTGCGTGCCGACGAGGAGCTCGCCCGCGGCGAGGGCGGCCTCGACAAGGTCGGGCCTGGCGAGGCGGCGCCCGGCGTCGCAGAGCCCGCTGATCGCCAGGCCGTTCCAGGCCGCGACGACCTTGTCGTCACGTGCCGGACGAACCCGCTCGGCGCGAGCGTCCAGCAGGAGCGCCCTGACCTCGGCCAGCCTCCTCCGCTCGTCGGCGTCGGCCGGGAAGTGGCGCAGCTGCAGGGTCGACGTACCTCCCTCGAAGGTGCCGTCCTCGGTGACCCCGAACAGTGCGGCCGCCCACTCGCCCCGGCTCTCGCCGAGCGCCTCCTTCAGCTGGGCAGGGGTCCAGACGTAGAAGCGACCCTCCTCGCCCTCGGAGTCGGCGTCGAGTGCGGACGCGAACCCACCCTCGGCGGTGCGCAGCTCGCGCAGCATGAAGTCCGCGGTCTCGTCGGCGACCCGGTCGCCCTGCTCGGTGCCGAGGCGCGCGTAGAGGCCGACCAGCTGCGCATTGTCGTAGAGCATCTTCTCGAAGTGCGGCACGACCCAGCCACGGTCCACGGCGTACCTCGCGAAGCCGCCGCCGACCTGGTCGTAGATGCCGCCCCCGGCCATCGCCGCGGTGGTCCGGGCGAGCATGTGCCGCGCCTTGTCGCCGTCGTACCGGCGCAGGAGCTCGAGCACCATCGTCGGCGGGAACTTCGGCGCGTTGCCGAACCCGCCCGCCAGCGGGTCGAACTCGCTCGCGAGACGCTCGACCGCGGCGTCCAGCGTCTCGGTGGTGATCGGCGCGGACGGCGGCTGCGCCGTGTCGTTGAGGTGCGCGGAGATCTGCTCCGTCGCGGCACGTACGTCGTCGGGCCGGTCGCGCCACGCCTCCTGGATCGCCGCGAGCACCTGCGTGAACGCCGGCTGGCCGTGCCGCGGCCGGTCCGGGAAGTAGGTGCCGGCGAAGAAGGGCGCGCCGTCGTGGTCGAGGACGACCGTCATCGGCCACCCGCCCTGCCCGGTCATCATCTGCGTCGCCTGCATGTAGATCGCGTCGACGTCCGGCCGCTCCTCGCGGTCGACCTTGATGCTGACGAACCCCTCGTTCATCAGCCGCGCCGTCGCCTCGTCCTCGAACGACTCGTGTGCCATCACGTGGCACCAGTGGCAGGCGGCGTACCCGACGGAGAGCAGAACTGGTGCATCACGGCGCCTTGCCTCCTCGAACGCTTCCGGCCCCCACTCCCACCAATCCACCGGATTCTCGGCGTGTTGGAGCAAATACGGACTGGTCGCGTTGGCAAGACGGTTGGCCATTCCTGTGACTCCTCACGAGTGGCACGTGCATCACTTTGGATCGAGTGATGCACGAAAGTGATGCACGAAACCGGCGTACGATGGTTCTTCCAGCCTAGGAGGTGGCCGTGGCGAAGCGTCC
>WQZX01000046.1 GCA_009780515.1 Nocardioidaceae bacterium | reverse complement strand
CATCCTGACGGGCATGGACGCCGATGACGTCGCGGCGTTCGCCGAGCGCGCCGGTCTGGCCGCGCGTACTCCCCACACGATCACCTCGCCGCAAGCGCTTGCGGAGGAGCTCGACCTGATCCGGGAGCGCGGATACGCCGTCGACGAGGAGGAGAACGAGGCCAACATCCGCTGCATCGCCGCGCCGATCGCGCGAGCGGACGGCCGGGTGGTCGGCGGGGTGTCCATCTCCACCGTCACGTTCATGGTCGCGCGCGACGACCTGATGGCGCTGAGCGCCGACCTCCGCTCGGCAGCCGAGCGCCTTGCCGAGGTGCTCGGCTGATGCGGGCGGATCCGGTCGCGACCGTGCTGAGCGAGATCGGCGGCGTCCTGGCGAGCACCGATCGGGACTCGCTGTCGGCACTTGTCGCTGGACTCGCCGGTGCGGACCGGATATTCGTGGCGGGCGAGGGCCGCTCCGGATTCATGGCGAAGGCGTTCGCCATGAGGTTGATGCATCTCGGTCTCGCCGTCCACGTCGTGGGCGAGACCACGACGCCCGCGATCGACCGTGGCGACACCGTCGTCGCCGTCTCGGGTTCGGGCACGACGGCCGCCACGGTGCGGACCGCGCGCGTGGCCGTGGACCGTGGTGCCCGGGTCTGGTCGGTCACCACCGCGGCCGACTCGTCGCTGGCCGCGGCCGCGACCGAATCGCCCGGAGGGCTCCTCGTCGTACCGGCGGCCACCAAGCACCGGCGACCCGGCGAGGCGACCAGCGTGCAGCCCCTGTCGAGCCTGTTCGACCAGGCTGTCCACATCCTCCTCGACGTCGTCTGTCTCGAGCTCGCCGAGCTGCGCTCGCTCGACCACGACGACGCTCGTCGGGCGCACGCGAACACCGAGTAGGGGCGGCTGGTTGACTGCGTCCATGCGTGTGGGACTCACCGGCGGCATCGCGTCGGGCAAGAGCACGGTGGCGGCGACGCTGGTCGAGCTCGGCGCCGTCGTGATCGACGCCGACAAGCTGGCGCGCGAGGTCGTCGCCAAGGGGACGCCGGGGCTGGCCGAGGTCGTCGAGGCCTTCGGGCCGGAGGTGCTCACGCCCGACGGCGAGCTCGACCGGCCCAGGCTCGGCTCGATCGTCTTCGGCGATCCCGCGCGGCTGAAGGTGCTCGAGGGCATCACACACCCCCGCGTCTTCGAGCTGTACGTCGAGCGCGAGGCCGCCGCGCCGCCCGACGCGATCGTGGTGCACGACATCCCGCTCCTGGTGGAGTCGGGCCGCGCGAGCGAGTTCGACGCGGTCATCGTGGTCGACGCGCCCGAGGAGCTGCAGGTCGAGCGGATGGTCCGCGACCGTGGGATGAGCGAGGCCGACGCGCGGGCGCGCATCGCCGCGCAGGCCGGTCGCGAGCAGCGGCGGGCCGTCGCGACGTACCTCATCGAGAACACCGGTACGCGCGAAGACCTCCGTGAGCGTGTCACGGAGGTCTTCGCGGAGCTGTCGGGCGCCGGGGAGTAGAGCCACCAGCGCCTGCCAGCGGTCGGCTACGCCGCCAGGTCCGGGTCGCCGAGGCGGCGGAGCTTCTGCAGCGCCTCGCGCTCGAGCTGGCGGACCCGCTCGGCGGAGATGCCGTGCTTGCGGCCGATGTCGGCGAGCTTGTGCTGGCGGCCGTCGGTGAGGCCGTAGCGCTCGCGGATGATGTCGGCCGCGCGGGGGTCGAGCTTGTCGACCAGCACGTTGAGCCGGTCGCGCGCGTCGGCGTCGATGACGGTCAGGTCGGGGCCGGGCGCGGTCTCCTGGGCGAGCAGGTCGCCGAGCGAGGTGTCGCCGTCCTCGTCGAGCGGGGAGTCGAGGCTGATGTGCTCGCGACCCCAGCTCATCAGGTCGAGGACCCGCTCGATGTCCATGCCGAGCTCGACGGCGATCTCCTCCGGGTCGGGGGAGCGGCCCAGCTGGCGCTCGAGGGTACGACGCGCGGAGCCGACCTGGTTGAGCTCCTCGACGACGTGCACCGGGAGGCGTACGACGCGGGCCTGCTGCGCGATGCCGCGGGTGATGGCCTGGCGGACCCACCAGGTGGCGTAGGTGGAGAACTTGTAGCCCTTGGCGTAGTCGAACTTCTCGACGGCGCGGATCAGGCCGGTGTTGCCCTCCTGGATCAGGTCGAGCATCGGCATCTGGGCGCGGCCGTACTTGCGGGCGATCGAGACGACCAGTCGCAGGTTCGCGTTGATGAACTCGGTGACGGCGCGCTGGCCCTCCTCGGCCATCCACTCGAGCTCCTCCTTGCTCGGGGCACCCTTCGGCGCGCCCTTGCGGCGGCCCCAGCGGCCCTCGGCGAGCAGGTTCTCGGCGTACAGGCCGACCTCGATGGCCTTGGCCAGCTCGACCTCGCGCGCGGCGTCGAGCAGCGGTGTGCGGGCGATCTCGTCGAGGTACAGCCCGACGCTGTCCCGGCCCTCGATCTCACGGCCGGTGCTCCTGGTCGTGGCGGTGCTCCTACCCGCTGCCTGTGTCGCGACTGCCTGCGTCATCACGCCCTCCTTCGCCCACCCGGGATCACCGGGTGCTACTGGGTTCAACAACACCGTCGGGGTCCGGATTCCCGGCCCACCGGGTGCCTTCACCCGTTACTGACGAGCAGGACCCGGCCAAAGTTGCCCGGCCCCGTGAATCTCAGACAGTTCTCAAGTTCCCTCGGAACCGGACGGCTCAGGAGGTACCCAGGGAGGCGAGTCCCATGCGATCGAGGATCCACGCGAGGGTGAAGGCGAGGTCCTCCCAGGCGCGGTAGCGGCCGGAGACGCCGCCGTGGCCCGCGGCCATCTCGGTGCGGAGCAGCACGTCGGCGTGCGGCGCACGCGCACGGATGCGCGCGACCCACTTGGCCGGCTCCACGTAGAGCACCCGGGTGTCGTTGAGGGAGGTCTCGGCGAGGATCGGCGGGTAGGGCAGGTCGTCGACGTTGTCGTACGGCGCGTAGCCCGCCATCCGCTCGTAGGCGACCGGGTCGTCCTCCGGGTTGCCCCACTCGTCGTACTCGCCGATGGTGAGGGGCAGCGTGGAGTCGAGCATCGAGGTGAGGGCGTCGACGAACGGCACCTCCGCGACGATCCCGCCGAACGCGTCCGGCGCCTGGTTGGCGACCGCCCCCATCAGCAGGCCGCCCGCGCTGCCGCCCTGGGCGACGATCTTGTCGGCGCTCGTCCAGCCGGTGGCGGCGAGGTGGCGCGCGCACGCGATGAAGTCGTCGAAGGTGTGCTGCTTGTGCTCGAGCTTGCCGTCGTCGTACCAGTGGCGGCCCATCTCGCCGCCGCCGCGGACGTGCGCGATCGCGAAGGCGGCGCCGCGGTCGAGGATCGAGAGGCGGCCGACGGAGAAGTAGGGGTCGATGGAGGCCTCGTAGGACCCGTAGCCGTAGAGCAGCAGCGGGAGCGGCTCGCCGGCGGCGCGCGCGTCCCTGCGGACCACGAGGCTGATCGGTACGTCGACCCCGCCGGTGCTCGGCGCCCAGAGACGGTGCTCCTCGTACTCCTCGGGGTCGTAGCCGCCGAGGACCGGTGCCTGCTTGCGGAGGTGCTGCTCGCCCGTGCGCAGGTCGTGGTCGTAGACCGACGACGGCCGGCTGAGGCTGGTCATGCCGATGCGGATCGTCGGCTGGTCGAAGGACGGGTTGCCGCCGAGGCCGACGGTCGCGAGCTCGGTGCCGAAGTCGAGCAGCTCGTCCTTCGCGATCGGGGCGTCGGCGTCGTCGGAGAGCGTCAGGACGCGGACCCGGGTGCGGCCCTCGCTGCGCTGGCTGACGACGAGGTGGCCGGCGAACGCGTCCACGTCCTCGAGCCTGGTGTCGTCGCGGTGGGCGATCAACGGGGTCCACCGGTCCTGGGGAGTCGGGGCGCCGGGCGTGATCGCGAGCTCGAACTCCGGGCCGGCCGCGTTGTGCAGGACCAGGAAGCGGTCCTCGCCCGCGACGACGGCGTGGTCGAGGGAGTACTCGACGCCCTCGGTCCGCTCGGCGAAGCAGCGCGGGCGCGCACCGGGGTCGGTCGCGTCGAGGAGGTGGTACTCGGTGGTGGTCTTCGACCCGAGGGCGATCACGACGTACCTCTGGCTGCGGGTGCGCCCGACGCCGACGTAGAAGCGGCCGTCGGGCTCGTGGAGGACCAGCTCGTCGTCGGCCTGGGCGGTGCCGAGACGGTGGCGCCAGACCTTGTCGGGGCGCCACGCCTCGTCGACGGTCGTGTAGTAGAAGTGGTCCGGCGTCGCGCCCCACGTCACCCCGCCGAGCACGTCGGTCAGCTCGTCGGCGAGCAGCTCGCGGCTCGCGAGGTCGAGCACCCGCACGGTGTAGCGCTCGTCGCCGACGACGTCGGTGGCGTAGGCGAGCAGCATGTCGTCGGGGCTGATCGCCGATCCGCCCACGGAGAAGAAGTCGTGGCCCTCGGCGAGGGCGTCGAGGTCGAGCAGCAGCTCCTCGCCGGGCAGCGCGGGCTCGTCGGGCGTCGCGGCCTCGGCGGGCCGCGGGGGAGTCCAGTCGGTCTCGGCGGCGACGGGGACGCGGCAGGTGGCGCCGTACTGGCGACCCTCGAAGGATCGTCCGTAGTACCAGTGGCCGCGCACACGGGTCGGGACCGACAGGTCGGTCTCGAGCGTGCGGCCCTTGATCTCGGCGAAGATCCGCTTGCGCAGCGCGTCGAGGTGGTCGGTGCGCGCCTTCGTCCAGGCGTTCTCGGCCTCGAGGTGGGCGATGACCTCGGGGTCGTCCTTGTCGCGCAGCCAGTCGTACTCGTCGACCCGCTCGTGGCCGTGGTGGGCCGTGGTGACGGGGCGACTCGGGGCGAGCGGAGGAGTGGTCGGCGGCTGTGCGTCGGGCATGCAGCGCACGCTAGTCGCCGGGGTGTTCCTCCGGCTCAGGGTGGTCGGTCGGTTCAGGGCGGTCGAGCTTGTCGAGACCCGGCTCGGGCTCCCAGTGCCGGAGCGCCGGGTCGTCGACGGAGTAGGACCGGACCGGGCCGGGCGGCGTCTCGGCGGTCTCGAAGCGCACCGTCACCACGCCACGACCGGCACCCCAGACCCAGCCGCGCCCCATCTCGTCGTGCTCGACGTCCATGCCGGGGCGGTAGCCGGTCGGCGACTTGGCCCCGACCGGGTCGGGTGGGAGCTCCGGCGCCTCCTCGGCGTCCTCGTCGGGACCGAACAGCTCGTCCTGGACCCAGTCGGCGAGGCCGGACACCCCGACCCCGAGCAGCCGTACGCCGCCGGCCGGGTCGAGCTCGGTGAGCAGGCGCCTCGCCGTACGGCCGATGACGCCGGGGTCGTCGGTCGGGCCGTCGAGGGTGCTCGAGCGGGTCAGCGTGGTGAAGTCGTAGAGGCGGACCTTGAGGGTGACGGTGCGGCCCGACAGGCCGTTGGACGCGAGCCGGCGGGCGACCTGGGAGGCCTGCCGGACCACGATCGCGGCCATCACGTCGCGGTCGGTCACGTCGGTCTCGTAGGTGCCCTCGACACTGACCGACTTGGTCTCTCGCTCGGGCTCGACGGCCCGGTCGTCCTGCGCGCGGGCCAGGCGGTGGAGGCCCCGGCCGTGGGCCTGGCCGAGCACGCGCACCAGCTCGTCCTCGCTGAGCCGCTCGAGGTCGGCGACGGTGCGCACGCCGGTGCGACGCAGCCGGTCGAGCGTCGCCGGGCCGACGCCGGGAATGACCGACACCTGCATCGGACGCAGCAGGTCGAGCTCGGTGCCGGGCGGTACGACGACCAGGCCGTCGGGCTTGTCGAGGTCGCTGGCGACCTTCGCGACGAACTTCGAGCTGGCCAGGCCGACCGATGCGGTCAGCCCGCCGGTCGCGTCGTGGACCTGCTCGCGCAGCCGTTCGGCGAAGCCGGTGACCGTGTCGAGCTCGAGATCGGGGAGGTCGGCCCGGGCGAGATCGACGAACGCCTCGTCCAGCGACAGCGGCTCGACCAGCGGCGAGTGCTCGCGCAGGATGCCCATCACGATCTCGCTGGCCGCGCGGTAGGCGTGGAAGCGGCCGGTGAGGTAGGCGGCGTGGGGGCAGAGCGCACGCGCCTCGCGGGTCGACATCGCCGAGCGGACGCCGTACTTGCGGGCCTCGTAGGACGCGGTCGCGACGACGCCGCGACCACCGACCCCGCCGACGACGACGGGCCTGCCGCGCAGCGAGGGCTTGTCGCGCTGCTCGACCGCGGCGAAGAAGGCGTCCAGGTCGAGATGGAGGACCGACGCATGGGTCCTCATCCGCGCTCGCCCCTCACCCGATCAACGTAACGGTCGCCGCCCTCGGTCGAGCGGTCCCACCGGTCACACCCGCCCCACCACGGCCCACCAGTCGTCCCCAGGCGCCGTCCCGGACACGCCTCTCCACAGGCCCCCGCACGTCCGCCCGCGACCGTCGGTGCCCCTGGCGAACGTGGACGGCATGACCAACGCACCCCTCGACACCCCGTTCGACGACTCGTCCGACACCGGCGTACGCCGGATCACCGCGCACAGCATCGAGGACCTCCTGGCGCTCGCGCCGGTGGTCCTCGGCTTCTGGCCCCACGACTCGGTGGTGATGTTCACCTTCGGGTCTCCGCTGCCCTTCCACGCCCACCTGCGGCTGCCCGAGCGGGTCTCGACCCAGGACCTGCGCGAGGTGGAGGAGACGATGCTGACGCCCGCGGTCACCCACGACGTGGCAGCGGTCGTGCTCCTCGTCTACGGCCACCGCGAGCGCGTGGTCAAGGCGGTCCACCGTGCGCTGCGCGCCGGCACACGCCGGCGCGGCATCGACCTGGTCGGGTGCATCTGGGCCGACGGCGAGCGCTACCAGGTGCTCAGCGGGCTGAAGGGGAGTGGCGGTCCGGTTCCCTACGACGTCGGCCACCACCCGTACGTCGTCGAGGCCGTCGTCGAGGGTCGGCTGGCCTTCGCCAGTCGCGAGGAGATGGTCGCCTCGATCGAGCCGGACCCGGCGGCGTGCTCCGAGGTCACCGCCGCCCTGCGCCGGCTGGGTCTCGGCGACGACGGCCCGGACGCGGACGACGAGGGCACGGCGGAGTGGGCCGAGCGCCTCGTGATGGGCCGAGTCGAGCTGGGCGAGCCGCCGATGGGCGACGAGCTGGCCCGGCTGGCCTGGGCCGTCCAGGCGATCTCGGCCCGCGACGCCGTCTGGGCGCTGATCGGACGCGGCACGGCCCGTCGGCACGAGTCGCTGTGGGCCGCGGTCCTCCGGCAGACGCCGGAGCACCTCGTGCCGCCGGTCGCCGACCTGCTGGCCTTCTCCGCGTGGCAGGCGGGCGACGGCGCGATGGCCTGGGCGGCCGTCGACCGGGCCCGCCGTGCGCGCCCCGACGACCGGATGGCGGGGATGATCGCCGACCTGCTCGACCGGGCGATCCCGCCCCAGGCATGGCCGGCATCATGATCAGCCCGCGCGGGTGCGCACCCGCCGCCAGGTGCGGCCGACGCCGGTGTGCGGGTCGTGCCAGGAGTGCTTGGTGATGACGACCAGGTCGAGGGCCACGCCCAGCTCGGCGCCGGCGGCCCGCACCGCCGCGGCCCAGTCCAGGTCGTCACCGCTGATCGCGGTCTCTGCAGCCGTGCGGGTCAGCCAGACGAGCGGCACCCGTCCGGCCTCGAGGCTGGCGCGGGTCATCGCCTGGAGCATGTCCACGCGCAGAGCGGCGTCGAGCCGCCAGTCGGGGTCGATCTCGAGGCGCCGGTGGTCGGTGCCGGGGATGCCGACGTGGAGGGCCGGCGCGAAGACCCTGCGCTCCTCGCTGTCGACGTGGTCCATGACCGCCCGGCGCAGCACGCGCAGGAGCGCCGGTGTCACGGGCTCCTCGATGCCGTCGTGGCGGGCTCGGGTGGTCACTCGTTGCACCCTGCCCCAACCCGGCCGATCCTGCTGGCTTCCTCCACAGGTGGCCCGGGCGGGGCGGCGTCCTCTACCAGTGGACCCCGCGGAAGAGCTGGGCGAGCAGCATCTGCTCGGTCTCGCGGTGGCCGGCCGCAGGCGCCTCGGCGGCCCCGGCCGCCGCGTCCGACGCCGGCTTCTGGCCCTTGGCGGCCGCGGAGTCCGGGAAGACCTGGTAGGCCAGGTTCAGCACCCGGAAGGCCGCCCGCGGGGCAACGGTGTGCGCCAGCGCGCCCGCGGTTCCCAGGGTCGTGTTGATCTCGTGGGGCCGCTCGACCATGGCCCGGATGACGACGTCGGCGGCCTGGGCCGGGGAGATCGTGGGGAACTTGTCGTAGATCTTGGTCGGCGCGATCATCGGCGTCCGCACCAGCGGCATGTGCACGTTGGTGAAGGTCACGCCGTGCCCGACGACCTCGGAGGAGACGACGTTGCTCCAGGCGTCCAGGGCGGCCTTCGAGGCGACGTACGCCGAGAAGCGGGGCGGGTTGGTCTGGACCCCGATCGAGGAGATGTTCACGATGTGCCCGGAGTGCTGCTTGGTCAGCTGCGGCATGAGGCCGATGACCAGCCGGATCGCGCCGAAGTAGTTCAGCTGCATGGTTCGCTCGAAGTCGTGGAAGCGGTCCTGCGACAGCTTCAGCGACCGTCGGATCGAGCGGCCGGCGTTGTTGACGACGAAGTCGATGCTCGGCAGCTCGGCGACCAGCCGCTCGCACAGCGCGTCGATCGCCTCGAGGTCGGACAGGTCGCACGGGAACGCCCTGGCCTCGCCGCCGCGCTGCTCGATGGTGGCCAGCGTGGCCTCGAGCTTGTCCTTGCCGCGTGCCACCAGCACCGGTATGCCACCCGCCTGGGCGACCTTGAGCGCGGTCACCTTGCCGATCCCCGACGAGGCGCCGGTGATCACGACGTACTTGCCCTCGAGCGCGCCGCGGGTGCGTGGGCTGCGCGAGGTGGAGGTGTCGAGGTTGTCCTCCCAGTAGGTCCACAGCACGCGTGCGTACGACTCGAGCGTCGGCACGGCGATGCCCGAGCCGGCGAGCGCGCGCTGGGTCTGCTGGGAGTCGAAGACCGCGCTGAAGGAGCTGTGCCCGAGCACCTCCGCGGGCACGCCCAACCGGCCCAGCGTCTGGTCGAGCACGACCTGCGCGGGGCCGCTGCGCACCACGGCGGTCAGCAGGTTGAGCGGTCGCAGGACCCGCGGGAGCAGGCCCGTGGTCGCCGAGGTGAGGCCGCGGTCGAGCGGCGTCGCGAAGCGGGGAGCGCCGGCGGCGGCGCAGAAGGCGTTGATCGACTCCACCAGCGGCTGCGGGTCGGGGTTGACCAGGTGGAACGCCTCGCGGTCGTGGCCCTCCAGGTGCGCGAGGTGGTCCATCGCCTTCGCGACGTAGTCGACCGGCACCATGTTGGTGTCGCCGAGGTCGATGCCGACGAGCGGGAGCCACGACGGCAGGCTGTCGCGCAGGCGCTTGATCAGCGGGAAGAAGTAGTACGGCCCGTCGATCTTGTCCATGTCGCCGGTCTCGGAGTGGCCCAGCACGATCGAGGGTCGGTAGACCCGCCACGGCATCGTCGCCTCGTCGCGCACGATCTTCTCCGACTCGTACTTCGTGCGGTGGTACGGCGAGGGCAGCGGCTGGCCCTCCTCGAACATGTCCTCGCCGAAGTGGCCGTGGTAGTCACCGGCGGCGGCGACCGAGCTGACCTGGTGGAAGCGGCCCGCGTCGAGGGCGTCGGCGAGCTCGAGCGCGTGACGGGTCCCGTCGACGTTCATCGTCTGGTTGGTCGCGTCGTCGGCCGTCATGTCGTAGATCGCCGCGAGGTGGAAGAAGTGGTCGATGGAGCCGGCGTGCTCGGAGACCCACTCCTGGTCCACGCCGAGACCGTCGGCGGACAGGTCGCCGACGACCGGGATCACGCGGGTCGATCCCCACCGCGCGATCAGCGGAGCCAGCCGGTCCAGCGACGACTCGCGGCACAGCACGAAGATCTCGCCCTCGCGGTTGCTGACGAGCTCGTCGACGAGATGGCGCCCGATGAAGCCCGTGGCGCCCGTAACGAAGTAGGCCATGTCCGGACACTACGCCGCCGCGAGGTCGCTTGGGTGGGCCTGCGACGGTTCGGTCCCGCCCCTCGGGCGAGGGGCAGCGGTCGGTCAGTCGCCGGTCGGGCCGAACATGATCTCGTCCCAGCTCGGCACCGATGCGCGGCCCCGCTTCTTCTGCGCCGGGCGGCGTTGGCGGGTCGAGTCGGCGTCGTCGTCCTGGGCGGCCGGCTCGGCCGGCTGCGACGCCTCGGCCGGCTCCGGGGCGGTCGGGCGGAGCGGCTCGTCGAAGGCGAGCTGACCGTCGTCGGCCGCCGCCGCGGGACGCTCCGGCGCACGGCGCGCAGGGCGGACGTCCTCGTGGTCGTCGATCAGGTCGAGCGCGTCGTCGCCGAGCGAGTCGCCCAGCGGCAGGTCGGACGAGGACGCGGCCGCGCGGCGCTGGCGGGCCTGCTGGAGGTCGTCGACCGGCTCGGCGGCGGCCGCGGGCTCGGGCAGGTCGCCGATGAGCCAGCGGGCGTCGTCGTTGTCGGTGAGCGCGTAGTTGCCCGGCGCGTCGTAGGTGAAGCGGGCCGAGCCGCTGCGACCGGTGAGGTCGTAGGCCGCGCTCAGCACCCAGCGACCGGTCTCGCGGCGGTAGGCGTCCCACTCGACGTCGTCAGGATCGCCGCCGACCGCCCGGACGTTGGCCGCCACGGCGTCGCCGAGGATCCGGTTGAGCGGGGGAGTCGTCGGGGGCTCGCCGGGCCCGCGCCGCAGCGAGGCGCGCTGCGCGGTCGACGCGATGTGCTCGCGCTCGGCCAGCACGGGGGCGACGTACGGCATGATCGCCTCGACCGTCGTGCCGGCGAGCTCGGCGACCGACTCCGGTGACTCCCCGGAGCGGATCCGGTTCTGGATGTCGCGGGGGCGCAGGCTGCTGGTCATCTTGGTCTCCGATCGGCGGGGCGTGCCAGCGTGGACCGACGTGCGGAGCAGCGGTGTGATGTCGAGGGTGTACTCGCCGCCGTGCTCGTCACGCAGGAGCAGCGCGCGACCGAGTCCGGTCACCTCGACCAGGCTGACCCGGGTGGGAGCAGGGGTCTCGGGCGCAGGCACGAGTCCCCCGAACCGTTCGGGTGTCTGGTCGGTCGCACGCTCTTCTTCCACGGTGCCGACGAGCCTACGCCGAGCGACGCGCGCGGACGGGCGGCGCGCCCGGCGTCGGGCGATCTATCGACATTCCGGGCCCGCCGGCGGACCTCACAGCTCGTGGACGACGACGTCGAGCTGGGTCCCCTTCGTGCCGGGGCGGCCGACCTCGACGCTCCAACCCAGCCGGCGGAGGACGTCCGCGAGCGCCTCGGGCGTCGCCGGGTCGGCGCCGTCCTCGAGCAGCGCCCGCACGATCCGGCCCTTGGTCGCCTTGTTGAAGTGGCTGACCACCTTGCGGGTGCCGCCGACCTCGTGGAGGACGCGCACCGTCGCCACCCGCGGGGCGAGGTCGGCCGGTGGCCGCCAGAACGCGGCGTACACGGTCGAGCGCAGGTCGACGAGGAGACCGCGGCCGAGCGCGTCGGTCACCACCGGGCCGAGGGCGTCGCGCCAGACGCCGGCGACCGGGCCGAGGCCGGGCAGGGACGCGTCGCCCGACAGCCGGTACGCCGGGATGCGGTCGCCGAAGCGGACCAGCCCGAACAGGGCCGAGGTCACGGCGACGCGGGAGCCGGCCCGCCGCTTGGCGGCGGTCGAGAGGGTCGAGAGGTCGAGGGCGTCGTACAGGACGCCGGAGTAGACCCGGTCGGCGCGGGCGGCCGGCGCCGTCGGCAGGTCCGCGTTGCGCTCGACGAGGTCGGCCTGGCCGGCCGACAGGCCGAGCACCTCCGAGGCCCGGGCCGGGTCGTCGCGGCACAGCGCCACGAGAGCCCCCATGACCTTCTCCCGCGTGGGGGCGAGATCGGGCAGGGACAGGGCGGTGGGGTCGAGGGGCGCCCCGCGCCGGGGAGCGGTCTTGCCCTCACTGGGCGGGAGCAGGATCAGCACGGCCGCAAGGATAGGAGCGTGCGGGCGGGGCACCGGGAGGGGCACTAGGGTCGGGCGCATGCCGAGCAACCTCGTCTACCGGGTGCGAGCGAGCTCGCCACAGCTCCAGGAGGGTCTGGCGAGGATCGCCGACGAGCAGCACCTGCCGGGGGAGTTCCCACCGGACGTCCTCGCCGCCGCCGAGCACGCCGCCGCCTCGGTCACCCTGCCTGAGCTCGACCGGACCGACCTGCCCCTGCTGACCATCGACCCGGCGGGCTCGATGGACCTCGACCAGGCGATGTGCCTGCAGCGCGACGCCGACGGGTTCGTCGTGCACTACGCGATCGCCGACGTGGCCGCGTTCGTCGAGCCGGGCGGTCCGATCGACGTGGAGGCGCACCATCGCGGCGAGACGCTCTACGGCGCCGACACCCGGATCCCGCTGCACCCGCCGGTCCTGTCGGAGAACGCCGCGTCGCTGTTGCCCGACCAGGAGCGGCCGGCCCTGCTCTGGACGATCCGCCTCGATCCCGACGGCGCCATCACCGACATCCACGTCGAGCGGGCACGCGTGCGGTCGACCGCCCGCTGGTCGTACGTCGACGCGCAGGCCTCGCTCGACGGCGGCACCGCACCCGAGGTCATCGCGCTGCTCGCCGAGGTCGGACGGCTGCGCGAGAAGCGGGAGGCCGCCCGCGGCGGCGTGTCGCTGGCGCTGCCCGAGCAGGAGGTGGAGGAGCAGGACGGCTCGTTCTCGCTGGGCTTCCGCGAGCAGCTCCCGGTCGAGGGCTGGAACGCCCAGATCTCGCTGCTGACCGGGATGGCCGCCGCACGGCTGATGGTCGACGGCAAGGTCGGGATGCTCCGCACGCTGCCCCCGCCCGACCCACGCGACGTCGTACGACTGCGTCGGGTGGCGCAGGCGCTGCGGATCGACTGGCCGGAGGGCCTCGACTACCCGGGCTTCGTGCGCGGTCTCGACCCGAGGGCTCCCGCCCACCAGGCGATGACGGTCGCGTGCACCCGGCTGCTGCGCGGCAGCGGCTACACCGCCTTCGACGGCGAGCTGCCGGAGCAGCGCGAGCAGAGCGCGATCGGTGCGGAGTACGCCCATGCGACGGCCCCGCTGCGCCGCCTCGGCGACAGGTACGTCGGCGAGGTCTGCGTCGCGCTCTGCGCCGGCCGCCCGGTGCCGGACTGGGTGACCACCGCGCTGCCGGGCCTGCCCAAGATCCTGGCCGGCTCGGCCCAGCGGGCCCACACCTACGAGCGTGCCGTCGCCGACCTGGTCGAGGCGGGTGTGCTGGCCGGACGGGTCGGCGAGACCTTCGACGGCGTGGTCACGAGCGTCGAGGACAAGGATCCGACCCGCGGCGTGCTGATGGTCGGCGAGGTCGGCGTCGAGGCGCCGGTGACGGCGGCCTCCGACCTGCCGCTCGGCCACGACGTGACGGCCACGCTCGCCGTCGCCGACCTCGCGACCCGCAAGGTGGAGTTCCGGCTGTGAGCCGCGTGCTCGTGACCGGCGGGGTCCGGTCCGGCAAGTCCGCCCACGCCGAGGCGCTCGCCGGCACGAGCGGCGAGCCGGTCACCTACGTCGCCGCCGGCCCGTCGTACGACGACGCCGACTGGGCCGCCCGCATCGCCCGCCATCGCTCGTCGCGGCCGGCCGCCTGGACCACGCTGGAGACGCGTGACGTCGCCGGGGTGCTGGGCACCGCCGGGAGGCCGGTGCTGGTGGACTGCCTCGGGACCTGGCTGCAGGGCCTGGTCGACGAGGCGGATCTCTGGGAGGCGCCGTCCGAGGAGATCCACACGGCCGTCGGGCGAGCGTGCGACGCGGTGGTGGCCGCCGTCGCCGCCGCGACGGTCGACGTGGTGCTCGTGACCAACGAGGTCGGACTCGGTCTGGTGCCCGAGCACCGCTCCGGCAGGCTCTTCCGGGACCTGCTCGGCGAGGTCAACCAGCGGGTGGCCGCCGTCTGCGACGAGGTGCACCTGGTCGTGGCAGGCCGGATCCTCCGCCTCTGAGCCGCCGTCGGGTCGTCCTCAGAAGGTCGCCGCGCCAACGACCAGCACGGCGAGTGCCACCTCGATCGCGGCGCCGAAGACGTCGCCGGTGACGCCGCCGAAGCGGCGTACGCAGTGGGTCGTCAGCGCGAACACGGCGACGGCGGCGATGGCGATGGTCGCGGGACCGCGGTCGGGCGAGACGAAGCCGGCCGCGACCGCGAGCACGCCGAAGCCGAGCGCCGCCGCCACGACCGGCACCTTCCGGGCGAACGTCACGCCCAACCCGTCCGGCCGTGCCTCCGGGAAGGCCGAGGAGCAGGTCACCCACAGCGCGAGCCGGGAGACGAGCACGCAGCAGCCGCCGATCAGCGGGCCTCGCCAGTCACCCCGGTCGTCGGCGGCCAGCGCGGCGAACCCGGCCCCCTGCAGGCCCAGCACGATCACGACGGAGGCGACGCCGGCGGGCCCCGCGGTGCCTCCCTTCATGACGGCGAGCGAGCGCTCGCGCTCGTGGGAGGCGGTCAGGCCGTCGGCGACGTCGGAGAGGCCGTCGACGTGCAGCGCACGGGAGCCGACGGCGAGGAGGCCGACGGCGGCGAGCCCGACGGCGAGCGGCGGAAGCAGCAGCACCCCGCCCAGCCACAGCACGACGCCGACGGCGAGGCCGAGCGGGGCGACGGCCAGCGGCGCGAGGAGCAGTGCGCCCCGCGCGGTGGCCGGCGACGGGTCCATGACCGACCGCACCGGCAGCGCGGTGAGCATGCCCGCCGAGAGGCGGAGGCTGCGGATCACTCCGGCGGCATCAGGTCGGCGAGCAGCGCGACGTCACGCAGCAGCGCGGCCGCCGACCGCACGACCGGCACCGCCGCGACCGCGCCGGACCCCTCGCCGAGGCGGAGGTCGAGGTCGAGCAGCGGGACCAGGCCGAGCTTCTCCAGCGCCAGCGACTGGGCGGGCTCGGTGGAGCGGTGGCCGGCGGCGAACCACGCCACCGCGCCCGGCGCGATCCGCTCGGCCGTCAGCGCGCAGGCCACGGACATGAGCCCGTCGAGCAGGACGGGTACGCCGCGCTCGGCGGCGCGCAGCAGGTAGCCGACCGTGGCCGCCAGGTCGGCGCTCGCGACCGCGGTCAGCGTCTCGACCGGGTCCTCGAGCCGCGCGCCGGCGCGGTCGAGCGCCTGCTGGACCACCTCGGTCTTGTGGGCGAGCGCCGCGCCGTCGACACCGGTGCCGCGGCCGGTGACCTCGGCGGCCGGGAGGCCGAGCGCGGCGGCGACCATTGCCGCCGCTGGGGTGGTGTTGCCGATGCCCATGTCGCCGCTGAGCAGCAGCTGCGCACCCGCGTCGATCTCCTCGTCGGCGACCGCACGACCGGCCGCCAGCGCCTGCTCGGTCTCCTCGGGGGTGAGCGCGTCCTCGAGGTGGATGGCGCCGGAGCCGCGTCGTACCTTGTGGGCGCGGACCTCGTCCGGCACGCCCTCGAGGTCGTCGTCGACGCCGAGGTCGAGCACCCGCACGTGCACGCCGTGCACACCGGCGAGGGCAGTGACGCCGGCCTTGCCGGCGACGAACGTGCGGACCATCGCGCCCGTGATCGCCGGCGGGTACGCCGAGACACCGTGCTGCGCCACACCGTGGTCGCCGGCGAAGATCACCAGCCGCACGTCGTCCAGCGGCGCGGGCGGGCACTGGCCCTGGGTCGCGGCGACCCAGACCCCGAGCTCGCCGAGCCGCCCGAGTGCGCCGGCGGGCGTCGCGAGGCCAGCGAGCCGCTCGGTGGCGGCGGCGTGCACGTCGGGATCGGGCTGAGCGATCTGTGCGTTCATGGCTGCAAGATATCGAGCGCCCAGCCTGCAGGCCGGCTCAGGTCGCCAGCAGCACCAGCACCATGAAGAGTGCGAGCAGCCCGATCAGCAGCAGCATCCCCGAGAGCTCAGGGTCGCGCTCGCGCTCCTGCAGCTCCGGATTGTTGGTCGTCATGTCCGAGATACCCCCGTGTCCCGTCCGAGATCTGACGGCGGTGCAACGACGGAGTCGGCCGAAGAGCACGGTCAGCGGTAGGAATGCGTCGTGGCTCACACCGAGGAGGACGCCGACGGGCACACCGTGGTTGTCGTCCCGGTGCCCGGGCTGGAGCCGTTCGTCCGCGCCCGCTGGGACCACTACGACCCCCGTTGGGTCTCGCGCGACCCGGCGTTCACCCACGCTCACGTCACCGTGCTGGCGCCGTTCGTGGCCGACCCCTCGCCGGCCGACCTCGAGGTGCTGGCCGCGATCGCGCGCGACACCCCTGCCTTCGGGTTCGCGCTGCGCTCGGTCGCGGAGTTCCCCAACGGGATCATCCACACCGGCCCCGAGCCGGCGGCGCCGTTCGCGGAGCTGACCGGCCGGGTCGTGGAGGCGTACCCCGGCCACCCGCCGTACGCCGGCGAGTTCGACCCGGTCCCGCACCTCACGCTCGACCACGCCGCGGGGCCGGTCACGGTGGACTCGGTCCGCGCGGCGTTGGGCGACCTGCTGCCGGCGCGCTGCCGGGCCGAGCGCCTCGAGATCCACCGGTACGCCGAGGGCGACTGCCGCGTCCTCGCGAGCTGGCCGCTCGGGTCCGGCGCCGACGACTGCACGCTGCTCCGGGGTCGGTGACGCCGATCAGCCGGCCAGGTGACCGTGGTCGACGACCTGCACGCTGCCGTTGATCGAGGCGGCCTCGTCGGAGGCCAGGAACACCACGACCTCGGCCACGCTCTCGGGCGTCATCAGCCCGCGGGTGGCCGAGATGCGCATGATCAGGTCGAGGTCGACGCCGTCGGGGAAGCCGATGGTGTGCGCCTGGGGCGTGTCCATCCCGCCGGGGCAGACGCAGTTGACGCGCAGCGGCGTGCGGAGGTACTCGACCGCGAGCGCCTTGGTGAGACCGACGATGCCGTGCTTGGCGGCGGTGTACGCCGCCGAGCAGGCCTCGCCGACCTGCCCCGCGACCGAGCTGACGTTGACGATGTTGCCGCCGGTCTCGAGCAGGTGGGGGATCGCGGCCCGCGCGCAGTGGAACGCTCCGCCGAGGTTGACCGCGATGTCGCGGTCCCACTCCTCGTCGGTGACGTTGGTCGTGATCCGGAAGTCGTGCCGTCCGGCGTTGTTGACGAGCACGTCGAGCCGGCCGCCCTCGATGACCGCGTCGGCCACCGCCGACCGGCACGAGCCGGGGTCGGCGACGTCGAGTGGCCCGAAGGTCACCCGGCCGGGCATCCCGGCGCAGGATCCGGCCACCTCGGCCAGCCGGTCCTGGTCGCGTGCGGCGGCGTGCACGTGCGCTCCGTCGGCGGCGAACCGGCGTACGGCGGCGGCGCCGAGGCCCGACGACGCTCCGGTCACCAGCACCGTCCTTTCGGCGAAGTGGGTGACGTCGCTCATCAGTTGCTCTCCTTGATCGTGGTGGACATGGTCCGGAGATCCTCCCCGATCCGGCACGGTGCGACGTACGACGCGCCCGCGGTGGTCACGCCGAGCTGTGCCCCGACGACCTGTTCGGTGGCGAGTCGAGGCGCAGGTTTCAGCGGCCCCGGTGTGGATAGCGTCACGCTCATGGAACTCGTCGAGTGTCAGTGGTGTCAGGCGCAGTCGGATCCTGGTACGACGACATGTCCTCAGTGCGGTGCGCCGCTGGACGTCGTCAACCTGGTCAGCGACTCGGGATGGCGCGAGGCGCCACGGATGAGGGACATGGAGCAGTTCCGCTTCTCCGCGTCCACCGTCCAGGTCGAGGGCACCATGGTGCCCGTCGCGGAGGTGAACCTCGCCCAGGGCGACTCGGTCTACTTCGAGCACCACGTGATGCTCTGGAAGGACCCGCAGGCTCCGTTGGCGGCGTACAGCGTGCCGGGCGGCGCGAAGCGCAAGCTCGCCGGCATGCCGCATCTCGTAACGGTGGCCTACGGGCCCGGCCGCGTCGCGTTCTCACGGGAGGCGCCCGGCGAGCTGCTGGTCATCCCGCTCGGACCGGGCGTCGAGCTCGACGTGCGCGAGCACGCGTTCGTGGTCGCGAGCCACACCACGGCGTACTCCTACGTCCGGATCAAGGGCCTGACCAACCTGCTGCACGGCGGCAACGGCATGTACATGGACCGATTCATCACCAGCGGCGAGCCCGGCGTCGTGATGCTGCACGGCAACGGCAACGTCTTCGAGCGCTACCTGCAGCCGGGGGAGCGGATCCAGGTCGAGCCCGGCGGCTTCCTCTACAAGGACGCGTCGGTGCAGATGAACACCGTCCAGCTCGACGTGAAGACCGGCATGTTCAGCAAGGGCCTGTTCGTCGCCGAGTTCGTCGGCCCCGGCCGGCTCGGCATCCAGTCGATGTACCACCACCACGGGAGCGACTGATGACGACCGCGCCCACCACTCCGACGAGCGGCGACACCTACACCTGCCGCTACTGCCGCCTGCAGTCGCAGCTCGGTCAGGACCAGCGGAGCTGCCCGACCTGCGGCGCCCCGATCGACCTCCGTGCCGCCGTCTCGACGTCCGGCTGGGTCGAGCAGCCGCCGATCGCGGACATGACCCGCATCCAGTTCGGCCGCAGCCGCGTGCAGATCGAGGGGGACGTCGTACCCGTCGCCGACTTCAGCCTGCACGAGGGGGAGTCGGTCTACTTCTCCCACCACGCGCTGCTCTGGGCCGAGCCCGGCGTCCGGATCACCAACCACCCCAACGCCAAGGGCTGGAAGCGGATGCTGGCCGGCATGCCGTCGTACATGCTCGACGCGACGGGCCCCGGTCGGGTCGGCATCTCCGACAACCACGCCGGCGAGGTCATCGCCGTGCCGCTGCCCGCCGGCGGCGCGATGTGGGTGCGCGAGCACCGCTTCCTCGCGGCGACCACGAGCATCGACTACACCTACGCGCGCAACGGCCTCTGGTACCGCACCGGCTACGGCGACGACAGGGAGACGCACTACCCGCTCGGGATGTACGACGACGTCTTCACCGCGCGCAGCGAGCCGGGCCTGCTCCTGCTGCACGCGCCGGGCAACACCTTCGTCCGCGACCTCGCGCCGGGCGAGCACATCCTGGTCCAGCCGCGGGCGCTGCTCTACAAGGACCTCTCGGTGCAGATGGGCCTCCACCTCGAGGCGCCGTCGATGGCCGGCTGGTCGACCTGGCGCCGCTTCCAGGTGCGCACGATGTTCCTGCGGCTGGTCGGCCCGGGTCGCGTCGCGGTCCACTCGGTCTTCGAGAACGAGCTGGAGGGCGAGGCCGTCACCGGCGGGCAGTACACCACCCAGCAGTGGTGAGGCCGTCCCTCACCTCGACGGCGCCGTCGCGTTAGATTGGCGGCACCGCCGATGTGAGGGAGGCCACTGCCCATGCTCGTTCCGTTCAGCACCACCGACTTCCTGGCCCGCGCCGAGACCGTGTACGCCGACCGCGTCGGCGTCGTCGACGAGCCGGACCAGCCCGCGACGAGCCTGGGCGACGTGACCTACGCCGACCTCGCGGTTCGCGCCCGCGGCATCGCCGCGAAGCTGGACGAGCTCGGCATCGGGGTGGGCGACCGCGTCGCGATGGTGTCGCACAACAGCGCCCGGCTGATGGCCGCTTTCTTCGGCGTCACCGGCTACGGCCGCGTGCTCGTCCCGGTCAACTTCCGTCTCTCGCCCGACGAGGTCGCCTACATCGTCGAGCAGTCCGGCGCCCGCGTCCTGTACGTCGACCCCGAGGTCGCCGACGCGCTCGACGGCGTGGAGTGCGAGCACAAGTTCGTGATCGGCTCCGACGAGGACCTGTTCCTCGACGGTGTCGCCCCGCGGGCGTGGGAGCCGGACGAGAACGCCACCGCGACCATCAACTACACCTCCGGCACGACCGCGCGCCCGAAGGGCGTGCAGCTCACCCACCGCAACATCTGGGTCAACGCCGTGACTTTCGCGCTGCACGCCGGCGTGACCGATCGCGACGTCTATCTGCACACGCTGCCGATGTTCCACGCGAACGGCTGGGGGATGCCGTTCGCGACCACCGGTCTCGGCGTACCCCAGGTGGTGCTGCGCAAGGTCGACGGTGCCGAGATCCTGCGCCGGATCGAGAAGCACGGCGTCACGTTCATGTGCGCCGCGCCGGCGGTGGTGGCCTCGATCCTCGACGCCGCGCAGACCTGGGAGGGCGAGATCCCCGGGCGCGACAAGGTGCGGATCATCTGTGCCGGCGCACCGCCGCCGACCAAGACGATCATGCGGATCGAGAGCGAGCTCGGGTGGGAGTTCGTCCAGATCTACGGCCTCACCGAGACCTCGCCGCTGCTGACGATCAACCGCGGTCGGGCCGAGTGGGACGACCTGTCGACGGAGGACCGCGCCGCCAGGCTGGTGCGCGCCGGCGCTCCCGCGCTGGGTACCACTCTGCAGATCGACGCGGACGGCGAGGTGCTGGCGCGCTCGAACGTGGTGCTGGAGGGCTACTGGGAGAAGCCCGACGAGAGCGAGCGGGCGCTCGGCGACGGCTGGTTCCACACCGGCGACGGCGGCACGATCGGCGACGACGGCTACCTCACGATCGCCGACCGCAAGAAGGACGTCATCATCACCGGCGGCGAGAACGTCTCCTCGATCGAGGTCGAGGACGCGATCTTCTCCCACCCCGAGATCAACGAGGTCGCCGTGATCGGCGTGCCCGACGACAAGTGGGGCGAGACGATCAAGGCCCTCGTCGTCCTCGCGCCCGGCTCGACGCTGACCGAGGCCGAGGTCATCGACTACTGCAAGGGCAAGGTCGCGCGCTACAAGGCACCGACCACGGTCGAGTTCCGCGACGAGCTCGCCCGCACCGCCACCGGCAAGCTGCAGAAGTTCAAGCTGCGGGCGCCTTACTGGCAGGGCCGCGACCGCCAGGTCAACTAGGACTTGCGCGAGCGCGTCGCCGCTGTCGGCGCCTTGCCTCACGTGGGCGCCGAGGCACCTCCGGTCGCTGGCGCTCCCTCCGTCGCCTCGGCGCCCACGCTCGCCAGCCGGCGCCTGCGGCGCCGCGCTGCCGCGCTCGCGGTCGAGGCTCGTACGTGGTGGCGGCGGTCTGGCGGCAAGACGGTTGCGGAGGTCTGGCGGCTGCGGTGGTTGCGGGGGTTGTGGTGGTACGACGGCCGCGGGGGTTGTGGCGGTCTGGTGGTACGACGGCCGCGGGGGTTGTGGTGGTCTGTTGGTACGGCGGTCGCGGGGGTTGAGTCGCTCCGGCGACGGGACCTGCGTATCCTCGACCGCGCCAGTTCAGGGAACCCGGTGAGAGTCCGGGACTGACGCGCAACGGTGAGGGCCCTGCTGTCGGGGTCCGAGTCCGATACCTGCTGGTCCTCGCGGCGACCGCCGCGTGGTCGACAGTGGGTCCCGCGAACGGGCCCGGACCAGATGGGCCTCGTAGTGGCAGCAACCCGCACCCGAGCAGACCGGTGCCCCGGCGCCCTCCGACCCTGGCCCGCGCCCGACGGGCTGCTCGTGCGGATCCGGCTGATCGGTGGGCGGGTGCCGCTGGCCTCGCTGCGCGCGCTGATCACCGTGGCCGAGGAGTACGCCGACGGGCGGATCCGGCTGACCTCGCGCGCCAACCTGCAGGTCCGTGCGTTCGCCCGGCGGGGTGCGGCCCTCGCGCCGGAGGCGCTGGCCGCTCTCGAGGCGACCGGCCTGCTGCCGTCGCGGACGCATGAGCTGGTGCGCAACGTGATGGCGACGCCGGGCTTCGACGGAGCGATGTTGGATGCGCTCGACCGGGCGCTGTGCGCGGATCCCGTGCTGGCCGGGCTGCCGGGTCGCTTCCTCCTCGTGCTCGACGACGGCCGCGGTCACCTGCTCGACCGGCCCTGCGACCTGGGTGTGGTGCTGCTCGGCGACGACGAGGCGCAGCTGCGGATCGGCGACCGGTGGGGGCCGGTCGTCGTACGGGCCGAGGTAGCCGACCGCTTGGTCGGACTTGCGCGGGACTTCGTGGCGGCGCGGGGGAGCGGCGCGGCGGCTGCATGGCACGTGACCGAGCTGCCGGGGTGGGGTCGTGTGCCTGAGAGCCCGGGATACGGGGGTCTCAGGCACACGACCCCCGACCCGCGCCTGCCCGCACCCAGCGGTCCGCTGCCGTTCGGCCCGGTGCCGGGCGGGCGGCACGTCGCCGTATCGGCGGACGGGCTGGACCGTGCCGCTGTCGAGGAGCTCAGCGCCGGCGCCGACCACCTGGTCGTCACGCCCTGGCACGGCGTGCTCGTCCCCGAGGAGGACCGATGAACAGGCCCATCCGCCGCTATGACTACGTCGACTCCGGCCCCGCCATCTACGTCGACTCGTTCGCGACGATCCGGCGCGAGGCCGATCTCACCGCGATCCCGGCCGACGCCGAGAGGCTGGCCGTGCGGATGATCCACGGCAGCGGGCAGGTCGACCTCGCCCGCGACCTGGTCGTGCACCCGGGACTCGTGGCGGCAGCACGCGGCGCGCTCGAGGCGGGCGCGCCGATCCTCTGCGACGCCACGATGGTGGCGACCGGCGTGACGCGCGCGCGGCTGCCGCGCGACAACGAGGTCCTGTGCCTGCTCGACGACCCGCGCGTGCCGGAGCTCGCGCGTGAGTGGACCACGACCCGCACCGCAGCGGCCGTGTCGCTCTGGGAGCCGATCCTCGGCGGGGCCGTCGTCGCGATCGGCAACGCTCCGACCGCGCTGTTCCACCTGCTCGAGATGATCCTGGACGGCGGGCCGCGGCCGGCGGCGATCGTCGGCTGCCCGGTCGGGTTCATCGGGGCGGCGGAGTCGAAGGAGGCCCTCGTCCGGTTCGCCGACGAGCACGGCATCGACATCCCGTTCGTGACCGTCCGCGGCCGCCGGGGCGGGTCGGCGATGACGTCGTCCGCGCTCAACGCACTGGCACAGGAGAAGGAATGAAGGGGACGTTCACCGTCGTCGGCATCGGCCCGGGCGACCCCGAGCTGGTCACCATCAAGGCGGCGCGGGTCATCGGCTCGGCAGCGGTGGTGGCCTACCACGCCGGCGTACGCAAGCAGTCGCACGCGCGGCGGATCGCCTCGTCCCTCATCCCGGCCGAGGCGATCGAGGAGGAGCTGCGCTACCCGGTCACGACCGGCTCGACCGACCATCCCGGCGGGTACGTCGGCGCGATGGCCGACTTCTACGAGTCCTGCGCGCGCCGGCTGGCCGGGCACCTCGACGCGGGTCGCTCGGTGGTGCTGCTGGCCGAGGGCGACCCGCTGTTCTACGGGTCCTCGATGTACCTCCACGACCGCTTCCAGGACCTCTACGAGACGTCGGTGGTGCCCGGGGTCCCGGCGTTCTCGGCGGCCACCGCGGCGGCATCGCTGCCGCTCGTGCGGCAGACCGACGTGCTGACGGTCCTGCCCGGCACGCTGCCCGAGCCCGAGCTCGCCCGCCGCCTCGCCGACACCGACGGCGCCATCATCATGAAGCTCGGCCGCACCTTCCCCGCCGTGGTCTCCGCGCTCCGGCAGGCCGGCCGGCTCGAGGGCTCCTGGTACGTCGAGCGCGCCTCCCAGCCCGACGAGCGACGTCTCCCCGTCGCCGACGTCGACCCCGAGACCGTGCCGTACTTCTCGCTGGTCGTGGTGCCGGGGGACACGGCTCCGGGGCGGGCCGACGCGGGCCGGATGCGTGCCGTTTGTGCCCAATCGACACCGGAATCGGCCTCAGAGCTGCCGTTTGTGCCCAAACGGCAGTCCCGTGAGCTCGTCGTCGTCGGGCTCGGGCCGGGGCCGGAGGGGTGGCTGACGCCGGAGGTGAGCGCCACGCTGGCGGAGGTGGACCACGTCGTCGGCTACGGGCCGTACCTCGCACGGGTGCCCCAGCGCGAGGGCCTGACGCGCCACGCCTCGGGGAACGCCGTCGAGGTCGACCGGGCCCGGCAGGCGCTCGACCTGGCCGAGGCCGGGGAGCGGGTCGCGGTGGTCTCGGGTGGCGATGCGGGCGTCTTCGGGATGGCCGCCGCGGTGTTCGAGGCCGCCGAGGACCCGTCGTACGACGACGTGGCGATCCGGGTGCTGCCCGGAGTCAGTGCCGTGCAGGCGGTCGCGGCCAGGGCGGGCGCGCCGATCGGTGCCGACTTCGCGGTGGTGTCGCTCAGCGACCGGCTCAAGCCGTGGGACGTCGTCGAGCGGCGGCTCCGTGCGATCGCGCAGGCCGACCTGGTGCTGGCGATCTACAACCCCGCCTCGCGTTCGCGGACCGGTCAGATCGCGACCGCGGTCGACGTGCTGCTCGAGGAGCGCAAGCCGGACACCGTCGTCGTGGTCGGGCGCGACGTCGGCCGCGCCGAGGAGTCGCTGACCGTCACGACGCTCGGCGAGCTCGACCCCGCGACCATCGACATGAAGTGCCTGCTGCTGATCGGCGCGGACAGCACGCGGGTGAGCCGCGCGGGCGTGTGGACACCGAGGTACGTCCGATGATCCACTTCGTCGGCGCCGGTCCCGGCGCGGCCGACCTGCTCACCGTCCGCGCCACCCGCCTCCTCGCGGCCGCGGAGGTGGTGCTCTTCCCCGGGACCTACCTCGACCCCGAGGTGTTGACCCACGTCAGCCCCGAGGCCGAGCTGGTCGACACCCAGGGCCTCGACCTCGACGCGATCACCGGGCACCTCGTCGCCGCCCATCGCGCCGGCCAGGCGGTCGTGCGGCTCGCCTCCGGCGACCTCTCGGTCTACTCCGCACTCGCCGAGCAGACCCGCAGGCTCGACGCGGCCGGGGTGCCGTGGGCCGCGACACCGGGCGTTCCGGCGTACGCCGCCGCGGCCGCGCTGGTCGGTCGCGAGCTCACCGTCCCGCTCGTCTCGCAGACGGTGGTGCTGACCCGCACCCAGGCCCGCTCGACAGCGATGCCGGAGGCCGAGTCGCTGGCGTCGTACGCCGCAACCGGGGCGACCCTCGTGCTGCACCTCGGCATCACCCGCACCCGCGAGCTGATGGCCGAGGTGGTCGGCCACTACGGCGCAGACTGCCCTGTCGTCGTCGTCCACCGGGCCAGCCAGCCCGAGCAGCAGGTGCTGCGGGGGACTGTCGGTAGCATCGCCGACGCCGTCGAGGCCGCCCGCCTGCGCCAGGCCGCCGTGATCATGGTCGGCCGCGCGCTGGCCGGCTCGGGCGGCGAGTCCTACCTCTACGACCCCCACCGCGAGCGGAGCACACGATGATCCCCGAGATCCCGACCGCGGGCCTGTACGACGTGATCAACCGTCGTCGCGACACGAGGCGCGAGTTCACCGGTGCCGAGATCCCGCAGGACGCCCTCGACCGGGTGCTGTCGGCCGCACACTGCGCGCCCAGCGTCGGCATGAGCCAGCCCTGGGACTTCGTGCTCGTGCGAGCGCCCGAGACCCTCGACGTGTTCGCCAAGCACGTCGGCGAGGAGCGCGACACCTACGCCGCGACGCTCGAGGGCGAGCGTGCCGAGACGTTCAGCCGGATCAAGGTCGAGGGCATCCGCGAGTCGGGGCTCGGCATCGTCGTCGGCTACGACCCGACCCGCGGCGGCCCGAACGTGCTGGGCCGCCACGCGATCGCCGACGCCGGCCTCTACTCGGTGGTCTGCGCGATCCAGAACCTCTGGCTCGCCGCCACCGCCGAGGGGCTCGGCGTGGGCTGGGTCAGCTTCTACCGCGAGGAGTTCCTGCGCTCGCTGGTCGGCATGCCCGACCACGTCCGTCCGGTCGCCTGGCTCTGCGTCGGGCCGGTGGAGGGCCTGCCGGACGTGCCGGACCTCGAGCGTCACGGCTGGCGCCACCGCTCGCCGGTAGGGTCCGTCCTGCACCAGGAGACCTACGGCCGCCGCGCCTGATCGCGGGAGGGGTCGATGCGACGAGCGCGTGCGTGGATCTGGGCGGCGCTGGCGACCGTCGTGCTGGCGTTCGGCGTCGCGGTCACCGTGGGGGTCGCGACCGGCCCCGAGGACCTGGGCTACTCCGGACGCGCGAGTGCGACGGTCGCGTCGTACCACTCCGGTGCGCGTGCCTGCCCCTCGACGATGGGCTACGAGGTCGCCGGCCACCGCTACACGCACGACGACAGCTTCTGCGGCGGCTGGCACGTCGGGGACACGGTGCGGCTCGACTACCTGACGAGCGACCCGGCGAAGGCACGGATCGACTTCGGCCATGCGACGGCCGTGCAGGGCAAGGGCATCGCGATCGTGGTGCTCGTGCTGCTCGACCTCGCGCTGCTCTACGCCGTCGTGCGGTTCGTCCGCCGGGGCCTCAGCGGGTCAGCGCCCACTGCGTGACGGTGCGCAGGGGCGCCCAGCCCCGGAAGGTGCCGATCGCGTCGACCTGCTCGATCGAGATGCGGGTCAGCTCGCCGCCGTGCTCGCGGTGGAGCGAGGCGAGCAGCTGCTCGGTCTCGAGGGTGACGCCGTGGACGACGAGGCGTCCGCCGGGCCGCAGCGCGGCCAGGCAGGCCTCGATGACGCCGTCGCGGGTGGCGCCGCCGCCGACGAAGATCGCGTGCGGGCGGCGGAGCCCGTCGAGGGCGTCGGGCGCGCGCCCCTCCACCACCCCCAGACCGGGAACGCCCAGCGTGCGGGCGTTGCGGCCGATGCGGGCGGCCCGGTCCGGATCGGACTCGACCGCGGTCGCGGTGCAGGTCGGGTGGGCGCGCATCCACTCGATGCCGACCGACCCCGCGCCGGCGCCGACGTCCCAGAGGTGCTCGCCGGGGGCCGGCGCGAGGCGGGCCAGGGCGGAGGCGCGGAGGTCGCGCTTGGTGAGCTGACCGTCGTGCTCGAACGCGCTGTCGGGCAGCCCTGCCGTCCAGCTCGCGCCGACGGACGTGCCGACGCTCTCGATGGCCACGATGTTCAGGCGGGAGAAGGTGCCCCGACAGTCGCTTGCGCGGACTTCGGTACGTCGGGCGGCGGGCGAGCCCAGGTCGCCGAGCACGGTGAGCATCGACTCGCCGTAGCCCTGCGCGGTCAGCAGCTCGGCGACGGCACGAGGGGTGTGCTCGTCGGACGACAGCGCCAGGATCCGCCGGCCCGGCGCCAGCTCGCGAGCGACCAGCGCGACGTCGCGACCGACGACGCTGACGACCGCGCACGACTCGGCCGGCCAGCCCATCTCGGCGCGCGCCAGGGCGACCGAGGACACCGCCGGCTCGATGGTCACGGCACCCTCGGGCAGGAGGT
>WQZX01000045.1 GCA_009780515.1 Nocardioidaceae bacterium | reverse complement strand
GGGGACACTCCTGACTGCCATGTGCATCGGGTGGTTCGTGTCTGGATGCGTCCCCATTGTGAGAGCGCTTCCACAACTATTGACGCGCACACCATGACATGGGTCACACTGTTCGTCAACAACCCCCGAGGACGACCCGCGAACAAGCGGGGAGACTCGGTCGCCAGGTGTGGAAGCGCTTCCAATAGAGAACGTTTTCCATTCTGGCGTACTATGAGCGCCGTCACAGACCTCAGGAAGGATCCTCATGGCCCAGGTGTGCTTCGAAAAGGCCTCGCACCTCTACCCGGGAGCCAAGCAGGCTGCAGTCGACTCCCTGGACCTCACGATCGGCGACGGCGAGTTCATGGTGCTCGTCGGGCCGTCCGGCTGCGGCAAGTCGACGTCGCTGCGGATGCTCGCCGGCCTGGAGGAGGTGACGTCCGGCGCGATCAAGATCGATGACACCGACGTCACCCAGGTCGCCCCCAAGGACCGCGACATCGCGATGGTCTTCCAGAACTACGCGCTCTACCCGCACCTCACGGTCGCGGAGAACATGGAGTTCGCGCTCAAGATCGCCAAGGTGTCCAAGTCCGAGCGTCGTGAGCGCGTCGCCGAGGCGGCCCGGCTGCTGGACCTCGAGCAGATGCTCAACCGCAAGCCCAAGGCGCTCTCCGGCGGTCAGCGCCAGCGCGTGGCGATGGGCCGTGCGATCGTGCGCCAGCCCCGCGTCTTCTTGATGGACGAGCCGCTGTCGAACCTCGACGCCAAGCTGCGCGTCTCTACCCGCACCCAGATCGCCGCGCTCCAGCGCCGCCTCGGCGTCACCACCGTCTACGTCACCCACGACCAGGTCGAGGCGATGACGATGGGCGACCGCGTCGCGGTCATGAAGGATGGCGTGCTGCAGCAGGTCGACACCCCGCTGGCGCTCTACGACCGGCCCGCCAACGCCTTCGTCGCCGGCTTCATCGGCTCGCCGGCGATGAACCTGCTCTCCGCCAAGACCAGCGGCGACGGCGTCGCCTCGGTCGACGGCCACGACATCCCGATCCCGCGCGCCGCGGCCGCCGCCTCCGGTGGCTCGCTGACCCTGGGAATCCGCCCCGAGGGCTGGCGTCCGGCCGCCGAGGGCGAGACCGGCTACCCGGTCACCGTCCAGGTGGTCGAGGACCTCGGTGCCGACGCGTTCGTGTACGCCACCCCCGCCTCGGTCGACCCGGGTCTGTCCGGCGGCGTGATCCCGCAGGTCGTCGTACGCGTCGACGGGCGGGTGCGGCTCGAGCCCGGCCAGAAGATCGACCTCGTGGTCGACCCGAAGGGTGTGCACGTCTTCGACGGCGAGTCCGGCCTCCGCCTCGGCGACTGAGCCGCGGCGCCGACCCGGCGTGGCAAGCGCCTCATCTCGATGAGATGAGGCGCTTTTCGCTCCGCTGACGTGTGGATCGCTACTTGTTGGCCTTGCGGGCTCGACTCGCCGCCTGCCCTCGCTCCGCTCGGGCGGCTGCTTCGCCTTACGCGCTCGGCTCGCAGCCTGCCCTCGCTCCGCTCGGGCGGCTGCTTCGCCTCGCAGAAGGCGAACAAGCAGACCTCTCCGCTCGTTCCTCGCTCCGAGGCCTACTTGTTCGCCTTACGCGCTCGGCTCGCAGCCTTCGCGCGCGTGTTGGCGTCGAGGTCGACCTTGCGGATGCGGACGGTCTCCGGGGTGATCTCGACGCACTCGTCCTCGCGGCAGAACTCCAGGCACTGCTCCAGCGACAGCTTCTTCGGCGGGATCAGCTTCTCGAAGTTGTCGGAGGTGGCGGACCGGATGTTGGTCTGCTGCTTCTCCTTGGTGATGTTGACGTCCATGTCGTCGGCGCGCGAGTTCTCGCCGACGACCATGCCCTCGTAGACCTCGGTCGTGGGCTCGACGAAGAGCGTGCCGCGCTCCTGCAGGCTCGTCATGGCGTACGCCGTGGCGGCACCCGCGCGGTCCGCGACCAGCGAGCCGGACTGGCGGGACCGGATCTCGCCGGCCCAGGGGAAGTAGCCCTCGGAGATCGAGTGGGCGATGCCGGTGCCTCGGGTCTCGGTGAGGAAGTCGGTGCGGAAGCCGATCAGGCCGCGGGCCGGGACGACGAACTCCATGCGCACCCAGCCGGTGCCATGGTTGGTCATGCCCTCCATGCGGCCCTTGCGGTTGGCGAGCAGCTCGGTGATGGTGCCGAGGAACTCCTCGGGCGCGTCGATGGTCAGGCGCTCGAACGGCTCGTGCAGCTTGCCGTCGACCTCCTTGGTGACGACCTGCGGCTTGCCGACGGTCAGCTCGTAGCCCTCGCGACGCATCTGCTCGACCAGGATCGCCAGCGCGAGCTCGCCGCGGCCCTGGACCTCCCACGCGTCGGGGCGCTCGGTCGGCAGCACGCGGAGCGAGACGTTGCCGATCAGCTCGGAGTCGAGGCGGTCCTTGACCAGGCGGGCGGTCACCTTGTGGCCCTTGCCGCCCTTGCCCACCAGCGGGCTGGTGTTGGTGCCGATGGTCATCGAGATGGCCGGGTCGTCGACGTGGATCAGCGGCAGCGCGATCGGGTTCTCGGGGTCGGCCAGTGTCTCGCCGATCATGATCTCCGGGATGCCGGCGACAGCGACGATGTCGCCGGGACCAGCGGACTCGCCGGGCTTGCGCTCGAGGCCCTCGGTGATGAGCAGCTCGGTGATCTTGACGTTCTTGACCCCGCCGTCGCGCTGCATCCAGGCGACCTGCTGCCCCTTCTTGAGGGTGCCCTGCTTGATGCGCAGCAGCGCGAGCCGGCCGAGGAAGGGCGAGGCGTCGAGGTTGGTGACGTGGGCCTGCAGGGGCGCGCCGTCGTCGTACTCGGGGGCGGGGATGGTCTCGAGGATGGTGCGGAAGAGCGGCTCGAGGCCCTCGCCCTCGGGCAGGGTGCCGTTGTCGGGCTTGGTCAGCGAGGCGATGCCGGCCTTGCCGGAGGCGTAGACGACCGGGAAGTCGAGGGCGTCCTGGCTGTGCGAGTCGTCGAGCAGGTCCATGAACAGCTCGTACGTCTCGTCGACGACCTCGTCGATGCGCGCGTCGCCGCGGTCGGTCTTGTTGACGACCAGGATCACCGGAAGGTCCGCGTTGAGCGCCTTGCGCAGCACGAAGCGGGTCTGGGGGAGGGGGCCCTCGGAGGCGTCGACCAGCAGCACGATGCCGTCGACCATCGACAGGCCGCGCTCGACCTCGCCGCCGAAGTCGGCGTGACCGGGGGTGTCGATGATGTTGATGACCATCTCGCCGTCGGCGAGGTCCTGCGCGGACGGGCCGCGGTAGTGCACCGCGGTGTTCTTCGCGAGGATGGTGATGCCCTTCTCGCGCTCCAGGTCACCGGAGTCCATGACGCGCTCGGCGACGCCCTCGGCCTGGTGCGCCGAGAAGGCGCCGGCCTGGTGGAGCATGGCGTCCACGAGGGTGGTCTTGCCATGGTCGACGTGGGCGACGATGGCGACGTTGCGGAGATCGGTACGACGAGTGCTGGACACGAGGTACGAGCCTATCCGCGCACGCGCGATGGGCGCGCATCCTCGCGTCCATCACGACCGCCGGGAGTCTAGGGTCGGAGCATGGTCACCATCGCGCGTGCGGACCGGGTCGAGCGCGACGAGCTGCTGGAGTTCGTCCGGCCCCGCCACCGCTTCACCCTGATCACCCGTCGCCGGGACGGCGGTCTGCAGGTCTCGCCGGTCGCCGGCGGGGTCGACGCCGAGGGCCGGCTGGTCGTCTCGACGTACCCCGACCGTGCCAAGGCGGCGAACCTGCGCCGCGACCCGGCCGCGACCGTGCTGGTCCACTCCGACGACTGGAACGACCCGTACGTCCAGGTCGAGGGCACGGCCGAGGTGGTCGACATGCCCGAGGCCGCGGAGGCCCTCGTCGACTACTACCGCTCGATCGCCGGCGAGCACCCCGACTGGGACGACTACCGCGAGGCGATGCGCAAGCAGGGCAAGTCGCTGATCCGGATCACCGTGCAGGACTGGGGTCCGGTGGCCAACGGCGGCTTCCCGCCGGACCGCGCGCCTGCCTGAGACCCGCCCGGGACCGCCTGACGGACGGCTCGAGGCGGCGGCCACCACTGTGGCCGCCGTCGTGGAAGGATGTCGGGATGCAGACCATCGGCCTCATCGGCGGGATGTCCTGGGAGAGCAGCGCGGCCTACTACGAGCTGCTCAACCGCGGAGTCGAGAAGCGCCTGGGTGGCTACCACTCGACGCGCACGGTCATGGCCTCCGTCGACTTCGCGGAGGTCACCGAGCTCCAGGAGCGCGAGGACTGGGACGCGGTGGCCGAGATCCTCGCGGCCGCGGCGCAGTCCGTGGAGCGCGCCGGCGCCGACTTCCTGATGCTCTGCACCACGACGTTCCACCGCGTGGCCGAGCAGGTGCAGGCCGCGGTGCAGATCCCGCTGCTGCACCTCGGTGACGTGGTGGCCGACGCGGCGAAGGCCGAGGGCGCCGAGACGGTGGCGCTGATCGGCACCCGCTTCGCGATGTCGCGGACGTTCTTCACCGACCGGATCGCCAGCCACGGCCTGAAGGTGCTGGTGCCGGGCGAGGAGCACCTCGACGAGCTCAACCGGATCATCTACGACGAGCTCGTGCACGGGAAGGTCCTCGACTCGTCCCGCCGCACCGTCGTCTCGCTGATCGAGGAGCTGTGGGACGCGGGAGCCGGCGGCATCATCCTCGGCTGCTCCGAGCTGGAGCTGCTGGTCAAGCAGGCCGACTCCGAGCTGCCGCTGTTCCCCTGCACCACGCTGCACGTCGAGACGGCCCTCGACCGCGCGCTGGCCTGACTGCGGCGGGTCGTCAGGCCGCGAGCAGCATCCGCTTGGCGCGGAGCTGAGCGAGGAAGGCCGCGACGTCGGCGCGGCAGTCGACGGGGGTGACGTCGTACTCGTCGGCGACGAGGACGCACAGCTCGTCGAGGTCGTGCGGCTCGTCGAGGTGGCGCCAGAGCGAGGCGGCGACCCCGCGGAGGGCGAAGTACTCGCCCTGGTCGGCACCCATCATCACGATCTCGCCGTCCATCTCGACCGAGCTCAGGTCGGGGTGGCGGGTCCAGCGCTCGGCGCGCTCGGTCGGGTCAGGCATGGGCGGGCTCTTCCTGTCGTACGCCGATGTCGGCGAGGATCGCGTCGGCAGACGCATGGACTGAGTCGACGTCGCGCGGACGATCGAGGCGTACGACGCGAGCCTGGCCGGCCAGGCTCGCGCTGCGTGCCAGGTGGGTACCCCGGATCCGGCCCAGCAGCACCTCGTTGCGGTAGCCGTGCTCGTGGAGCACCGCGAAGACGGCCGCTCCCGACAGCGGCGTCAGCCGCAGCGGCCCGTCGTGGCGGTCGAGCAGGTAGATCCAGCGCACGGGCAGCGGATCCAGCGCCGGCCGGTCGAGCGGGACGTGGAACTTGTCGTGGCCCGGAGCGACCCGCGCCAGGCCACCGGACGCCATGCCGATGCGGTCCAGCGCGTCCTGCCACAGCTTCATCCGCGGCCACCCGGGGATCGCGCGGCCGGCGGCGTCGACGGGCACCACGTCGTCGCTGAGCACGGCGTGGCCGCGGCGGTGCATCTCGGCGGCGAGCGTGGACTTGCCGGCGCCCGAGTGGCCCAGGACGACCGCGCAGCCGTCGTCGACGCGGAACGCGTTGCCGTGCAGCACGAGGTGTCCGCGCTGCGCGAGCACGATGCCGAGGGCCGAGCCGAGCAGGAAGAGCCGGAGCGCGTCGTCGGTGGCGCCCGGCTGGGGCTGCACCACGATCGCCTCGGCCGTGCAGGCGTAGCGCCCGACGCCCGGTACGTCGAGCCCGATCCGGCCCTCCTCGAACCACAGCCCGCGGGGCAGCAGCACCGCGTCGGCGGCGGGAGGCGCGACCGCACCGATCCGCACGACGACGTCGGGCGTCGTCCAGGGGCGGGACGGGGCGGCGAGGTCGGGCAGCGGCAGCGCGCTGTCGAGGACGAGTCCGTAGGCGGCGTACACGGTCAGGGTCTCCAGCCGTACGTCGCGACGCCGGACCAGGTCTCCAGCGAGCCGCCGGTCACGGCGACCTCGCCGGCGGTGACCCAGGCGTGGGCGCGGAGCTCGCCGGTGGCGTCGCGTCGTACGCCGAAGCAGACGCGGTGAGGCAGACGGACCGCCCGCAGCAGGATGCGGGCGGTCAGCGCCTGCGGGTAGCAGCTCGAGGTCCACGGTGTCCGCGACGCGGCCACCTGGACGACGTGGCTGATCCAGCGGGCTCGTGCGACATCGGCGGGGCCGAGTGCCGCACCCTCCGCCGAGGAGGGGTCGAGCGGGCGGTCCGGCCCGAGCAGGCGTCGTACGACGCCGAAGGGCGCGAGGACCACCAGCAGTCGCGTGAGCGCGAGCAGCACCCACGCGACCGCGACGGCGGTACGGGCTCGCAGGCTCAGCTGCCGAGCCCGATCCCGATGTGGATGCCGATGCCGAGGTCCTGGGTCGCCTTCAGGCTCAGGGTCTCCAGGACGGGCGGAACATACGTCGACTTCATAGGGGGAGCTCCTCGTTGTCGTGTGAGGCGTCCCGATCCGCCGGTCGTGCACCGCGATCATGGCGGATCACGCCTGCGCATGGCGGCACTCCGGCAAATCTTTACCTTCCTCGATCTCGCCTGTGCCGCGTGGCGGCGCGCGCGTTGTGCCACGCTCCGGCGGTGAGTCCGGACCCCGAGGCCTTCGCGCTGCTGTGCCGCATGGCGCGCGCCGCCCTGGAGTCCGAGGAGGGCGGTCCGCGCCGGTCCGTGCCGCTGGCCGGCGTCGCCGCGACCGACCTCCTCGACGCGGTACGCCGCCACCGGCTGGCCGACCTGCTCCGGACCCACGCGGAGGCGCTCGGCCTCCCCGCCGACGTCCGCGCCGCCCTCGACGACCAGCACGACCGCATGCGCCTGCCGCTGATGATGCAGGCGCTGGAGACCGCGCGGTCGGCCACGCTGCTCGCCGGGCACGGCATCGAGGTGCTCGGCTTCAAGGGCCTGCCGCTCGCCGTTCTCACCACGGGTCGCCTGGACGGGCGCGGCGCCGGCGACGTCGACCTCCTCGTCGCTCCCGGCGACGTGGCCGAGGCGCACCGTCTGCTGGTCGACGCCGGCTGGGCCCTGTCCGAGGCGGCGCGGGTCGAGCCCGGCACCTGGGCGTGGCGCCACGTCCACCGCTGGGGCAACGCGCTGACCTACCGCGGCCAGGTCGCCGACACCGACCTGCACTGGCGGCTCGAGGCGATCCCCGGCGCCCATCCTGACTTCCCGACGCTGTGGTCGCGCCGTGTCGACGTCACGGTCGGTACGACGACGCTGCCGACCCTGTCGCCGTACGACGCGCTGCGGCACTCGGGCTCGCACCGCGAGGGCTGGGCGTGGCTCCGGACGCTGGTCGACCTGCGTCGCCTGGCCCGCGACCCGGAGGTGCTCGACGGCCCGCTGTCGACCGCCGCGACGGTCTCGCTCGCGCTCGCTCGGGAGACCGTGGGCCTGCCCGACTCGGTCCCGGGCCGGGTGCACGACCGGCTCGACCGGGCGCCCGCCGCGATGCTGGAGCGCGCCCGGCACCAGCACCTCCTGGAGATCCCCACGAGCTTCGCGGGCGGCCACGGGACCGCGGCGAGCCTCCGCTACCGGCTCTCCGCGAGCCGGAGCGCCGAGGACGTCGTGCACACCGTGGTCGCGCTGGTGCTGCCGGCCCACGCCGCGATGCCGGTGCGGGCGCGGACGGCCTGGACCGGCGTGCCTCTCGCGCTCGCGCTGCGGGTCACGCTGCTGTGGCGCAGCCTGCGGTCCCGGTCGGTCGCCCGGTCAGCGGACCAGGCGACCGGCAGGGTCAGACGCGATGCACCTTGTGCTGGGCCGCCTGGGCCCGGGGCTTGATCACGAGCTCGTCGATGTTGACGTGCGCCGGCCGGGTGGCGATCCAGGTGATGGCGTCGGCGACGTCGTCGGCCACCAGCGGCTCGGCCACACCGGCGTAGACCGCGTCGGCACGCTCCTGGTCGCCGCCGAACCGGACCAGCGAGAACTCCTCGGTGTGGACCATTCCGGGCGCGACCTCGCTGACCCGCACCGGCTGGTCGAACAGCTCCAGTCGCAGGGTCTCGGTGACGACCTTCGTGCCGTGCTTGGCGGCCGTGTAGCCCGCTCCGCCCTCGTAGGCGATCCGGCCCGCGGTCGAGCCGACGTTGACGATCACGCCGGCGCCGGAAGCGATGAGGGCCGGCAGGAGCGCGCGGGTGACCCGCATCAGGCCGAGCACGTTCACGTCGTACATCTGGCGCCACTGCTCGGTGTCGGCGCTCGCGACCGGCGCGAGCCCGAACGCTCCGCCAGCGTTGTTGACCAGAACCGACAGCGTGGGCCCGACCGCCTCGGCGAGCGCGGCGACGTCGCTGTCGGACGTCACGTCGCACTGCACGGCGGTGCCGCCGATCTCGCCGGCCAGCGCCTCGATCCGATCGGTACGACGGGCCGCGCAGATCACGTCGTACCCCTCGGCCGCGAGGCGGCGGGCCGTGGCCTCGCCGATTCCGCTCGATGCTCCGGTGACGACGGCTCGGCCGCGGGGGACCTGCTGGGTGGTGGCCATGCGCACATTGTCCCGGGTCGGGAATGTCCGGGGAAGGCCGGTGGTTGACTGCTCCGGACGAGCCTGCCCGGGCAGGTCCCGGCAGCACGAGGCGAGGAGGCGCGGTGGCGGCACACGACGGCGTCGGCCGGGTGGCCATGATCAGCCTGCACACCTCGCCGCTCGACCAGCCGGGGACCGGTGACGCGGGCGGGATGAACGTCTACGTCGTCGAGGTCGCGCGCCGCCTCGCGCGCAGCGGCATCGAGGTCGACATCTTCACCCGCGCGACCCGCTCGTCGCTGGTGCCGGTCGTCCCGCTGACCGACCCGGTGACCGGCGTCGAGGAGCCGGGCGTGACCGTCCACCACGTCCACGCGGGGCCGTTCGAGGGACTGACCAAGAGCGAGCTGCCGGGTCAGCTGTGCACCTTCGCGCGCGAGGTCCTGCGCGCCGAGGCCGCCCACCCGGTGGGCCACTACGACGTAGTGCACTCCCACTACTGGCTCTCCGGGCAGGTGGGCGCGCTCGCCCGCGACCGGTGGGGCGTGCCGCTCGTCCACTCGATGCACACGATGGCCAAGGTCAAGAACGCCGCCCTCGCCGCCGGCGACACCCCCGAGCCCCCCGCGCGGGTGATCGGGGAGGAGCAGGTCGTGGAGGCGGCCGACGTGCTGCTCGCCAACACCGACCTCGAGGCCAAGCAGCTGATCAACCTGTACGACGCCGAGGCCGGCCGCGTCGAGGTCGTGCACCCCGGCGTCGACACGATGGTCTTCCGGCCGCAGCCGCGGCGTGCGGCGCGGGCGGCCCGCGACCTGGCCGAGGACGCCCTCGTGGTGATGTTCGCCGGGCGGATCCAGCCGCTCAAGGCACCGGACGTGCTGCTCAAGGCGGTCGCCGAGCTGGTCGCGCGACGTGCGGACCTCCGCTCGCGGCTCGTCGTGCCGATCGTCGGCGGCCCGTCCGGCAGCGGCCTCGATCGCCCCGCCGACCTCGCCGACCTCGCCTCCCGCCTCGGCATCACCGACCTGGTGCGGTTCGTGCCGCCGGTGTCGCAGGCCGACCTCGCGGGCTGGTACTCCGCCGCCTCGGTGGTGGCCGTGCCGTCGTACAACGAGTCGTTCGGGCTGGTCGCGGCCGAGGCGCAGGCGTCCGGCTGCCCGGTGGTGGCCGCCGCCGTCGGCGGGCTGACCACCGTGGTGCGCGACGGGCACAGCGGGCTGTTGCTCGACACCCACGACCCCGTCGCCTGGTCGCACGCGCTGGAGCGGGTGACCGGCGACCCGTCGTACCGTGACGAGCTGGCGACCGGCGCGCTGGTCCAGGCCGAGCAGTTCACCTGGGAGGAGACGGCGCGCCAGACGCTCGCGGTCTACCGTCGGGCGGGAGAGCTGATGCGTGAGGAGGGCGTGGCGTGACGGAGGCGGCCGAGGTCGTCCGCAAGCACCTCGAGGATGCTGAGATCGAGTTCGAGGAGACCGAGGAGGGCCTGTTCTCGTTCGCGCTGCCGGGTGAGCGCAAGCTCCAGACGCCGGTGCGCATCGACATCGGTCCGCACGCACTCGGCATCCATGCGTTCGTCTGCCGCAAGCCCGACGAGGAGTTCGAGCGCGTCTACCGCTGGCTGCTCGAGCGCAACCTGAAGATGTTCGGGGTCTCCTTCGCGCTCGACGCGATGGGCGACATCTACCTCGACGCCCGGCTGCCGCTCTCGGCGGTGAACCCGGAGGACCTCGACCGGCTGCTCGGCTCGGTCCTCACCTACTCCGACGAGTCGTTCAACACGATCCTCGAGCTCGGCTTCGAGACCTCCATCCGCAAGGAGTGGAAGTGGCGCAAGCTGCGTGGCGAGTCGACCAAGAACCTCGAGGCGTTCCGCGGCTGGCTCGAGGACGGCTCGCCCGGCTCGCCCGGGTCGGACTAGAGGTCGTTCTGACGCAGACGCGCCGCCTCCGTCCTCAGGTGGTCGCGCTCGGCGGTGCTCGTCGCCTTGCCCGCCGCGACCGCGTACAGACGGGCAGCCTCGCCGAGGTCACCCGCGACCTCGTGGAGGTACGCCGCCACCGCGTCTCGTCGCGGCAGGTCCGGATCGAGGCGCTCGAGCTGGCGCAGGGCGTTCTCCGGGCCGAAGACCTGGGCGAACGGGACCAGCCGGTTGAGGGCGACCATGGGGCCGTCGTCGAAGCGCCGGAGCTCGTCGTACCACTCGAGGATCTGGAGCCAGTCGGTCTCGGCGTAGGAGGACGCGTCGTCGTGGAGGGCCGCGATGGCCGCCTGGGCCTGGTACTCCCCGAGCCGGTCGCGGCCGAGCGCGGCCTGCAGGATCGTGACGCCCTCCGCGATCATCGCGGTGTCCCAGAGCGACCGGTCCTGGAGCCCGAGCGGGATCAGCGTGCCGGCGGGGGTCGCGCGGGCGGCGCCGCGCGCGTGGTGCAGCAGCATCAGCGCCAGCAGCCCGTCGACCTCGGGGTCGTCGGTCGCCGCCGCGAGCTGGCGGGTCAGCCGGATCGCCTCCGCCGCCAGGTCGACGTCGCCGGTGAAGCCCTCGTTGAAGATCAGGTAGAGGACGCGGAGCACGGCGCGTACGTCGCCGGGCCGGTCGAACCGCTCACCGGCGATCGTGCGCTTGGCCCGCGAGATCCGCTGCCCCATCGTGGCCTCCGGCACCAGGAACGCACGCGCGACCTGGGCCGTGGTCAGGCCGCCGACCGCCCGCAGGGTGAGGGCGATCGCCGACGCAGGCGTCAGCGCAGGATGGCAGCAGCGGCTGAGCAGGAGCAGCGTGTCGTCCTGCCACTCGGTCGGCCCCTGCGGCGGCTCGTCCTGGACGCGCCGCTCGCGCCGGCGGCGTGCGGTCTCCGAGCGCTGGGCGTCGATCAGCCTGCGACCCGCCACGGTGACCAGCCACGCCCCGGGGTCGGCGGGCGGCTCGTCCGGCCATCGTCGTACCGCCTCGAGGAGGGCCTCCTGGACCGCGTCCTCGGCCGACGCGAAGTCGGCTCCGCGGCGGACGAGGACGGCGAGGACCTGGGGGCTCAGGTCGCGCAGGAGGTCGTTCACTCGAGCGGGAGCTCGTCGGCCGACATGAGGCGGCGCACCTCGATCCACTCCCGGATCGGCCGTCCCCCGGGGCCGGGCGCCGACGAGGCGTACGCCGCCGCCTCGTGGGCCCGCGCCTCGGACTCGACGTCGATGATCCACCAGCCGGCGATGAGGTCCTTGGTCTCCGCGAACGGCCCGTCGGTGACCGGCGGTCGGCCCTCGCCGTCGTACCTCACGAAGGTGCCCTCCGGCGACAGCCCCTGGCAGTCGACGAACTCGCCGCGCTGCTTGAAGTCCTCGGTCACCTCGTCCATGAACGCGATGTGCGCCCTCACCTCGTCGGGGGTCCACTGGTCCATCGGGGCGAGCGGCTCGGCCGCGATGTCGTGGTCGCCGCGGTAGTGCTTGAGCAGCAGGTACTTGGCCATGGTCGTCTCCTGGTTCCGGGGCGATCGTTCGTCGCCCTCCGACCCTAGGACGGAGCGGCCGCCGACTTCTCGACATCGGCCTCGCCGTCGACGAGCGGGGTGGTCGCCCGGGGCGGCGTACGACGGCTGACGAGGACGCCGCCGATGCACATCGCGCCGCCGACGAACGCCAGCGCCGGCGGCACCTCGTCGAGCAGCGCCCATGCCATGAGCGCGGTGAGGAAGGGCACCAGGAACGTCGACTGCGCGAACCGTCCGGCGTCGGCGTGGGACAGGGCGTAGGCCCACAGCACGAAGCCGACCGCCGAGGGGAAGATGCCGAGGTAGACGATCCAGGCAAGGTCGCCGGCGGACGCGGACCCGGTGGTGTGGGCGAGCTGCCCGGCCCACGGCAGGCACCCGATCGCGCCGACGACGGTGAACCAGAAGGTCAGGTCCAGGGCGCGCAGCCGGGTGAGCAGCCGCTTCTGGGTGAGCACGCCGACGGCGAACCCGAGGGCAGCGACCAGCGCGAGGCCGACCCCGACCAGGTCACCGGCGCTCGTGCCCGAGGACTGCGCGATCACCGCGACGCCGGCGAACCCGACCAGCGTGCCGACGATCGTCCAGCGGGTCAGCCGCTCACCGAGGAGCGTCGTCGCCAGCAGCGCGACCACGATCGGTCCGACCTGCACGATCAGCGCGGCCGTGCCGGCGTCGATGCGCTGCTCGGATGCGTTGAGCGCCAGGTTGTAGATGCTGAACCAGCCCAGGCCGCCCGCGACGATCAGCGGCCACTCGCCCCTGGTCGGCACCTGCAGCCGTCGGTTGCGGGCGACGAGCAGCCCCAGCGCGACGACCATGATCGTCAGCCGCGCGAGCGACAGCGCGCCCGGCTCCACCGTCCCGCCGAGGTGCCGGATCCCCACGAACGCCGACGCCCACAGCACCAGCGTGATCGACACCGCGACGAGGGGGAGCACGGACGGCTTGCTGGTCACGACCTCACGCTAGGGCGTGGGGTCGTCGTACGTCGCGCGGGTTCCGGCCATCGCTGCGCGACATCCTGTCGATCGGCCGCCGGACGCAGGCTCGCCTCTCCGCCGTACCCGACCTCCCGGCCTGGTCCGGTGATCAGACGTAGGTCTCGACACACGGCGTCGCGGCTTCGCAGGCTCAGCCGCGGCCGGCCTCGACCTCCTCGCTCCTGGGCGGTCCGCCTCGCTCGGCGGGCGGGACGTCTCCGCAGGCTCAGACGTCCAGCTTGTAGCCCAGCCCGCGGACGGTGATCAGGAAGCGGGGCTCGGAGGGCTCGGGCTCGAGCTTCGCGCGCAGGCGCTTGACGTGTACGTCGAGGGTCTTGGTGTCGCCGACGTAGTCGGAGCCCCAGACGCGGTCGATGAGCTGGCCGCGGGTGAGCACCCGCCCGGGGTTGCGGAGGAACATCTCCAGCAGCTCGAACTCCTTGAGCGGCAGCCGCTGCTCGGTCCCGTCGACGGTGACGACGTGGCGCTCGACGTCCATGCGGACCGGGCCGGCCTCGAGGGTGTCGGGGAGCAGCTCGGGGTCCTGGCCGCGACGGAGCACGGCGCGGATGCGGGCGACGAGCTCGCGGGGGGAGTAGGGCTTGGTGACGTAGTCGTCCGCGCCCAGCTCGAGGCCGACCACCTTGTCGACCTCGTCGTCCTTGGCCGACACCATGATGACGGGGACGGTGGAGGTCTGGCGGATGGTGCGGCAGACCTCGGTGCCCGGGATCCCGGGCAGCATCAGGTCGAGCAGGACGATGTCTGCGCCGTTGCGGTCGAACTCGGTCAGCGCGGTGTTGCCGTCGGCGGCGACCGCGACCTCGAAGCCCTCCTTCCGCAGCAGGTAGGACAGCGCCTCGCTGTAGCTCTCTTCGTCCTCCACGACGAGTACCCGGGTCACGATCGTTCCTCCTGGTCTTCGGGATGCGCGTGCTGGGGGAGCGTGAGGGTGAACGTGGAACCGTGACCCTCCGCCGACCAGACACGCACGTCGCCCCCATGGGTGGCGGCGACATGCTTGACGATGGACAGGCCGAGGCCGGTGCCACCGGTCGAACGGTGCCGGGCCGGATCGACCCGGTAGAAGCGCTCGAAGATGCGGTTGACCTCGGCCTGGGGGATTCCGATGCCCTGGTCGATGACCGAGATCTCGACGCCGTCGTCGGTCGACTTGCGGGTGACGACGACGCGCGAGTTCGGCTCGGAGTAGGTGACGGCGTTCGCCACGAGGTTCGACACCGCGGCGACGACCTGCTTCTCGCTGCCGAGGACCTTCAGGCCCTCCTCGCCCTCGGTCATCATGTCGATGTGCTTGGCGTTCGCGTTGGTGTGGCTGGCGTCCACGGCCGAGGCGATCACCTCGTCGATGGCGACCGGCACCGGCGAGTCGAGCGGCTCGTCGCCCTGCAGCCGCGACAGCTCGATGATCTGCTGGATCAACCGTGACAGGCGGTCGCTCTCGGCGAGCATCCGCGTCGCGAAGTTCTGTACGGCGGCGGGATCGCCGGCCGCGTCCTGCACCGCCTCGGCGAGCAGCCGGATCGCGCCGACGGGCGTCTTGAGCTCGTGGCTGACGTTCGCCACGAAGTCGCGGCGAACGGCCTCGACCTGGCGCTCCCGGGTGCGGTCCTCGACGAGGGCGAGGACCAGGCGGGAGCCGAGCGGCGCGACTCGGGCGGTGACGTAGCGGTCGGGCGCGCTCGCCCTGGGCACGACCAGCTCGGTCTCACGGATCAGGCCGTCACGGCGTACGTCTCGGATGAGGGCGGCCAGCTCCTGGAGGCGCAGCGAGGTGCCGGTCACCAGGCCCATGGCGTACGCCGGCGCGGAGGCCTTCACCACCGCGTCCGACTCGTCGACCAGGACCGCGCTGCTGCGGAGGACCGACAGCACGTCGGCCACGCCGGAGGGGACCTTGGGGTCGGCGGGAGGGAGGTAGCGACGCTGCTGGCGATCGCTCAGGTGCCATGCCAGCATGGCGCTGCCGGCCACGAGGGCGCCGAGGAGCGCGGCCAGGGCAGCCTGCGTCGTCGAACCCACGGAAGGATCGTACGGCGGCGCCAGGACCGGCTTCCGAATCCGGGAACCCGGCGTATCCGATGTTCACCTCGCGTTCACCGGGACCAGCCGATTGGACACACCGGCCTCCTAGGCTTCGGTCCCATGCGCAAAGCCTTCTCCGACGAGCTCAACGCCACCTTCGACGACCTGGCCGACATGTGTGCCCTGGTCGAGTCCGCGGTCAACGGCGCGACCAAGGCGCTCATGACGGGTGATGCCTCGACCGCGGAGAAGGTCATCAGCGGCGACGCCGAGATCGACAAGATGCGCGAGCGCATCGAGGAGGAGTCGTTCACGCTGCTGTCCCTGCAGGCGCCGGTCGCCTCAGACCTCCGGCTCCTCGTGGCCGCGCTGCGGATGGTCAGCGAGGTGGAGCGGATGGGCGACCTGTCCGTCCACGTGGCGAAGATCGCGCGGCTGCGGGTCCCGGACCTGGCCGTGCCCGCCGAGATGCTCTCGATCATGCAGCGCATGGCCGAGGTCGCGGTCGACATGGTCACCCGGGTGCGCCAGATCATCATCAGCAGGGACGTCGAGGCAGCCATCGCCCTCGGTCGGGCCGACGAGGAGATGGACCAGCTCCGCCGGCAGAGCTTCGCCGAGCTGCTCAGCGACAACTGGACCCACGGCGTCGAGCCTGCCGTGGACATCGCGCTGCTGGGCCGCTACTACGAGCGGATCGCCGACCACGCGGTGTCGATCGCGAGCCGGGTGGTGTACGTCGTCACCGGGCACCGGCTGGAGGAGCAGTAGGGTCGGCCGGTGCCTCAGCGGCCCTGGTTCGCCACAGCCGCAGCCGCAGCCGCGGCCGCGTCGGGGTCGAGGTAGCGGCCGCCGGCGACGGTCGGCTCGAGGGTGTCCTCGTCCAGCTCGTAGACCAGCGGCATGCCGGTCGGGATGTTGAGCGCCGCGATGTCGGCGTCGCTGATCTTGTCGAGGTGCTTCACGATCGCGCGGAGGCTGTTGCCGTGGGCTGCGACCAGGACGGTGCGGCCGGCGCGGAGGTCGGGCACGATGCCGGCCTCCCAGTAGGGGAGCAGCCGCGCGATGACGTCCTTCAGGCACTCGGTGCGCGGCAGCTCGTCGCCGAGGTCGGCGTAGCGCGGGTCGCCGACCTGGGAGAACTCGTCGTCGTCGGCGAGCACCGGCGGCGGCTCGTCGAACGAGCGGCGCCAGAGCATGAACTGCTCCTCGCCGTACTCGTCGAGGGTCTGCTTCTTGTCCTTGCCCTGCAGGGCGCCGTAGTGGCGCTCGTTGAGGCGCCAGGACCGGCGGACCGGGATCCAGTGGCGGTCGGCGGCGTCGAGCGCCATCGCCGAGGTGTTGATCGCGCGGCGCAGCAGCGAGGTGTGGACGACGTCGGGCAGCACGCCGGCGTCCTTGAGCAGCTCGCCACCGCACACGGCCTCGGAACGGCCCTTCTCGGTCAGGGGTACGTCGACCCAGCCGGTGAAGAGGTTCTCGGCGTTCCACTCGCTCTCGCCGTGGCGGAGCAGGACGAGCGTGTAGGTCATCCGGCCGGGCTGGTGGTCGGCGTCGGGTTGCTGCAGGCGAAGGCGCGGGTGCCGCCCTTGTTGGCGTCGCCGGGGATGTAGCTGTCGGTCGACGTCGGCGACGGGCTCGTGGTCGGCGCGCCGGATGCGTGGTGCGCGGAGCCCTTGGCGGACGCCGTGGCGCCGGCCTGCGAGCGCTGGCTCGGCCGCGTGGTCGGCTGCTGGGTCGGCGTCGGCACCGAGGTGTAGAAGTGGCACGGCTTCACGACCGGCACGTTCAGCGACATCGTCTCGGGCTGGCCGCCGCGCTCCACGGTCAGCTGCAGGCCCATCACGACCTGGCCGGGGCCGAACTTGCCGCTGATGAAGATCGGGTCCTGGACCATCGTGGCCAGGTTGTACTTGCCGCGCGCCGAGATCGGGATCGGCTTGAACGGCTCGACCTGGATGCCGTCGTTCGGGTCGGAGACCTTGGTCAGCGTCGCCGAGGTGGTGCGCTCGTTGGAGAGCGCGCCGATCAGGCGGCCCTGGCCCGGCGCCGAGGCCAGGATGCGGATGCCGAGGGCATCCACCGTGGTGGTCCGGTTGTTGACGCCGGCGCTGATCGTGTTCACCCGGTCGGTGGGGTAGTGGAACCCACAGGCGGACATGGACGCGGCGAGCACGAGCCCAAGGACGGGCGCGGCGATCGCGGTCGGTCGACGGTGGAGCATTCGGGCTGGCCTCCGCTGTGGTCACACGAGTAATACGGGCGGCCACACTCTAGCGGTCGGCGCAGCCGGGCACCGGACTGGTCCGGCGTCGCCGGCGGATCCGGCCCGTCGGGCAGCGGGACAGGCCGACCTGGGAGCCCACGACCGCCAGCAGCACGACCACCACGACGGTGTACGTCGTCGCGATGGCGAGCAGGCGCGTCGCACCGAGCTTCAGCGCCACCTTGAGCGGCAGGTAGGTCCAGCCGTCCTCGTGGTCGGCGACCAGACCCCACACCGAGCGCATGAAGTGGACGCCGACGCCCAGCAGCGCCGCGAGCGCCACGATCGCGGGCTCCGGCGGCGAGCCGACCGCACGGCCGCCCCAGCCGCCGTACGAGAGGTAGTAGGGGATCATCGCGTACGACACCGCCCACGACCAGAACGACAGCAGGCCGGTGCGGAAGGCGACGTTGCCGAGCATGCCGATCGCGACCGAGGCGAGGTAGATGCAGCCTGCGGTGATGCCGGTCGTCACCGACAGCGGCACCAGCAGGCACAGCCCGACGACCATCGCGTAGACGACCGTGCCGGGCTCGAGCCGGCCATCGGCCAGCGGCTTGCCGGCGATCTGGTGGCGGGCGTCGCGGGTGCGGTCGGTGAGGTCGTTGTGCCAGCCGAGCATCATCTGCCCGACGAGCACGGTCACGGTGACGACGCCGGCCTCGCGGGCCGATCGCCCGGACACCGCCGCGACACCGCCGACGATGAGTGCTGTCGTGATCGCCTGCTTGACGTGCGAGGCCTGGATGAGCGAGACGACGAGCGTGCCGCGCAGGCCGCGCCGGGGCTTCTCGACGACCGGGTTGGCGTCCACCGGCAGCTCGTCGTCGTGGTCGTCCTCCGGCGTCTCCTCGGCGGCCTCCGGTGCGCGCGCCTCCGCCTCCGCCTCGGGCGCCTCCGCCTCGGGCTGGGCGCGGTCGTCGACCTCGTACCACTCGGGCTCGTGGTCGTCGTCGCCCTCGCCGGGTACGTCGGGCTCCTCGGCCCGCTCGTCGACCGGATCGGTCGCGTCCGACCCGTTGAGGTCCGCGTCCGCGTCCGCGGGCTCGGCCGCGTCGCCCTCGGGGACCTCCTCGACCTGGGTGTCCTCCCCCGCGGGGCGCCCCTTGCCCCTGCGCCGCAATATCGCCATGCCGAGCAGTATTGACCACGACCGGGGTGGTTCGCCGCCGACGTTCCGCAAAGGGGCCCTGCGCGCCTCCCGCAGGCGGCGCCGGTCGGCCCGCGCGACCCGCCCGGAGGCGCCTGTGACCTGAGATACACACGCCAGGGGATCTGTCAAGACCACGATTGCGGCTCTGACCTGCGCAAACACTTCCTGAGTGCCTCCTGAGACGTGGTAGTATTAAGGCCAGGAAGGGGTTTAGCTCATATGACTTTTACCGTCGGCGAAACGGTTGTGTATCCCAACCACGGGGCTGCCGTCATCGAGAACATCGAGATGCGCACCATCAAGGGGGTCGAGCGTCAATACCTCGTCCTGAGGATCGTGGCTCAGCAAGATCTTGTCGTCCGGGTGCCGGCCGACAACCTGGACCTCGTCGGGGTCCGGGACGTGGTCGACAAGGATGGGCTCGATCGCGTGTTCGGCGTCCTCCGCGCCGAGCACGTCGAGGAGCCGACGAACTGGTCGCGCCGCTACAAGGCCAATCTGGAGAAGCTGCACAGCGGCGACGTCATGAAGGTGGCCGAGGTCGTGCGCGACCTGTGGCGCCGCGAGCGCGACCGCGGGCTGTCCGCGGGTGAGAAGCGGATGCTGGCCAAGGCGCGCCAGATCCTCGTCTCCGAGCTCGCCCTGTGCGAGAACACCAACGAGGACAAGGCCGAGACCATTCTCGACGAGGTCCTGGCGTCCTGACGGCCTTGTTCGGCGCGAGCGTGTCGCCGCGACCGGCGGCTTGCCTCACCCGGCCCGGATCGCGCTCGGCAGCCGGCGCCTGCGACGCCACGCTGTCGCGCTGAGCGCAGCGCGACTCAGTGAGGACCGAATGTACGACGAGCAGCGTCCCGCGGCCTCCGGCATCATCCTCGATGCCGACCGCGGGACGCTGCCGTTCCAGCTGATCCACGGGGAGTCGCTGGTCGCCGCCGCCGCATGGTCGGCGGGCGAGGCCGGCGTCGAGCTGGTCGACAGCACGCTCCCGCTGGCGTTCGTGGTGGAGCGCGAGGAGCCGCTGGTGCTCCATGACCCGCTCTGCCCGATGACGCCGCCGGATTTCCTGGCCGCCTGCGTCGACCGCTGTGTCGGGTCCGGCGAGGTGGTGGTCGGCGTACGGCCCGTCACCGACACGGTGAAGCGGCTGCACGCCGGCGACCTGGGGGAGACGGTCGATCGCGACGGCCTGGTCGCGGTCTGCAGCCCCGTCGTGCTGCCGCCGGACGTCCTGGCCGGGCTCGCGACCGACGCCGGTCTCCCGACCACCGACCTGGTCCGGCTGCTCGCCCTCGTGCGCCACGACCATGCCGGCCGGGTCGCTCTGATGGAGGCCCCACCCGCCGCTCGCCGTGTCGCCGACGCCGACGACGTACGCCTGCTGGAGGCGCTCACGCTGCCCGATCCGGGGTAGTCCCTGACGAAAAGCACCACTTCTCACCGAGAAGTGGTGCTTTTCGTCAGGGACTATCTCCGCGCGAGCAGTGCCTCGGCCGCCCGGAGGTCCTCGGGATAGGTCACCTTGAGGTTGCCGGCACCGGTCGGTACGGCGCGGATCTGCACGTCGGCGTACTTCTCGACCGTCGCCGCGGTGTCGGTGCCCTCGAAGCCCTCCGCATCGGCAGCGGCGTAGGCCGCCACGAGATCCGCGGCCCGGAACGCCTGCGGGGTCTGTACGCCGACCAGGCTCTCGGGCAGGGTCCCCGAGCCGTCGCGAAGCGCGAGACCGGGGAGCGACACGGTCGGCACCGCCCCGCCGTGCTCCCGCGCGGCGGTGATCGCCCGGTCGAAGAGCGCAGGGGTGGCCAGGGGGCGGGCGCCGTCGTGGATCGCGACCACGTCGACGGTGCCGTCGGCGATGGGTCCGGCGAGCCCGGCGAGCGCGGCCATCTCGGAGGCGTGGCGGGTCGGGCCGCCGTCGACGAGGAAGATCTCGCGATCGCCGAGGTGGGGTGCGAGGGCGGCGCCGACCGCTTCCTGCTCGCCGGGGCGGCAGACGACGACCACGGTCGAGACCTCGGCCGCGTCCAGCGCCGCCAGGACCGACCACGCCAGCACGGGGCGGTCGGCCAGCGGCAGCAGGATCTTGTTGACCGTCGCGCCCACGCGGCTGCCGGAGCCCGCGGCGAGCACCGCCACGGCCGCCGACCGCCGCGTGGACCCGGTCATCGGGCCAGCAGCAGGGCGGTCGCGATGGCGGCGACGCCCTCGCCGCGGCCGGTCAGACCGAGGCCGTCGGTGGTGGTCGCGGTGATGCTGACCGGTCCGCCGACGACCTCGGCGAGGGACTTCTCGGCCTCGGCGCGGCGCGGGCCGATCTTCGGCCGGTTGCCGATCACCTGCACCACCACGTTGCCGACGCCGAAGCCGGCCTCGGTGATCCGGCGGACGGTCTCGGCCAGGAGCGCCGCGCCGGATGCACCGTCCCACTCCGGGTCGGAGGTGCCGTAGTTGCTGCCCAGGTCGCCCAGGCCGCTGGCGGAGAGCAGCGCGTCGCAGATGGCGTGGGCGGCCACGTCCGCGTCGGAGTGTCCTTCCAGTCGGACGTCCTCCTCGGGCCAGGTCAGGCCCGCGAGCGCGAGCTCGGGATCGCCGCCGAAGCGGGGCACGAGGCGGTGGACGTCGGTGCCGATGCCGACACGGAACGGGGCTGCAGAGGGGAGCGTGGTCACGCATCTGATCATGCCGCAGCCCGGACTCGACCGGTCTCTCGCGTGAGCTGCGCGCCACCACACGGGTGATCGCCGGGCGCGGACGCGCGGGCTGGTCGCACCATCGAGCGGCCGCAACGCCGCGAGCGCGCCCGGGTGGTGGCGCGCAGCAGCGAGGGATCGGTGGACCCGGACTCCAGGCTCTGGGGGACAATCACCACGTGCAGAAGTCCCGTCGCTGGTGGTCGCTCGTAGGCGTCGTCGTCGGCGCGCTCGGGCTGGCCGTGAGCTACGCCAGTGCGGCGGTCCTCCACGTGCGGGCCTCCCCGCCGGTCGCGGTCGCCGAGGCGCTGACCTCGCTGGTCCCGGGCAACGTGGCCGACTGGGCCATCACCACCTTCGGCCGCCACGACAAGCAGGTGCTTGTCGGCGGCATGCTCGTGGTGCTCGCGATCGTCTTCGCGCTGCTCGGGCTGGCCGCCCGCCGGCGGTGGTGGCTGACCGCGCTCGGGTACGTCGCCATCGCGGTGATCGGCGGCGCCGCCGTGCTGAGCAAGCCCGAGGAGACGCCGGTCGACCTGATGCCGCTGCTCCTCGGCGCGCTGACCTGGCTGGTCGGCTTCGTCCTCGCGACGCAGTGGCTGCGCCGCTGGGAGGTCGTCGAGGAGAGCGAGGACCCCGCGCACGAGCCGTCGCACACCCGCCGCATCTTCTTCACCGGCATCGTCTCGATGGCCGTGGTGGCCGGCGCCCTCGGCGTGCTCGGCCGGGTCGCCGGCGGTGCGCGGCGCAACGTCGAGGAGAGCCGCCGGCTGCTGCGGCTCGAGGGCGTGACGGCACCGGGCGCGCCGTCCGGCGTACAGGTGGGGGTGAAGGGGATCGCTCCCTGGCAGACCCCGACGTCGGACTTCTACCTGATCGACACGGCGTACATCGAGCCCGCCATCGAGCCTGCGCAGTGGCGGCTGCGGGTGCACGGGATGGTCGAGCGCGAGGTCACGCTGACCTACGACGACCTGATCGGCCGTGGGCTGACCGAGGACTGGATGACGCTCAACTGCGTCTCCAACGAGGTCGGCGGCGACCTGATCGGCAACGCCTGGTGGAGCGGGGTCAGGCTCTCCGGCATCCTCGCCGAGGCCGGCCCGCTGGAGGGCGCGGACGCCGTGCTGCAGACCTCGCAGGACGGCTGGACCTGCGGTACGCCGCTGACCGCGCTGACCGACCACCGCAACGCGCTGCTCGCCGTGGCGATGAACGGCGAGCCGTTGCCGATCGAGCACGGGTTCCCGGTCCGCACCGTGGTCCCCGGGCTCTACGGCTACGTCTCGGCGTGCAAGTGGGTCGTCGACATGGAGGTCACGCAGTTCGACAAGGTCACCGGCTACTGGGTCGACAAGGGCTGGTCGGAGCAGGGGCCGGTCAAGCTGGCCTCGCGCATCGACGTCCCGCGCGAGGGCGCGACGGTCGCCGCGGGCCAGGTGGTCTTCGGCGGCGTCGCATGGCACCAGCACACCGGCATCTCCGGGGTGGAGGTCTCCGTCGACGGCGGCGGCTGGACCCGTGCCGAGCTCGGCCGGGTGCCGAGCGTGGACACCTGGGTCCAGTGGCGGGTGGCCCTGCCGGTCGCGAAGGGCGACCACGAGGTCCGGGTCCGCGCGATCGACGAGAGCGGCGCGGTGCAGACCGGCGTACGGGCCGCGCCGGCGCCCAACGGCGCCACCGGCTGGCACACCGTGAGCTTCACGGCTCGATGAGCACACCCGAGGGGGAGCGCATGGGCAGGGACTTCCGGGACTTCCGGGACTTTGCGGGGCTGGCCGGCGGCGCGCTGGTGGTCGGCGGGTCGGGCGGCATCGGGCGCGCCGTCGCCGAGCTGCTGCTCGAGCGGGGCGCACGGGTGGCCGTGACCTACCGGTCACGCGCCGTCGAGGTCGGGGAGGCGTCGTACGCGCTGGACCTGGGGGACGTCACCGCCGCCGTACCGGTCGTCGGGGCCGCGGCGGAGCGGCTGGGCGGCCTCCACACGGTCGTGTACGCCGCCGGGCCGCACGTGCCGATGACGCACCTGTCGCGGGTCGCGCCCGAGGCCATGGCCGAGCAGGTCGCGATCGACGCGGCGGGGTTCTTCGCGGTCGCGTCGGCGGCGGTGCCACACCTGCGGCGTACCCAGGGGTCGCTGGTCGCGGTGACGACCGCGGCGACGACCAGGTTCCCGATCCGCGACGGTCTCTCCTCGGCGCCGAAGGCGGCCGTCGAGGCGATGGTCCGGGCGATCGCCGCCGAGGAGGGCAGGTACGGCGTACGCGCCAACTCGGTCGGACCCGGCATGCTCACCGACGGCATGGCCGAGCGCCTGATCGACCCCGGAGAGCTGTCCGAGGACGCCCTGGACGTGACCCGTGGGAACATCCCGCTGCGCCGGTTCGGCCGGGCCGTGGACGTCGCCGAGGCGGTCTGCTTCCTTGCCTCGCCGCGGGCCGGCTTCATCTCGGGACAGAAGCTCGACGTCGACGGCGGCTTCGGCGTCTGAGCGGTGGCGCAAGGGCGGTGCGCGCCGCCGACCGCGCGTCGAGACCGATCGCTCCTGTTGAGACAATGGGCCCGCTGTGAAGATCACCTATCCGCCCGCGCTGCCCGTCAGCGCCCGTCGCGACGACATCGCGGCGGCGATCCGCGACCACCAGGTCGTGGTGGTCGCGGGGGAGACCGGATCGGGCAAGACCACCCAGCTGCCGAAGATCTGCCTCGAGCTCGGGCGCGGTGGCGAGGGGAGACTGATCGGCCACACCCAGCCGCGCCGGATCGCCGCGCGAGCGGTGGCCGAGCGCATCGCCGCCGAGCTCGGCACCGAGCTCGGCGACCTGGTGGGCTACCAGGTGCGCTTCACCGACCGCACCTCCGCCGCCGGCCGGCTCAAGCTGATGACCGACGGAATCCTGCTCGCCGAGCTGCAGCGCGACCGGATGCTGCGCCGCTACGACACGATCATCATCGACGAGGCGCACGAGCGCAGCCTCAACATCGACTTCCTGCTCGGCTACCTCAAGCAGCTGCTGCCGAGGCGGCCCGACCTCAAGCTCGTGATCACCTCGGCCACGATCGACACGCAGAGGTTCTCCGAGCACTTCGACGACGCCCCGGTCATCGAGGTGTCGGGGCGGACGTTCCCCGTCGAGATCCGCTACCGCCCGCTCCTGGAGACGCCCGCGGACGACGAGGACGGCGAGCCGATCCAGCGCGACCAGACCGAGGCGATCGTGGACGCCGTACGGGAGCTGTCCTCCGAGGGGCCGGGCGACGTCCTGGTCTTCCTGCCCGGCGAGCGGGAGATCCGCGACACCGCCGAGGCGCTGGCGCCGCTGGGCGAGGGGGTGCGCGGCATCGACGTGCTTCCGCTCTACTCGCGGCTCTCCGCGGCCGAGCAGCACCGGGTCTTCACCCCGTCCGGGGCGCGACGCCGCGTCGTGCTCGCCACCAACGTCGCCGAGACCTCGCTGACCGTCCCCGGCATCCGGTACGTCGTCGACACCGGCCTCGCGCGCATCTCGCGCTACTCGGGCCGCACCAAGGTGCAGCGGCTCCCGATCGAGCCGATCAGCCAGGCGTCGGCCAACCAGCGATCCGGCCGCTGCGGACGCGTCGCCGAGGGCATCGCCATCCGGCTGTACGACGAGGAGGACTTCGACGCACGCCCGGAGTTCACCGACCCCGAGATCCTGCGAACGAACCTCGCCTCGGTCATCCTGCAGATGACCTCGCTCGGTCTGGGCGACATCGCGCGGTTCCCGTTCGTCGAGCCGCCGGACCGGCGCAACGTGCAGTCCGGGCAGCAGCTGCTCGAGGAGCTCGGCGCGGTCTCGACCCAATCGACGGGCTCGGGCGCCGGGGCCGCGAAGATCCGGCTCACCCGGCTGGGGCAGAAGCTGGCGCGGCTGCCGATCGACCCGCGGCTGGGGCGGATGCTGCTGGAGGCCGAGCGGCTGGGCTGCCTGGGCGACGTCGTCGTCATCGTCGCCGCGCTCTCGCTCCAGGACCCGCGCGAGCGGCCGGCGGACCAGCAGGGGCAGGCCGACCAGTCGCATGCACGCTTCAAGGCCGAGCGGTCGGACTTCCTGACCCTCCTCAACCTCTGGACCTACCTGCGCGAGCAGCAGCGCGAGCTCTCGTCCAGCGCCTTCCGACGGATGTGCAGGCGGGAGTTCCTCAACTACCTGCGCATCCGCGAGTGGCAGGAGCTGGAGTCCCAGCTGCGCCGGATCGCCAAGGAGATGGGTCTCGAGACGGTTGCTGCGCGACCTCCTCGACCGACGGAGGGAGCGCCGTACGACGCGGACGGGATCCACCAGGCGTTGCTGTCCGGGCTGTTGAGCCACGTCGGCGTGCTGGAGGAGCGGCAGGGGTCTCGAGACGGTCGCAGAGCGACCTCCTCGACCAACGGTCGACCACGCGGGCCGCGGGAGTACCTCGGCGCCCGCGGGGCGAGGTTCGCGATCTTCCCGGGCAGCGGGCTGGCCCGCAAGAACCCGGCGTACCTCATGTCCGCGGAGCTGGTCGAGACCGGGCGGCTGTGGGCGCGCCAGAACGCCGAGATCCAGCCGGAGTGGGCCGAGCGCCTCGGCAGGCACCTCGTGAAGCGCACCTACTCCGAGCCGCACTGGTCGCAGAGGCGGGCGCAGGTGATGGCGCGCGAGCGCGTGACGCTGTACGGCGTACCGCTGGCCGCCGATCGGCTCGTGGACTTCGGCAAGGTCGACCGGGAGGTGGCGCGCGAGCTCTTCATCCGCCACGCGCTGGTCTACGGCGAGTGGAGCACCCGTCACCAGTTCTTCCACGACAACAGGCGGCTGCTGAGGCAGGCCGAGGAGCTCGAGCACAAGGCCAGACGGCGGGACCTGGTCGTCGACGAGCACACGCTCTTCGACTTCTACGACGCCCGCGTGGGCGCCGAGGTCGTCAGCGGCGCGCACTTCGACACCTGGTGGAAGCGGGAGGGCCGTGCGAAGGGCGGGCTGACCTTCGACCCGGCGATGCTGGTGCGCGACAACGCCGAGGAGATCAGCGAGCAGGACTTCCCGGACCGGTGGGTCTCGCAGTCGCACGACTTCGAGGTGCGCTACCACTTCGAGCCCGGCGCCGCCGACGACGGCGTCCTCATCGACATCCCGCTCGGCGCCCTCAACCGAGTGGCCGACGACGACTTCTCGTGGAACGTCCCGGGCCTGCGCGAGGAGCTGGTCACCGAGCTGATCCGCGGGCTCCCCAAGTCGCTGCGGGTGCAGTGCGTCCCGGCGCCGAACACCGCCCGGGAGTTCCTGGCGGCGGTGCCGGCGGGCGACGAGGCGCTGCTCGACGCGCTCGAGCGCTTCCTGCGGGCGACCAGGGGCGTGCACGTCCCGCGCGACGCCTGGGACCTGGCCGGGCTGCCGACCCACCTGCGACCCACGTTCCGGGTCGTCGACGAGCGCGGTCGCGAGCGGTCGCGGGGCAAGGACCTCGACGCGCTGAAGGCGCCGCTGCGGGGCGACTTCGCCAAGGCGATGGCGGAGGTCGCCACCGACACCGGGCTGTCGCGCTCCGGTGAGCGCTCCTGGGTCTTCGGCGACCTGCCCGAGGTGGTGGAGCAGAAGCGCGCCGGCCACGAGGTGGCGGCGTACCCGGCCCTGGTGGACGAGGGCGCCACGGTCGGGCTGCAGGCGTTCGGATCGGCCGAGGAGGCCGCCGCCCGCCATCGGTACGGCGTGGCACGGCTGCTGCTCCTGGGCCTCGGCGGTCTCGACAAGCCCGACCATCCCCTGACGGGGATCGTGGAGGCGCTGCCGATGGCCGACAAGCTCGCTCTCGCCGGGTCACCGTACGCGTCGGTCGACGCGCTGCTGGCCGACTGCCTGCGCTGCGTGGTGCTCGACGCGATCGGCGAGACGGCGCCCCGCACCGAGGAGTCGTACGACGCCCTCCTGGCCGGTCTGCGCCAGGACGCGCCCGCGCGGGTCCGCGACGTCGTAGGCCGGGTGCTGCACGTGCTCGAGGCGTGGCGCGAGACCGACAGGGCGCTCAGCGGCCGGGTCGAGATGGCGCTGCTGCCCGCCCTGACCGACCTGCGGTCCCAGCTCGGCCGACTGGTGCACGCGGGCTTCGTCGGGGAGGCCGGGAGCGAGCGGCTGGGTCGCTACCCGGCGTACCTCCGGGCGATGCGGATCCGGCGCGAGCGGCTGGCCGAGAGCGGGGCCGCTGCGTACAAGGACCGCGAGGCGATGGACCGGATCGGGCCGCTCCAGGACGCCTATCTCCACCGGGTCGAGGCGCTGCCGCCGGGCCGGCCGCCGGGCCCGGGCCTGCGGGCGGTGCGCTGGATGCTGGAGGAGTACCGCATCTCGCTGTGGGCCCAGCAGGTCGGCACGTCCGGCTCGGTCAGCGACGTCCGGATCCGCAAGGCGCTCGATGCGGCGACCTAGGGCATGTCTCCTTATCCGCCGCCTACTGCGCGGACTTTCGCATCCGATCTCGCTGCGTTGGGGCCGCTCGACGTGCGATCCAGCATGCCTTCGCGTCCCCGCCTCGCCAGATCGGC
>WQZX01000044.1 GCA_009780515.1 Nocardioidaceae bacterium | reverse complement strand
CGACAGGCTCGACCACCTTCGGTCTCAGATGTCCCGGAACGTCTCGATGTCGGCGCCGAGGGAGCTCAGCCGCGCGGCGAGGTCCTCGTAGCCGCGGTGGATGACGTAGGTGCCGCGCAGCACGGAGGTGCCCTTGCTGGCGAGCATCGCGAGCAGCACGACGACGGCTGGCCGCAGCGCCGGCGGACACATCAGCTCGGCGCCGGTCCAGGACGTCGGGCCCTCGATCATCACGCGGTGCGGGTCCAGCAGGGTCACGTGGCCGCCGAGCTTGTTCAGGTCGGTCAGGTAGATAGCCCGGTTGTCGTACACCCAGTCGTGGAGGTACGTCGCCCCGTCGGCCACCGCCGCGATCACCGCGAAGAACGGCAGGTTGTCGATGTTCAGGCCCGGGAACGGCATCGGGTGGATCTTGTCGCGCGGCGCGACGAGGTCGGAGGGAAGCGTCCGGATGTCGACCAGGCGGGTGCGGCCGTTGGCCGCGACGTACTCGTCGGACAGCTGGTAGCGGAAGCCCATCTCGGACAGCACGGCCAGCTCGATCTCGAGGAACTCGATCGGCGCGCGGCGCACGGTGATCTCGGAGCGGGTGACGATCGCGGCCGCGAGCAGCGACATCGCCTCGATGGGGTCCTCGCTCGGGGCGTAGTCGACGTCGACGTCGATGGTCTGCTTGCCGACGACGCTCAGCGTGGTGGTGCCGACGCCCTCGACCTCGACGCCGAGCGCCTGCAGGTAGAAGCAGAGGTCCTGGACCATGTAGTTGGAGGACGCGTTGCGGATGACCGTGCGGCCGGGGTGCAGCGCGGCCGCCATCAGGGCGTTCTCGGTGACCGTGTCGCCGCGCTCGGTGAGGATGATCGCGCGGTCGGGGGTGATCGCCCGGTTGACCTGCGCGTGGTACCAGCCGTCGGTCGCCTTGACCTCCAGCCCGAACGCGCGCAGCGCGGACATGTGCGGCTCGACGGTGCGGGTGCCGAGGTTGCAGCCGCCGGCGTACGGGAGCTCGAAGACCTCCGCGCGGTGGAGCAGCGGTCCGAGGAACATGATGACCGAGCGGGTACGACGCGCGGCCTCCTCGTCGATGTCGGTCAGGTCGAGGTCCCTGGGCGGGATGATCTCGAGATCGTTGTCCTCGTTGAGCCAGCGGGTCTGGACGCCCAGGCTGGAGAGCACCTCCAGCAGGCGGTTGACCTCCTCGATGCGGGCGACCTTGCGGAGCGTGGTGCGACCGCGGTTGAGCAGGGAGGCGCACAGCAGCGCCACGCCGGCGTTCTTCGACGTCTTGACGTCGATCTCGCCGGCCAGCTCGGTCGGTCCCTTGACCCGGAGGTGGGTCGGACCGGCGCCGAGCGCGACGATCTCGGAGTCGAGGGCGGTGCCGATCCGCTCGAGCATCTCCAGCGAGAGGTTCTGGTGACCCTTCTCGATGCGGTTGATCGCGCTCTGGCTGGTGCCGAGGCGATCGGCGAGCTGGGCCTGCGTGAGGCCGCGGTGCTTGCGCGCGTCACGGATCAGGTTGCCGATGCGGCCCTTGTAGTCCGCCTCGGTGACGTCCTGCTCGGTGGTGGGAACGGTCATGAGCACGACGGTAACTCACATATGAGATAAACGGCGAACGCGGCCACGAGCGGGGTCCGTCGTGTCGCCGATCGTCGACCGCGCACAATGCTGCCATGCGCGCGACCACGATCCACGCCCCCGGCGACATCCGCTTCGAGGAAGTGCCCGACCCGACGATCAAGCAGCCCACCGACGCGATCGTCCGTGTCGTCGCCGGCTGCATCTGCGGCTCGGACCTCTGGCCCTATCGCGGGGAGAACCCGATCCGTCCCGGAGCGACCATCGGCCACGAGTGCATCGGCGTCGTGGAGGAGGTCGGGTCGTCGGTGTCGGGCGTACGGGCCGGGGACTTCGTCATCGTGCCGTTCTGCCACTGCGACAACACCTGCCCGCACTGCCGGTACGGCGCCCAGTCGGCCTGCGTCAACCTCGGCATGACCCAGAGCGGGCAGGGTGAGCTCGCCCGCGTGAACCAGGCCGACGGAAGCCTGGTTAAGCTGCCCGGGGCGCCCGACGCGTCCCAGCACGCCGCGCTCCTCGCGCTGTCCGACGTCATGCCGACCGGCTGGCACGCCGCCGTGTGCGCCGGGGTGGGGCCGGGCGGCACCGCGGTCGTCGTCGGCGACGGAGCGGTCGGGCTCTGCGGCGTCCTCGCGGCTTCGGCCCTCGGCGCCGGACGGATCATCGCGATGTCGCGCCACGAGTCGCGGCAGCGGATCGCGACGACCTTCGGCGCCACCGACATCGTCGCCGAGCGCGGCGAGGAGGGCATCGCGCGTGTCAAGGAGCTCACCGACGGTGTGGGCGCCGACGCCGTGCTCGAGTGCGTCGGCACCGACGACGCGATGACCACCGCCATCCACGTGACGCGCCCCGGCGGCGGCGTCGGCTTCGTCGGCGTACCCCACGGGGTGGAGCTGCCCGTGCGCAAGCTGTTCGAGACCAATGTCGGGCTGCGCGGCGGCATGGCACCCGTACGCCGCTACCTGCCCGACCTGCTCGAGCGGGTCCTCTCCGGCGCGATCGACCCCTCGCCGGTCTTCGACCTGACGCTGCCGATGGCGGAGTCGGCGGACGGCTACCGCGCCATGGACGAGCGCCGGGCCATCAAGGTGCTGCTGCAGCCGTAGCAGACGTGTTCGTGGCAGTCTGTTGCCATGCTGCCGCGGTGGACGGACGCCGGTGCGACACCTCTCGAGGTGCTGCCGCTGCGCGGTGAGCACGTCCTGGACGGCACCCCGCACGCCGGCATCGTCACGCTCGGCGACTTCGCGGGTCTCGAGGTCGGCACCTGGGAGCTCACCGAGGGGACGGTCCACGACACCGAGGTCGACGAGGTGTTCGTGGTGGTCAAGGGCCGCGGGACCCTCACCTTCGCCGACGGCGAGGTCATCGAGCTGCACCCCGGCGTGATCGTGCACCTCAACGACGGCGAGCAGACCACGTGGACGGTCACCGAGCCCCTGCGCAAGGTGTGGCTGGTGCTCTGACGGCCTCGGTCAGCCCTGGTCGCCCTCGCAGCCGCAGCCCCGGTCGCAGGGCAGGAAGCGGTGGGGAGCGTGGCCGCAGTGGCGACACGGCAGGTCGTGGCTGAGGTGGACCCCACGGGTCTCCACGACCACCTCGGGCCAGCTGCTCCGGACAACGCGCGACATGCTTGCAACACTAGGGATCCTGCGGGGTCTCCCACCTCCTGCAGACGTCCGGCATCCGCCTAGCCCGGACGGGTCAGGGCCGTCGTCGATCGACGGGCGCCGAAGCGGCGCGGGACAGCGCGGAGCAAGGGGAGCAACGATGGAACCGGCCGACCTGCACGACGTCATCCGGGTGCAGGGCGCCCGAGAGAACAACCTGCGCGACGTCGACGTCGCGATCCCGAAGCGGCGCCTGACCGTCTTCACCGGGGTGTCCGGCTCGGGCAAGAGCTCGCTGGTGTTCGGGACCGTCGCCGCCGAGTCGCAACGGCTGATCAACGAGACCTACTCGACCTTCGTGCAGGGCTTCATGCCGTCGCTGGCCCGTCCCGACGTCGACGTCCTCGAGGGCATCACGACGGCGATCCTGGTCAGCCAGGAGCGGCTCGGCGCCAACGTGCGCTCGACGGTCGGCACGGTCACCGACGCCAACGCGATGCTGCGGATGCTCTTCAGCCGGCTCGCCGTACCCGCCATCGGCGGCCCGCAGGCGTTCTCGTTCAACGTCCCCACCCGTACGGCGGGCGGCGCGCTGAGCATCGAGCGCGCCGGCGGCAAGGTCGAGAGGAAGGTGGTCAAGAACGCCGTCTACCTCGGCGGCATGTGTCCCGAGTGCGACGGCCGCGGCAGCGTCTCCGACCTCGACCTGACCGCGATCGTGGACGAGTCGCTCTCGATCGTCGACGGCGCGCTGCTCGTCCCGGGCTGGAAGCCCGACGGCTGGATGGTGGCGCCGTACAAGGTGGTCGTGCCGCCGGACGTGCCGATCCGCGAGCTCGGCGAGGAGCAGCGTCATGACCTCCTGTACGCCGAACCGCGCAAGGTCAAGGTCGAGAAGATCAACGTGACCTTCGAGGGCGTGATCCCGAAGATCCGCAAGTCGATGTTCGACAAGGACGTCGAGTCGCTGCAGCCGCACATCCGCGCGTTCGTCGAGCGGGCGGCCGTGTTCGCACCGTGCCCGGCCTGTGGCGGCACGCGCCTCAACGAGTCCGCGCGGTCGGCCAGGATCGACGGCGTCTCGATCGGGGACGTCTGTGCGCTCCAGATCACCGACCTCGCCGAGTGGGTGCGGGGGATCGACGACGCGGGCGTCGTACCGCTCGTGCGCAACCTGCTGCACCTGCTCGACTCGTTCGTCGCGATCGGCCTGGGCTACCTCTCGCTCGACCGCCCTGCGGGCAGCCTGTCCGGCGGAGAGGCCCAGCGCACGAAGATGATCCGGCACCTCGGCTCGGCGCTCACCGACGTCACCTACGTCTTCGACGAGCCGACCGTCGGGCTGCACCCGCACGACGTGGAGCGGATGAACCGGCTCCTCCTCGACCTGCGCGACAAGGGCAACACCGTGCTGGTCGTCGAGCACAAGCCCGAGACGATCGAGGTCGCCGACCACGTCGTCGACCTCGGGCCGGGCGCCGGCACCGATGGTGGCCGGATCTGCTTCGAGGGCTCCGTCGCTGACCTCCGGACCAGCGGCACCGTCACCGGCCGCCACCTCGACGACCGCGCCTCGCTCAAGCAGACCCTGCGCGGGCCGACCGGTGTGCTCGAGGTCCGCGGCGCGTCCACCAACAACCTGTACGACGTCGACGTCGACATCCCGCTCGGCGTGCTCTGCGTGGTGACCGGTGTCGCCGGGTCCGGCAAGTCCTCGCTCGTCCACGGCTCGATCGCGGGCCGCGACGGCGTGGTCGTGGTGGACCAGAGCCCGATCAAGGGCTCACGCCGGAGCAACCCGGCGACGTACACCGGGGCGCTAGAGCCGATCCGCAAGGCGTTCGCGAAGGCCAACGGGGTGAAGCCGGCGCTGTTCTCGGCCAACTCAGAGGGCGCCTGCCCGACCTGCAACGGCAACGGGATGGTCTACACCGAGCTCGGGTTCATGGAGACCGTGGCGACGGTGTGCGAGGACTGCGGCGGGCGGCGGTTCCAGGCGGCCGTGCTCGAGCTGCGCCTCGGCGGGCTGAGCATCGCCGACGTGCTCGACCTGCCGGTGACCGAGGCGCACGCGTTCTTCGCCGCGGGGAGTGCCGCGGCCCCGGCCGCGGCGAAGGTGCTGGCACGCCTCGTGGACGTCGGCCTCGGCTACGTCCGGCTCGGGCAGCCGCTGAGCACGCTGTCCGGCGGCGAGCGCCAGCGGCTGAAGCTCGCGACCCGGCTGGGGGAGCCGGGCTCGGTCTACGTGCTCGACGAGCCGACCTCGGGGCTGCACCTCGCCGACGTCGAGAACCTCCTCGCGCTGCTCGACCGGATGGTCGACGCCGGGACGTCGGTGGTCGTGATCGAGCACCACCAGGCCGTGATGGCCCATGCCGACCGGATCATCGACCTCGGCCCGGGGGCCGGCCACGACGGTGGTCGCGTCGTCTTCGAGGGCACGCCCGCCGAGCTCGTCGCAGCCCGGTCGACGCTGACCGGGCAGCACCTGGCGTCCTACGTCTCCTGATCAGTCGGCGCCGGCGACGTGCCGGAGGACGTCCGGCGCGCTGCTGGTCAGCCGGTCGATCTCCTCGCCGGCGTCGCAGCGCATCAACGCGACGGTCACCGCGTCGGCGCCGGTCGTGAGGACCTGCCACTCGCCGCCCTGACGCTCCCAGCGCAGGATCCGCTCGAGGTCGGGGGAGGGGGCCTCGACGAAGACGCCGCGGGTCGTGTCCTTGACCACCTCGTCCGCGCGGAACACGCGTCCGCTCATGGCGATGTGGACGCCCGGCGGCAGCAGCTGGAGCGCCGCGGTCGCCGTGCCGAGGTTGTACGACGCGTCGCTGACGCGCATCGCCGCCGGCTGCATCGCGCCCGTGAGGACCACGACCTTGCTGCGGGCGGCGGGGGAGAGGTGCTCGGCGAGGTGGCGCGCGGTGGCAGCCATCGTGTCGGTGCCGTGCGTGATGAGCACGAGGTCGCCGTCGACCGCCTCGACGGCCCGGCAGAGCTGCTCGCGGTCGGGCTCGGTCATGTCGAGGCTGTCCACGGCCAGCACCGGCGTCACCACGAAGCGGAGGTCGGTCAGCACCGGCGCCATCAGGGCCTGGAAGGCCGGCGGACCGATCTCGAGCAGGCCGGAGACGCCGTACACCTTGTCGATGGTTCCGCCGGTGGTCAGGACGTGGATGTCGCGCACGCGTCCACCGTAGCGTCGGCGTGAACCCCGTCACGCGCCGAGCGTGAGCGGCTTGAACGGCACGGGCTGCTGCGTAGCGTCGATGGACGGCATCTGTCCCCGAGAAAGTCAGGAGCCAGTTCATGACCAAGACCAAGAAGATGAAGTTCCTCGGCGTCGCCGTCGCGTCCGCCGCCGTCGTCTCCCTCACCGGCGGTGCGGCGCTCGCGCAGGGTGCGGCCCCCGGGCCGTTCGGTGCGCCAGACGCGCAGCACCACGGCCTCGTGCACGGCTTCGCCGACGACCACCTCGGCCGGGACGGCCACTTCGCTGCCGGTGGCCACGCCGCGCAGAGCGGCTCGGTCGAGCCCGGCACGTCGGCGGTCCCGGACCACCACTTCAACGGCCCGGCCGACCACGGCGACCAGAGCGCGACCTTCGCGCAGCGCAAGGCCGAGATCGTCCAGGCGCTCACCAACGAGGACTCCCACCTCCAGGCCGTCATCGCCAAGCTGCAGAGCGCGGCCGCGGCCGACCCGAGCGGCTGGCAGGCACAGGTGCTGCCGCACGTCGTCGCCAAGGAGCAGCAGCTGAGCGGTCTCATCACGGCCGTCAAGGCGGCCAACGACTGGCAGGAGCTCCACGCCGCGTTCCAGAGCGCCGAGCAGGGCGCCGGCGCGCCGTCGGCCCCGACCGTGCCGTCCGTGCCGACGGCTCCGTCGGCCTCCTAGGAGGACGCCCTTCCGAGGACCGGTTCCCGCACCGCGGGGGCCGGTCCTCGTGCGTCGACACCGGACACTCGACCGGTCAGGCGGGCGGCTCCACGACGGCGGCTCGCGCCGCGAGCCGAGCCCGCTTGGCGACGTACATGCGCGCGTCGGCCTCGAGCAGCGCGTCGGGGAGCTGGGAGGGCCCGTCGAGCCGGGCCGCGCCGACACTCCCGAGGTCGCCGAGGATGGCGGTGACCCGGTCGGCGAGCGCAGCGGGCGTCATGTCGAGCGCGACGACCGCGAACTCGTCGCCCCCCATGCGGGCCACGACGTCCGCCTGGCGCAGCGAGCGGCTGAGCGTCTCCGCGACGGATCGGATGAGGTCGTCACCGGCGCTGTGCCCGTCGGCGTCGTTGACGGCCTTGAGACCGTTGATGTCCAGGAACGCGACGGCGGAAGGGACGCCGGGCCGCGCAGCCAGCGTCTCGGCCACGGCGGCATGGAAGCCGCGCCGGTTGAGCAGGCCGGTCAGGTCGTCGGTGGTGGAGAGCCGCTGGGCCTGCTCGGCCAGCCGGACCTCGCGAGCGAGCTCCTCGTGCACCGAGACCTTGGCCAGCGCCATCGACGTGGCGTCGGCGAGCGCCTTGATCAGGTTGACCTCGTCCTCGGAGGCCTCGTGGTGGTCCGCCCAGTAGGCACCGATCGCACCGATCGGGGCCATCGTCCGGATCGGTGCCGTCAGCAGGCTCTTGACGAACGTGGGCCGGTAGGCGTCGTGCGGGATCCGGTCGTCGAGGTAGATGTCCGGAATCACGACGTGCTGCCGGTTGAGCATCGCCCAGCCGCTGATGCAGGACGACATCGGGAAGCGGCGGCCCTTCCACAGCGGGCCGATGGCGTCCTCGTCGACGTAGTAGCAGAGGTCGCCGTCGCGCAGGACCACCGTGGCGCCGTCACAGCCGGCCAGGTCGCGCGCCGCCGTACGCGCGACGCGCTGGACCTCGGCCAGCTCCTCGGCGAGGGAGAGCTCCTGGATCGCCTCGAGCAGCCGGCTGACGCCCTGCGCGTGGTTGCCTGCCGTCATGGCACGTCAGGATAGGCCAGCCGGCGCACCCGCAGGGCGTTCCGACCCGGGCCTGTGTCCCGATTCTCAGGCCGGCGTCATGCGCAGCCGGCGTTGACGGCGCCGGCGCAACGTTGCGGGCAGCGTGAGGACCAGCGCTATCGCGACCCCGATCAGCGCGCCGAGGCCGTTGGCGACCAGGTCGCGGCCGTCCGGGACCCGACCGGGGATGTAGTGCTGGGCGTACTCGATGCCGCACGTCATCGCGAAGGACGCGAGCGCGGCCAGCCACCACCCGCCCGCTCCGAACAGGAGCAGCAGGAACATGCCGATGGGCACGAACAGCCCGATGTTGGCGAGGAACTCCAGCCTCGTGTCGCTGATCGACTCGGCGTACCCGTGACGGTGGAGCGCGTCCAGGAGCCGCAGGAAGACCTGCACGTGGCCGACCGACACCGACTGGGGCGTCAGCGTCAGCCAGGCGACGAACGCGAGGTACGCGCCGGTGACCAGGCTCAGGAACGGGTGGCGGTGGAGCATCGGACCAGTCTGACGAGGCGGCGGGCGGCGCCCAAAGGGAGACGCGTCACACCGACGTGGGCCGGGTCAGGTGGAACACGGCCGGGGGATGCCCCCACTCGTCGCCGCCGAGGCGGGAGAGCGGCTGGAGGTGGCTCATGTCGGGGTGACCGTCGACCATCGCGGTCTCGTCGACGCTGAAGGCCACGACCTCGCCGATCACCACCACGGAGTCGCCGAGCGGGAGCGTCTGGTGCAGCCGGCACTCGATGGCGGCGGGGGAGGCGGCGACCCTCGGCGGCAGCACGAGCGCGCTGGGCGCCATGGCGATGTCGAGGGCGACCGCCTCGTCGGTGTCCTCGTCGTACGGCGCGCTGGAGAGGTTGACCTGGTCGAGCAGGGGAGCGCTGGCCAGGTTGACGACGAACTCCCCGGTCGCCTCGACGTTCGCCAGCGTGTCCTTCGAGCCCACCGACGTGAACGCCACCATCGGCGGACGCGTCGAGACGACGGTGAAGAACGAGTGCGGGGCGAGGTTGCCGATGCCGTCGGCACTCACCGAGCTCACCCACGCGATCGGCCGCGGCACGACCAGCGAGGTGAGCAGCGGGTACGACGCGGTGGTGAGGTCGTCGGTCCGCAGGACGACCCGTCCGGATTCAGTCACGACGCCCAACGTAGCGACTCGAGCGGGCTGGGGGAGCCAGGGGCGGAGCTCACATCTGGCACCCGGCGCGCGGAAGAGGTCGTGTCAGCAGTCGAGCGAGTAGGTGAGCACGTAGCGATGCTCGCCCCCGACGATCTCAAGCTCGAGGGTGCCGGTGATGCCGGTGAGCTCGCCTGCGCCGGAGCCCGGCACGACCTGGTAGCGCAGCTCCTGGGTGCCGTCGTACATGACGCCGAGCTGCTGGAAGGCGAAGGATCCGTGTCGCCCGCCGAGGCCGCCCTCCACGGTCTCGACCGCGACGTAGCCGGCCGCACCCGACGTGGGATCGCCCGCCGACAGCATCGTCCCGACGCCCTCGCCGTCGAGGTCGCCGTGCCACGTCTTGGCGATGCTCATCCGGCCGATGCCCGCCTGGTCGTGGGTGACCGGCTCGATACGCACGTCGAACGTGCCTCGCGCTGTTGCCATGCGGACAGGCTAGGGATTGGCACCGACACGGGAGGAGGCCGCTCATTATGTCAACCAGTGCGTGTTCGTCAGCGCCACCGGAAGTGCACGAAGACGCGCCCGAAGTTGTTCGAGTCCTTCTCGACCCGGTGGTAGAGCGCCTTGACGTCCTTGCGGTCCAGGAACCGCAGGACGCGCTTCTTCAGCTGGCCCGAGCCCTTGCCGGGGATGATCTCGACCAGGGGCGCCTTCTTGGCGACCGCCTCGTCGATGATGTCCTGCAGCGCGCGCTCGATCTGGTCGCCACGGTTGTAGATGTCGTGCAGATCGAGCTTGAGCTTCACCCGCACGATTCTGAACGCTCGGGCGGCGCACGCAGCGGCCCTCGGCCGCGTGTCTCAGACGGCGAGCAGCCCTGCCGGGTCTATCGCACGAGCTCCGACAGGAACGGAGAGCTTCTCAGCCACGCCTCGACGGCGGCGGGCTCCGGGGCGCCGACCTCGTCGGCGGGCGGCCCACCCGGAGCGGCCGCCGACCAGTTCGCGGCCATCCAACTCGCGGTCGGGGAGCCGATGCTTCCCTGCGGATCGAGTCCGTCCCAATGCTTGCGCAGGAGGCTGACCAATGCGGGGAGCCTGCCGGGCTCGGATCCGGCGTGGCGAAGGAGGTAGCTGAGCATCACCATCGCGTGGGGCGGGATGCTGTCTCGGCGCTGGCGGCGTTTCATCGTGCCCAGGAGCCGAGCAGCCACCTCGTCCCAGACGCCGTCGCGGCCGCAGGCAGCCAGGGCGCTGAGAGCGTAGTGACGAGTTCCCGCGTCGTTCGAGGACAGGGCCTTCACGAAGTCCTCGTGAGCGTCGGCGCCACACCGCCTCGCGAGTGCGTACACCGATGCGCACCGCAGATCGCTCGTGCCCGGTCCTGAGGCCTCGAGGGCGCGGCGTAGCGCAGCATCGCCCGCATCACCGTCAACGGTACCGAGGGACGCGGCGATCACGACCTTCTCCCAGCGTCGGTCGGCGGTCTCGTCGAGCATCCGGGACAGGATCGCGTCAGCATGCTCGTCGCGCACGGCGTCGTCGATCGCCTGCTCTCGACTCGCCTCCGACCGCCTGCGAAGCCCCGCGAAGATCGCATCGTGATCACACTCATCGCTCACGCAGAGCAGGATTCCTCACCCAGACGATGCGTGACCGGACATTCGGGAAACGGGCCCGTACGCCGCATCGCCTCCCGGTATGAACGGGAAACCGTTTCCGATCTCAGCCAATCGCCGATAAGTGACAAAGCAGCAAGTTATGTCCTGCGTGGCCGCGTCGACTGCCTGTACGTGCTGGTCACGGAGGGCCCCGAGGCACTCCGTGCCCTGATGACGCGGCTCATCGTCGCCGGGGTCAAACGTGACGCAGCGTCACGCACCGGGCCCGCCGGCTGACCACGGCCCGGACATCATCGCGCGCAGCTGCTCACGCGCTGGCGCCGGCAACCTGCCGGTGTGCCGGTCTACCCAACGATCGAACGGATCGAGCTGCTCGTAGGCGACCCGGCGACGCCAACGCCGGTACTCGGTCTCCCGGGACCGCTTCGTTCGGGACGCGATCGCGTCCCACGTCTCGCCGCGGGACCGGGCCTGGTCGATGAGCTTGTTCTCGGCGTCCTCCAGCCACCAACGCACTTGTGCGATGGTGTCGAGGTCCCGCAGCGGGTTCCGGGGCCCGGTGGTGCACGCTGCGGCGAGTGCGGCCGCACGTCCGAGGGCGTGCCGTGCGAAGCGGTAGTCCTGCGGGTCGGGCCGCGGCCGCCGGCCCGTCACGACCGTTCCTCGCGTAGCGCGTCGAAGATCGTCAGCTGGGGCCCGCCGAGGATCGACTGCCGGTGCGCGGTCCGGTGCGTCTTTGCGGCCCGGAGCGCACGCCCGCGGGTCGTATGGGTCGAGGACCATCCGCACCCGTCGATGTCGCACCGCGCGGTGCAGCACACGAGCTTGTCCGGGTACCGCGTGTCGTACACGTAGCTGTACTGGCTGCCCGGTCGCTCGGCCGCGAAGGCCGTCACGACGCGTGGCCGATGTTCATGTTGTGGACGCCGCTCGTGTTCGGCGTGAGCTTGCTGCCGGTCAGGCGCTGGCGGAGGGCCTGCTCCGCGTGCAGGTAGCGGTGGTCGCCGTCGGGGAAGCCGGTGGCGCCGCTGACCGCCCATTTGCGCAGCGTGTAGTCCAGGAGTGCGGTGTCGGTCAGCGGGGAGAACGGCAGCTGGTTGTCGTAGTGGCTCATGACGGTTGCTCCTTCGGGGATTGGTCCTGCTCGGGGTGCTGGTGTGGCCCCCGAGGGCCGCGCCGGTACTCCGTCAGGAGTTGCCCCACGCGTCGGCTGGCCGTCCGGGTCAAGGGCCGTAGAGCGCATCAGCAGGGCCCGAAATAGCCGCACCCGACCCCGCGGGAGGCGACTCCCGGGGCTGGTGGCTACACGCTGGCGTGGGCGCGTGCCCTTGACGCGGGCGGACAGACGGCCGTACCCCACCCCGCAACCGGCCCCACGAGCACCGGACTGGCAGGCTGCCGGCCGCGCACCCGCCGGCCGGCTGCGGCGGTGGCGCCAGATGCCCGGCCGCGGCGCAACCCCGCAGCCGCCCGGAGGGCGGCTCTTGGTCAGGTTGCGAATACTGTTGTGCGCGACCACAGGAACGGCCGGTTTTCGACCTGGCGTTGGCCTGTTATCTCGCGGTGCACGGCGACAGGTCGGGGTCCCGGGTAGTCCGTTCGGGTCCCGGTGTGTCTAGTCCCGATGGGTCATCTATGTGACGTTGCGTCACATTCGCCTAGCCAGGGTCGGTCTCGGGTCCGCATGGTGTGCCTACGAGCCGACCGGACAGCGGCGGCGAACACTACCTAAGGGGTAGACAATGGGTTTCATCATCACCGGCACCATGCTCGGCGTACAGGAGCGTGAGGGCACCCTTGACAACGGCAACCCGTGGCACGTGAAGGAGATCGTGGTCCTCGACGGCCTCGCGACGCTGCCGGTTCGGGTGGAGAATTTCGCGGGCCCGCTGCCCGAGCGCGGCGAGCAGGTCGCGATCGACGTCGAGGTCAGGTACGGCAAGTACATCGGCCTCAAGCGCAACGACAGCCTGGAGCGGGCCCTTGCCGCGACCGCCGGCAAGTAGCAGGGCAGCCCGATGATGATGCCGATCGAACACAGCGCCACAGTCCGGCAGGCGGCCGAGGAACGCCGCGCGGTGGCGATCGTGGAGCACATGATGGTGCTGCGCGGGCACGCCGTGACCCCGGTCCTGCACCGATGCCTGGTCGAGAACGCCGACGCGGTCCGCGACGAGCTGGTGTCCCGCTACGGCTACGTCTCGGACATGCCGCTGCACTTCGCCCGCGTCCAGGTCGCATCGGACTCCCACCCGTGCGGAGTGTGAGACGGTGGATCTCGCTACTGTGCTGCGTCGTCTTCTCGGTGCTGGTCGTGCTGCTAGTGCCCTCGGAAGGCTGGTCCGCTGGCGTCACGCCTGGGCACTCGGTGCGATTGTCACCATGGCATGGGGCGTCGCTGTTGCGCTCGGCGTCTTCGGACGCGCCTACGGCGACCCCGTCGGACACGAGCGGCCCGCAGCAGCCGCCGGCCACGGCAACGGAAACCGCCACGGCAACGGAGACGGTCACGGAAACGCCAACGGAAACGGCGACGGAGACGGTCACGGAAATCGCCACAGCAACGGAAACGGTCACGGAAGCGCCGTCGGGTCCCGCGGGTACAGAAGCGGACCCGGTGCATGTGTCGCTGCCGGTGGAGACGGAGGCATGGATGCTGTGCGCGGCCGGGATCAGCGTGATGTGCCTGGCGGCGCTGCTCGTGTCGACGTGGGGTGGCACCAATGACGACTGACAAGGCGGTGGCGATCGTTGCCGGAGTGGTCCTGGCTATGTGGGGGGTCGGTGCCGTGTTCGTGATCGTTGGGGTGCTGCGGTGACGACCGACGAGGTGCTGCGGATGGCGGCGCTGCTGGTGTGCCTGTTCCTGTCGGCGGTGCTGTTCGTCGGGATCGTCCGGTGATCCCCGTGGTGGAGCTGTTCTGCTCGGCGCTCGCGTTCGTGCGCTGCTGGCAGCTTGTGGCGCATCTGATCGGGCGTGCCTGATGACTTCCGTGGAGTTCGTGCTCTGCGGGCTGGTTGCCGGTGTGGCCCTCGGGCTGCTAGCGGCTCTGACGAGGGGAAGGGGGTGAATGGGATGACGGATACCGCAACGGCGGCGGTCACCGCGGCGACCAGCTCGCTGCAGAGCGACCTCCTCGGCGTGGCTGGCGTCGGCCTCGGCATCGGCGCCGTGCTCCTCGCTGTGCGCAAGGGCTGGTCGCTGGTCAAGAAGTTCATCTGAGTGCCGAGGGCACTCAGCAGCGGTTAGCGCTCGGGCGCGTCCTTGGATCGGGGGTCTGAGGACGCGCCCGAAGTGCGCTCGTCAGAACGGGCACGAGCCCGCAACCACGGTCGGAGAATCAGGAAGGCAGGGATAGTGACGATGAGCAGCGCGATCAGGTCGAGTTCCCAGCCGCCAGGTTGCTCAAGTAGGGGTGTCATGCGGCGATTGTCCGTCGTCGCCCTGCTGGTTGTCTGCTCTTTGCTCACGATCGAAGCCATCGGCGCGGCGCCGGCCGCCGCAGCACAGTCGCCGCAGTATGCCTACAGCAACGTTGCTCAAGGCTTCATTGACACACGGACGATGGGCGGCGCGGTTAACGACGGCGCAAGCGCGCTTCAGGAGTGGATGCGCTGCGACTACTCCGGCTATTGGCGGGTTCCGCTCGCGGGCGGTTCGCCGGTCGCGGTGGTCACGATGTCCTGCGGGAACGGCCTCGCCGTCGATATCGGCCCCTTCAACTCCGACGACAACGTGGCGTTGTCGGGCGCCTCGTGCTCGAACGGCGTCGTAAACGCCGACGATATCGGGCAGTCCGAAGAGCACCAGGTGCCGCACTCGTCCAGCGGCACCATCGATTTCACGGATTATGATCAGTCCTGTGGACCCGTCACAGACATGTGCTTCAGCTTCAAGCTGATTCCCGTAGGTGCGCTGCATTACAGGGGTTGCAACACTTTTCCGCTCGGTGCCCCGCCGGCGGTCGACGGCGCCGCGGTGGCCTATCAAGCCAGCGGCCAGGCGGGCTGTGCGGCTTTCACGGCACTTGAGCCGTGGGTGACGACGCCGACCCCGGTCGCGGTTACGGGTGGTTGGGTGTGGCAGTCGCAGGTGACGTTAGGCATTCAGTGGGCGTCTAAGCCTCCGACTGCGCAGATGGGCGGTTACACGGTTAATCCGTACGGTTACGTGCTGACGATGGGCGCAGTGACGACGTACGAGCCTTCGGGGGATCAGTACGCGTGGCTGTGGGGCTCTGGTCATCCGGCGGCGGCAGAGACCACGACGTTTCGTGATCAGGTTGCGCCGCAGGCTTATCAGGACGTGCGGTCGTTGAAGGTCGACGGGCCGGTTCACACGGGGGCGCTTGGGTCTGTGCCTTTGGACTGGCAGTACCGGGCGGTTGGCGAGTATTGGTATGCAAACGACTCGGTGGGGTTGACGCCGTCGACGTCTGGCTACCCGGCGACGTTGCCGACAGACGCGCAGTTGGGCTCGGGGTCGACTCTTCGGATGGTGGGCGTGAATTTGCCCAGCAAGTGCTTGTTCGCGTGGGGCGGTGCAGCTGTCGCGAGCTACGACACTTCCCACCCGCCGCTGCCCTATCAGTCAGCGGCGACGCCGCCTAGCGGGCAGGTGTGCGATCCCGCGACCTGCTCGACTACCGAGCCGACCATCGTCGTTAACGAGAACGGCCAGTGCGACAACGTTGCCGCAGGAGCGATCTGCCAGCAGACGCCGGCGACGGACGGGTCGGACAACTCCGGGGGAGTGCCCGGCGCTGATAGCGCCACAGGCAAGTGCAAGTTCGTGGCGGATGACCCCTCGACGTGGACAACGGGCGCGTTGTGCCAGTTGGTGCAGCTCGGCGAGAAGACCACCACGTTGTTGAGCGAGATTGCCGACGAGTTGCAGAATCAGGCGTCGAGCGTGGTGGTCCCGCCGTCTGACCCTTCGAATCCGGATTCGATCGATTACAACTGGCGCGCCATCGTCGCGCTGTTTTCGGCGTCGGCGCTGCACGACTGGATCACGACGGCCACTTCGAGCATGAAGGTCAATGCGTCGGCGGGAGACTGCAAGGGTCCGAAGTTGGATCTGTCGTCGCTGCACGTGCCGACGTTCACGAGTGCGTACCCGTTCGACGCCTGCTCGGGACCCACCGCGACCGCTGCCGGGGACGCGCATCAGGTGCTGCTCGTGGGCGTGTACGTGTCGGGTGTGTGGATTTCGGCGCGGCTGGTGCTGTGGTCGTTCGGGATCAGCCTGCCGAGCCTGGGCGGCGGCTCCGATGACGGCGACGGTAAGCGCTGATGTTGACCGGGGGACTGCTGCACGCGATCACGGGAGCGTTCTCGACGCTGCTGGGCTGGCTGTTCGACATGGTGCCGTCGGTGCCGGGCTGGGTGACGGGCGCGGCCCCGCTGGTCCAGTCGACATTCGGCAAGGCGGCGGGCCTGGAGACGTGGATTCCGATCACGGAAGCGGTCGGGGTGGCACAGGACGTGTGCGCGATCTGGGCAACGGCGGCGATGATCTCGTTCGCCCGCCAGGCCTACTCGGCGATCACAAACAGGAACGCATGATGCAACCCGAACCGGTGGTCGGCCTGGAGCTGCTGCTCGCGGCATGGCTGTTCGGTGTCGCTGTCGGCATCCGCTGCGCCTGGGTCGGCCTGGGCCGGATCAGGGCATGGCTCGACTCCGTTGCGGAGGCGTGCGTTGAGGACTTTGCGGCCGCCACGACGGCGGGTCTGCTTGAGCGGGAAGGGGAGTGGAGCGATGGGCTGGTGGGATCTTCCGCTGCTGATGGCGGCTAGCTACTGCGTCGGCACCGTGGTCGGCTCGATCGCGGGATATCTGCGTGGCTACCGGATCGGCCGTGAGGACGCCCTGCGTCAGGTGGCGTCATGGTGATCGGGGTTGTGGTCGTCGTCTTGGTCGGTATGGCGGTCTTCCGGTGGCGTCGGCATTCGACGCTGGCGGGCCGGAACTCGGACAAGCCGACGTACATGGTCGCCCGGCCGGAACGGTCGGTCGGGAAACGAAAGACGGAGGTGTTGTAGATGCTGTTCTCGATGCTGTTCGGCCTGGTGTCGCTGTGGTGCTTCGGCTGCGGAGCGGTCGTCACGGCCAGGTGGATCATCCGCTTGGTGCGCGGCGAGTTCGGCCAGCGTCTCGCTGCCCGTGCAGCCGAGCGCTCTGCTCACCGGGCCGGCTGATCGTGTTCGCCGACCCCAAGAAACGAGCCGCCCGCCGGGCCTGGCCGATCCATGGCTACGTGGGCCCCAACGGGTCCGGGAAGTCCGCCACGATGGTGTGGGACACCCTGCCCAGCCTCGCTGTCGGCCGGCCGGTGCTGTCCACGGTCCGCATCCTCGACTATGACAATCCCCGGCCCTGTGACGATGCGGCGTGCACGCATCCGGAGCACGCCGACGTGGCCGGCGAGTTCGAGCCTGACGGCCGGCCTGTCCCGGTGCAGCATCGGGCCGCGCATCCGCTGTGGGTCCCGTTTACGGACTGGGGCCAGCTGCTCGAGGCCGAGCATTGCGACGTGCTGATGGATGAGGTGACGGGTGTCGCCTCGTCGCGTGAGTCGCACTCGATGCCCGCACCGGTCGCCAACGCTCTCGTGCAGATGAGACGCCGGGACGTGGTGGTCCGCTGGTCGGCCCCGGCCTGGAAGCGCTCCGACGTGATCATCCGGGAGTGCTCCCAGGCGGTGACGTACTGCACGGGCCATTTCCCGGTGAAGGTCCAGGCCGCTGAGGGCGAGCCTGAGCGGCTCTGGCATCGCCGACGTATGAGCAACGTCCGCACCTTTGACGCGCAGCTGTTCGAAGACTTCACCGCCGGGAAGCGCGAGCAGCTCAACGCGTTGTGCAAGCAGTTGCTGTGGCTGCCCAACCTCGGCGTGTTCGACGCCTACGACACCTACGACGCCGTGTTGTCGATCGGGACAGTGACCGAGGGCGGAACCTGCTACCGGTGCGGCGGACGGCGTCGCGCCCCGGCCTGCTCGTGCGGCGACGGCCGGGCATCCGCCGGGGCAGCGGAGGGGCCCCGCGCAGCGGGGATACCGCGGCCCCGGCGGTCCCCGGCTCTCGGCGTCGACGCACCCGGCTACGACACGACCGAACTGCCGGTGACGGTGCCACTACCGGCCCTGAACCTGCTCGACGGCTAGGCTCACTCCGTGGGCCGCGTCACAGACGCGGCGACCGGAGCGGCTCGGGAAGCAACAGAGTCGCCGTCAACAAAAGATGGCCCCCGCGAGCTGTGCGGCTCCGGGGGCTTGGACACAACCGTTAGGGCGACTGCGTCGATGACCACCATACAGCAGCCAGGAACCGTCACAGACGCCCATGTGGCCGCTGAGGCTGCACGGGTGGACGGCACGCTACTGGGACGGCGTCCGTGGCCGCGACAACGCATTGCGCACCCTCTGGTCGGCCTCCGGGCTCGACAGGGTCCGGGCCTGTATGCGGTTCAGCAACGGCCAGGGCCTGGAGTTCCGTCTCCGCGGCACACCCGGCCAGCCCGGCGCCCGCGCCGGCATCGCCGGTGTCCAGACCTGCGGTTCGGTGTGGGCCTGCCCGGTGTGCTCGGAGAAGATCAACCACGGCCGCCAGGCCGAGATCGAGACAGCGATCGAGCACTGGCGCGGCCAAGGTGGCACCGTGCTCCTGGCGACGCTCACGGCGCAGCACCGGCACGGCACACAGCTGGCGGGCCTGCTCGATCAGATCGGTGGCGCCTGGCGGCGCTTGGTCCAGTCCGTCGCCTGGCGCGGCGGCAAACGCGCAGACGGGCTCCGCGCGACGTACGGCATCCGGCACTACGTCCGGCTCCTGGAGGTCACGCACGGCGCCAACGGCTGGCACCCGCACTATCACGTGCTGCTTTTCGTCGGCGGTGCGGCCGACGACTGGCCGCGTGAGCGGCGCGACCAGCTGGAGGGCGAGCTGTTCGGCGCCTGGTCCGATCAACTCGGCAAGGTCGGCCTTCGGGCTGCACGTCGGGTCCGTGGATCTTCGGTGGGTGTGGACGTACGCCTGGTCACCGACGCCGAGATTGTCAGCGAGTATTTCGCAAAGAATGCATATCGCCCTGGCGGTGTGAAAGCGACTTCGGCACGTGCGGCCGCTTTCGAGGTCACGAGTTCGCACCGCAAAACGGCCGGTAAGGGAAAGACACCATTCCAGATATTGGCGCAAGTGGTTGCTGAATCCGGCGACCTGGCCGAGATTGCGCCTAACGAGTGGGTCGTCAAATCGACCGGTGAATTGGTTGACGCTGCACGCGTGAAAGCACACCGCACTGCACTCGCGTTCTGGCGTGAATGGGAACAAGCGTCGAAAGGGAAACGACAGCTGGTGTGGTCCCGCGGCTTGCGGGCCGCGGTCGGTCTCGACGCCGAGGCCACCGATGAGGACCTGGCGGCCGCGGCCGAGCTCGGCGGCGACGTCGTCGAGCTCGAATCGCCGATAAGTGACATTATGTCATCTAGAACACAGGAGGCCCTCCTGAGAGGGGCTGTGACCCCTCCCCGAGGCGCAGTCGTCAGCACGCATCCGACCGGCTACCGGCTCTTGATGCGGGCCAGGCCGCTCAGCACGAACACGGCCAGCAGCACCAGGGGCCAGAGCCAGGTGACGGGCGGACCGCCGAGCGCGGCGAACGCGCAGAGCGCGAGCCCGATGACGATGCCGAGGGGCCGGGTCTCCGGGACCCTCCAGATCGTCCCCGCGACGAGCACCAGGCCGATGCCGACGGGTGCGGTGTACGGGTTCAAGGACGCCAACGCGATCACGAGCACCAGCACGCCGTACAGCGCGATCGTGACGAAGCAGGCGACCTCGATGACCATCTCGAAGGAGCCGCCCTGGCGCGATCCGCCGCCGTACCTGTCCGTCGCCACGAGGCACTGTAACCGCGCACGTCCGGCCGGCGGCGCGGAATCTGCGGAGACGGGCCGCAATAGAACCGGGGCCAGGTCGGTTGTCTGTGGGCGTGGAGGACACGACACCGCTGACCCCGTTCGCCGTGGAGCGCTTCAGCCCGATCCGGTACGACGACACGCACCAGATCACCGACGAGTACGTCGACGCACTGCTGGACGCCGCACGCCGGGCGCCGTCCGCGGGCAACTCCCAGCCCTGGGCGTTCGTCGTCGGCCGGCGGGGCGACGACGTGCACGAGCGGTTGGTGCGCCACCTCGCGCCGAGCACGCGCAGATGGGCTCCGTCGGCGAGCGTCCTCCTCGCCAACCTCTCCCAGCGCTGCGTCGAGGGAACCGATCTGGAGTACTCCGAGTTCGCGCACTACGACCTCGGCCAGGCGGTCGCCCACCTGACCTTCCAGGCGCACGCGCTCGGCCTCGCCGTGCACCAGTTCCGGGCATTCGACCGCGCGGGCCTGGCGCAGGAGCTCGCCGTGCCGGACCACTGGGAGGTCACGAGCATGGCGGCCGTCGGCGTACCCGTCGGGCCGGTCGAGACGCACGTCAGCGCCGGCACGAGCCGTGAGCGACGGTCGCTCTCAGACATCACCTGGCTCAGGCACGGCACCCCGGACTGAGGACTGAGGACTGAGGACTACGCGTCGGCGTCCAGGCGCGCCTCGGGGCGCGTCGGCTCGAACAGCTCGACCGGATTGCCCGACGGATCGTCCAGCACCACCTGCTTGCCACCCACCCCGGTGACCACGTCGCTGCGGAACGTCACGCCTGCGGCGCGCAGCCTTGCGGTCATGGCATCGACGTCGTCCACCTCGACCGCGAACCGGTTCCAACCACCCGGCTCCGGCAGCGAGCCGTCCGGCATTGCCTGCCCGCCACCCGGGCCGCCACCGGGCGCGCTGAGCAGCAGCCGGAGGCCCGCCCGGTCCAGCATCGCGAACGCCGGCGCCGGATGCATGACCTCCTCGAACCCGAGGTGCGTGCGGTAGAAGTCGATCGCCGCATCCACGTCGTGGACGATGTAGCGCACGCTGACGCTCGCCATGTCGGGCTCCTCGCTGTGTCCCCTGTCACCGACGATCGCACTGCTCGAGGCGGACGTCCAGTGATCGGGCTAGCCTGGGGAACAGCGACCGACCACCTCTGCGAGGAGGACCGATGTCATTCACCGACGAGGAGATCGCCTACATCCGCTCACAGCGCCTCATGCGCGTGGCGACGGTCTCGGACGACGGGCAGCCCGACGTCGTACCCGTCGGGTTCGAGCTGGACGGCGAGCAGTTCTACGTCGGCGGCTACAACCCCACGAACACCCGACGCGCGCGCAACGTCAGGGCGGGCAACGACAGGATCGCGTTCGTCATCGACGACATGGTCAGCACCGATCCGTGGACGCCCCGCTCGCTGCGCGTGTACGGCGACGCCGCGCTCGTCGAGCGCGACGGCGACGAGATCCTCCGCATCACGCCGCGCATCTCCTGGAGCATGAACCTCGACGGCGCCTGGTCCGCCGGGAGCGGGGCCGCTCCCCCGCCGCGGCGCACCGTCCACTGACCGTCACCGAACATCGGGACGGTCGACCCGGACCGTCAACCGTTCCGGCGCCTGCAGGCAGTACGAGTCGGTGAGCAGCTCGGCCAGCTCGTCCCAGTCGGTGGCGTCGTCGAGAAGCAGCCCGACGACGTTGGTGCCCCACTCGACCTTGAAGTACGGCGACCCGAGGTGCTCGAACGCCAGGACCTCACCGGGCTCGGCGCGGAACACGATCCGGAACAGCTGGTCCTCTCCCCCGAAGACGTGCGCGACGGTCGCAGACCCGACGCGCCAGCGGACACCCGTCCAGGCATCCTCCGTCCGGCACTCGGGCAGCGCCTCCAGCAGGTCGCGCAGGCGCACCACCCATGTGTCGGGCACATCCGGCCGGTCGGTCACGACGCGATTGTGCCGCCCGCCACCGACAGCCGGTCAGTCGTCGTGCGACCACTCCTCCGACTGCGTCAGCCGGAAGAGGTAGAACAGCGCCGGCCCCACCAGCACGGCGGCCAGCGCCACCGCGACGAGCAGACCCTGCAGCGTGGCGCGTGCGCCCGCGGCCTCGGTGATCGTCACCTGGTCGACGAGCATCCAGGGGTACTGCCCCATCCCCCAGCCCGAGACGACCGCCGCGACCGCGACGACCGCCGTCAGCCTCGCCCAGGCGAAGCGACGCAGCCAGATCAGCACCAGCGTCGCCGCTCCGGCGATCGCGGATGCCACCACCAGCGGCGCCGCCCGGTGCTCGAGACCGTGGCTGAGCGTCGGCGCGTCGTCCTGCAGCGGCACCAGCGCGGCGAAGACGACGAGGCCCGTGACGATGCCGACCGACAGCGTGCGGATCCGCAGCTGGTCGGCGAGGTGAGCGTGCCCGGAGCGCACGGCGTCGGCCGCGAGGAACGTTCCCGCCAGGAACGCGCACGTGCCGACGGCGATGACGCCGCCGAAGATCGAGGTCGGGTTGATCCAGGAGGTCCACAGGTCGCCGTGCCCGGTCGCCGGCACGCGACCCGACGCGATGCCGCCCGCGACCGCCCCGAGGAAGAACGGCGTCAGCACCGAGGAGCTCGCGAAGACGATGCCGAACAGGCGCGCCTGCGCCAACGAGCCGGAGTACTTCCGGAAGGCGAACGCCGCGCCGCGCAGCACGATCCCGAGCAGGGCGAGCAGCAGCGGCAGCACCAGGGTGCTCATCGCAGGGGCGAACGACGACGGGAACCCGGTCCACCACACGACCAGCACGTAGATCAGCCAGACGTGGTTGGCCTCCCAGACCGGACCGATGCTGTGGTCGACGAGCGTCCGCATCTCCGCGCCCTTGCGCGTCCCGCCGGCGATCAGGTCGTAGAAGCCCGATCCGAAGTCCGCTCCTGCCAGCACCGCATAGGCGAGCACGCCGACGAACAGCGCCGCCGCGACGACGACCTCGAGGCTCATCGGCCCTCCCCCGCCGCCGTCGCAGCCGACGAGTCGAGCTCCTCCGGGCCGTACGGGCTCGGCAGCTCGCTCTCCCCCGCCCGCCACCGTCGCGCCATCGAGCGGAGCACTACCACCGCGCCGACGGTCATGCTCGTGTAGAGGACGAGGCTGGCGCCGTACAGGATCCAGAGGCGGCCGGTGTAGTCGCCGACCGCGTCGGCCGTGCGGAGGACGCCGTACACGATCCACGGCTGGCGGCCGACCTCGGTGGCGATCCATCCGCACTCGAGCGCGATCACCGACAGCGGCCCCGCCGCTGCGACGAACCACAGGAACCAGCGGCGGTCGGTGAGGTCCTTGCCGCGCCGCCGCTGGAGCCAGTACCAGAGCACCGCGAGCATCAGCAGGGAGCCGATCCCGACCATCGACTGGAACGCCCAGTGGGTCATGGTGATCGGCGGCTGGTCCTTGACGGGGATGTGCGCGAGGTCGGGCACGGCCTTCGTCGAGTTCATCGCCAGCAGCGAGCCGATGTCGGGGATGCTGATCGAGTCGCGGATGTGCCCGTTGACCAGGAAGCCGCCGATGTGCAGCGGCGAGGGGCTCTCGTGCGTCGTCTCCATCTCCAGGGCGGCCAGCTTCGACGGCTGCCGCCCCGCCATCCCCATGCCCAGGACGTGGCCCATGAAGGGCTGGATCACCGCCGCGATCGAGGCGAAGACGAACGGTACGGCGAACCCCAGCCGGTGGTGCTCGTCGCGCCGGCCGCGGAGCATGCCGACGGCGTACACGCCGGCGATCGTGAAGCCCGTGATCATGTAGGCACCCAGCCACATGTGCGCGAACTGCAGGAAGGCGTGGGTGTTGAACAGCACCCGCCACGGGTTGACGTCGACCACCTTGCCGTGGTCGAGCCGGAAGCCGCTCGGGACGTTCATCCAGGCGTTGACGGCGAGCACGCAGTAGGCGCCGACGATGCCCATCAGGGCCATCGGCAGGACCATCCAGACGTGCCGCCGGGGTGGCATCCTCCCCCACCCGTAGAGGTAGATGCCGAGGAAGATCGCCTCCAGGAAGAAGGCCAGCCCCTCGAACGCGAAGGGCAGGCCGAGGACGTCGCCGTACTTGCCCATCATGCCGGGCCACAGGACGCCCATCTCGAAGCTGAGAACCGTGCCGGAGACCGCACCGATCGCGAACAGCACCGCGGCCACCTTGCCCCACCGCTTGGCCAGGCCGAGGGCGACTGCGTCGTCGCGGCGCACTCCCCTCAGGTGCATCGCGAAGATCATCGCCGGGAAGGCGACGCCGAACGCCGCCAGGATGATGTGCCATCCCAGCGACAGCGCCATCTGCTCCCGGGCGGGCAGCAGGCCCGCGGGTCCTGCTTGGGCAACCAGGCCGATCACGCTGTCGAAGTTACGCCGCCCTCGGCCCGGAATCCCGTGCTTGTGAATGTATTCACATAACCCGTACGTCGCCGCACCGATGTACAACTGGAGGCATGACTGATTCTCGGCAGATCATCCCAGGCAGCGAGCGCGACGCGATCGGCACCGCGCTCCATCCCGTCCCCGACGACACCCTCGTCCAGGCGACCCTCGTGCTCCGTCGGCGCCGCGCCCTCGACAGCGTCGACTCGCCGCTCACGTCGGCCGAGCTCGGCGAGCAGTACGGCGCCGACCCGGCCGACCTCGACCGCATCCGCACCGCGCTGACCGACGCCGGCGTCCGCATCCTCGACGAGCACGCCGCCTCGCGCCGGCTGCGCGTCGAGGGTCCCGCCCGCACCATGACGGGCCTGTTCGGCACCAGCCTCGACGCCGTCGAGGGCGGGCCGGGCGGCGCGGGCCACACCCGCATGCGCAGCGGATCCCTCTCCCTGCCCCAGGAGCTCGACGGCGTCGACGCCGTGCTCGGGTTGGACGACCGCGACGTCGCAGCCCACCGCCACGTCGTCGCCTCGCCGAGCTCGTCGAGCAGCAGCTTCACCCCGCTGCAGCTGGCCGACATCTACGGCATCCCGGCCGCCGACGGCACCGGCGAGACGATCGCCATCGTCGAGCTGGGCGGTGGGTTCGCGCAGACCGACCTCGACCACTACTTCTCCGGTCTCGGGCTGACCAGCCCCAAGGTCACCGCCCAGGGGGTCGACGGCGGCAAGAACGTGCCGGGCCAGGACCCCAACGGCGCCGACGGCGAGGTCCTGCTCGACATCGAGGTGGCGGGTGCCATCGCCCCGAAGTCCGACATCGTCGTCTACTTCGCCCCCAACACCGACGCCGGCTTCGTCGACGCGATCTCGACCGCGGCCCACGCCTCCCCCGCACCCACGGCGATCAGCATCAGCTGGGGCCAGAGCGAGGACCAGTGGACCGGCCAGTCGCGCACGGCCATGGACAACGCGATCGCTGACGCCGTCGCCCTCGGCGTGACCGTGACCGTGGCGGCGGGCGACAACGGCTCGGCCGACTCCTCGGGCGGCTCGGGCAAGCACGCCGACTTCCCCGCCTCGAGCCCGCACGCGCTCGGCTGCGGCGGCACCCACCTCGAGGTGTCCGGCTCGTCCGTGACCGAGACAGTGTGGAACGACGGCGGCCAGGGCGGTGCGACCGGTGGTGGCGTGAGCGACGTCTTCGCCCGACCCTCCTGGCAGGCGAGCGCCGGCGTCCCCGGCACGGGCCGTGGCGTGCCGGACGTCGCCGCCGTCGCCGACCCGCAGACCGGCTATCAGGTGTACGTCGACGGCAGCGCCATGGTCATCGGCGGCACGAGCGCCGTCGCGCCCCTGTGGGCCGGCATCGCCGCCCGCCTCGCGCAGCTCGCCGGCAAGCCGCTCGGCCTGGTCCAGACCCGGCTCTACGCCGGCGTGACCGCGGGCCAGCCCTCACCGGCCCTCCGCGACATCACCACCGGCAGCAACGGCGCGTACGACGCGGGGCCGGGCTGGGACGCCTGCACCGGTCTCGGCGTGCCGTCGAAGCAGCTGTCCTCGCTCGCGGGCTGACGGCGTCCAGGACACGGCCGTCCTTGAACCTGGCCGCCGATCGTGGTCTGGTGGAGGTGACCAGCCACCTCCCGGAAGGCGAATCATGCTCACCCTGACCGACAACGCAACGACGATCGTCAAGTCCCTGACCGCCCAGCCGGGCACCAACGGACTGCGGATCAGCAGCGACGGGGCCAGCGAGGGCCTTGCCGTGGCGACTGTGGACGAGCCCCGCACTGAGGACCAGGTGGTCGAGCAGGACGGTGCGACCGTCTACCTCGACGAGAGCGCTTCCCAGCAGCTCACCGACAAGGTCCTCGACGCTGGGGTCGACTCGGCCGGCAACCTGCAGTTCTCCCTGGACCTCCAGGCGAACCAGTAGGTCGCTGCTGCACGAACATCACGAAGGCCCGGCGGAGACCCCGCCGGGCCTTCGTGGCGTCAGGGCTCGGGCCGGGCCCGGGCCCGGGTCAGAGCTCCACGTCGGCGGTGGGTACGACGGCGGCCGTGCGCCCCGGGGCACGCTGGTTGTCCCACATGGCGTTGAGGTGAGCGATGACCTGCTCCGGCGGCGGGAAGTCGCCCCACTCGCGCATGTCCTCGGTGGTGTGCGCGTCGCCGACCAGGGTGACGTCGTACCCGCGGGTGAAGGCGCCGTGGATCGTGGAGCGGATGCACATGTCGGTCTGGGCACCGGCGACGACGAGGTGGCCGATGCCGCGCTCCGCGAGCAGGGCCTCGAGGTCGGTGCCCTCGAAGGCGTCACCGTAGGTCTTGTGGACCAGTGGCTCGTCGGGGCCGGGGACCAGCTCGTCGACGTACTGCCAGCCGTCGCTGTCGCGGGGCAGGCCGTCGTCGGAGTGCTGCACCCACAGGACCGGGGTGCCGGCGGCGTGGGCACGGTCGACGAGGGTCACGACGTTCGCGATGACGGCCTCGGAGCCGACGGACGCTGCCATCACGTCGCGCTGGACGTCGATCACGACGAGTGCGGTCGCGGCGCGACCCGGAATCGTCGTCATGAGATCTGCTCCAGTCGTGGACGGACCTGCTCGGCCATCCCGGTCGCCCAGGCGGCGGGATCGTCGGTCGGCGGCATCATCGTGACGAGCGAGATCCCGAGGGCGGCGTACTGCTCCATGGAGGCGACGAACGCGTCGACGTCGGCCGTCGGGTCGCCATGGATGAGGACGGTCTTCTTGATCTCGTCGTAGTCGCGGCCGACGTCGTCGCAGTGGCGGCGCAGGACCTCGAGCTTGTGGCGTACGCCGTCGGCCCCGTCGCCGTCGAAGAGGTTGCAGGCGTCGGCGTACTGGGCGACCAGGCGCAGCGTCTTGCGCTCCCCCGCGCCGCCGATCAGGATCGGCACGCGACCGCGGACGGGCTGCGGGAGGCTGATCGTCTCGGCGAGGTGGAAGTGCTTGCCGTCGTACGGCCCGTCGTCGTCGCTCCACATCTGGCGGGCGATCTGGAGCGTCTCCTCGAGCCGCTCGAACCGCTCGGCCGTGGGCGGGAACGGGACGCCGAGGCCCTCGTGCTCGCGGTCGTACCAGGCGGCGCCGATGCCGAGCCAGGCCCGGCCGCCGGACAGGACGTCGAGGGTCGTGACGACCTTGGTCAGCAGGCCCGGATGGCGATAGGTCACGCCGGTGACGAGCAGGCCGAGGTTGATCTGCTTGGTCGCGGCCGCGAGGTAGCCGAGCGTCGTGTAGCCCTCGAGCATCGGCTCGAACGGCCCGCCGAACGGGATCATCTGGAAGTAGTGGTCCATGACCGTGAAGAGGGCCAGCCCACCCTCGTCGGCAACGGTCGCCGTCTGCGTCAGCCTCTCGGCCAGGCGGGTCTCCCACTCGGGATGGGTGAAGTTCGCATAGTGGATTCCGAGGTCCATGTGCACAACCTACGGCCGGCCGCCGACAGGGCGCACCGTACGATCCAAGACGTGCTGAAGCGTGCTCTCTCCGTCGTACCGATCCTCGTCGTCCTGCCGTTCGCGCTGTCCGCGTGCGGCGGCAGCAGCAACGCGTCCGGTGGCAGCGGCGCCACGCCATCGACCTCGGCGCCGGCCACCAGCGCCGCGCCGACCACGACGACCTCGACCGCCGGCGGGCCCTGCAAGTACATGCCCGACGGGGACGGCGGGCATGCCTCGCTGCCGCCGTCGAAGCCGACCAAGAAGGGCATGGTCCCCGCGGTCATCCACACGACCGAGGGGGACGTGCCGATCACGCTCAACGCCACGCACGCGCCCTGCACGGTCAACTCGTTCGTGTCCCTCGCCGGTCAGAAGTTCTTCGACAACACGCCCTGCCACCGTCTGACGAAGGAAGCCGGCCTGAACGTTCTCCAGTGCGGCGACCCGACCGGAACCGGCATGGGCGGACCCGGCTACACGATTCCCGACGAGGCCACGGGGCACGACACCTACCCGGCCGGCACGCTGGCGATGGCGCGGACCCAGGCGCCCAACTCGGGCGGCTCCCAGTTCTTCCTCTGCTACGCCGACTGCAGCGGCCTCGACAATCAGCCCAACTTCACCGTCTTCGGCACCATCTCGAAGCCCGGCATGACCGTCCTCGCGAAGGTCGCGAAGGCCGGCGAGACCCCGCTCGGCGACGGCCACCCCAAGGACCACGTGAAGATCACATCGGTCAGCGTGGGCTGAGCCCGCCGCTCGTACGGACCCGGCCATGACCAAGCGCGCGCTCATCGGAGCCTCGCTGCTCGTGCTGCTGCCGCTGCTCGGGGCCTGCGGAGGCGGCTCCTCGTCGGCAGGCTCGGCGAAGCCGGTCGCCTGCGCCTACCCGTCGGCCGACAGCAGACCAGCGGCGACGCCGCCGCCGAGCACGCCGGCCGTGTCCGGGACCGTCCACGCCACGGTCCGTACGACGATCGGGACAATGCGCTTCACCCTCGATGCCGCGCACGCGCCCTGCACGGTGAACTCGTTCGTGTCGCTGGCCCGACAGGGCTACTTCGACGACACACCCTGCCCACGGCTGACGACGTCGAGCCGTCCGCCGTTCCGGCTGCTGCAGTGCGGTGACCCGACCGGCAGCGGCCGCGGCGGGCCGGGCTACACGATCCCGGACGAGATCACCGGCCACGAGAAGTACGCCGTCGGCACCCTCGCGATGGCCAACGAGAGCCGCGCGAACACCGGCGGCTCCCAGTTCTTCATCGT
>WQZX01000043.1 GCA_009780515.1 Nocardioidaceae bacterium | reverse complement strand
TTCGGTGGCGGAGATGCGGCTCCCGTCGAGGCCGCCGAGGAGGTCGGCGGCACCGAGGGTGGACAGGAGCTGGGTGTGGTCGATGGTCACGATCACGGTGGTGGCGTCCCCGCCGTGGTCGGGCAGTTTCTTGGGGTCGAGGTGTTCCAGGAGGGCACAGAACGCCTGGCCGAGCAGCCGGTGCCGCGGTGTCACAGGACCAGTCGCGACGCGGGGTGAGGTGTAGGCGTTGAGATAGGTCTCGAGCCGGTTCGCCTCAGCGTCGGGGATCAGCCCGGCGATCCGGGTGGTGCCATCGCCCTGTGGCTTGAACCGGAACGAGCACGTCTCCCGGGCCCGCTGTTCTTCCCGTTCGAGTGCTTTGGCTTCTTCGTCCTCGGCGACCTCGGGGGCGACGACTTCGAGGATCTTGCGCCCGATCCGGCGCAGCTCGGTCGGGTCGAACTGACCCGCAAGCGCAACGAGTTCCGCTTCGGCACGGGCCAACACCTGGGTGTCGAGGTCGGCAGGGAGCGCGTCCAACGCGGCCACGATGACCCGCGCCTGGTCCACGTTCACGGCACCGGCCCGCATCCCACCAGCGACCTTGAGGTACTTGGAGTCGATCGCGTTGGCGAGCTCCAGGTCGCGCCGCCCAGCCGGTCGGGTCGTGCGGGTCTCATTGGCCAACCAGATCCCGGCATCACGACAGGCCGAGGCCTCGGCGAGATCACCGGCAGCGGCGAGGATCCGGAGCCGGGCCTCGGTCAGCTCCGCTTCGACCCGCGCGAACGCACGCAGAGCCACGGCCTTCTCGACGGCGGGGAGGTAGACCGCGGGCACGTCGGCGACAGCAGCCAGCTCGGCTTCCAGCTTCTCGGCGCAGTCGAGCAGTGGGTGGTGGTGCACCGGCTCTGCGACCATGGGAGGCTCCCGGGTTCTACCTGTTCGACGTACCTATATCATACGCCTGTTCGAATCCGATGGGAACCGGTCGCATGCCCTTTTCTGCAGGGTGGGACGGCGTTTCTCGCAGAATTCGTCCGGCCGGCGACGGCGCCCGACCGGAGGCCGCCTCGGCCCGTCACTGCTGTCGGCCCGAAGCCCCGCGGCGCGCAAGGAAGAACCCACCCGCCAGAGGCCTCGACCAGCTCGACCACCCCGGCTCAGACCCCGACCACCCGACGGCCGGCGACGGCGCCCGACCGGAGGCCGCCCCTGGCCCGTCGCAGCTGTCGGCCCGTAGCCTCGTGGCGCGCAAGCCGCAGCCGCGGCGGCGGTGGCTTCAACTTCAACCTGACGCGCTTCTCGGGGTTCTGAGCCACTTGTCGGTGTTGCCGATCCCGATAGGCTCGGAGAGATGGCGGACCGTGTGGAAGAGCCTTTGTGGCGCCGACTCGGCGCGCACGTCCTCGCCGAGGGCGGGACGCACTTCGCGGTGTGGGCGCCCAACGCCCAGCAGGTCAGCGTCGTGGGCGACTTCAACGGCTGGGACGGCAACGCCGACCCGATGGCACGCGACGGCGACGTCTGGGAGACGACGGTCCCGAGCGCGGGCAGCGGGGCGACGTACCAGTTCCTGGTGCAGTGCTCCGACGGCGTCTGGCGGCACAAGGCCGATCCGATGGCCTTCCACGCGCAGGTGCCGCCGGAGCGGGCGTCGCGCGTGCACGCCTCGACCCACGAGTGGCACGACGCCGACTGGCTCACCGAGCGGGCGGGCAGGACCGCCGTCTACGAGCCGATGAGCACCTACGAGCTGCACCTCGGCTCGTGGAAGCGCAACCCCGACGGCACCCCGTGGACGTACGACGAGATGGCGGCCGAGCTGCCGGCGTACCTCTCCGACCTGGGGTTCACCCACGTCGAGCTGATGCCCGTCATGCAGCACCCGTACGGCGGGTCGTGGGGCTACCACGTGACCGGCTACTTCGCCCCCGACAGCAGGTACGGCGACCCCGACGGCCTGCGCCGCCTCATCGACGCCTTCCACGCCCACGACGTCGCCGTCATCCTCGACTGGGTGCCCGGCCACTTCGCGACCGACGAGTGGGCGCTCGCGCGCTTCGACGGCACCGCCCTCTACGAGCACCCCGACCCGCAGCGCGGCTGGCACCCCGAGTGGGGCTCGTTCATCTTCGACCTGGGCCGCCGGGAGGTCGCCGACTTCCTGATCGGCAACGCGCTCTACTGGCTCCAGGAGTTCCACGCCGACGGGCTGCGCGTCGACGGCGTCGCCTCGATGCTCTACCTCGACTACTCCCGCGGCCCAGGGCAGTGGACGCCCAACGAGCACGGCGGCAACGAGAACCTCGAGGCGGTGCGGTTCTTCCAGGAGCTCAACGCGCGCCTGTACGCCGAGGTCCCGGGCATCGTCATGGTCGCCGAGGAGTCGACGGCCTGGCCCGGCGTCACGCAGCCGACCTCCGCCGGCGGGCTCGGCTTCGGCTTCAAGTGGAACATGGGCTGGATGCACGACTCGCTGAGCTATCTCCAGCGCGACCCGATCCACCGCTCCCACCACCACGGCGAGATGACCTTCACCCTCGTCTACGCCCATGCCGAGAACTACGTGCTGCCGCTGAGCCACGACGAGGTCGTGCACGGCAAGGGCTCGCTGCTGACCAAGATGCCGGGCGATCGCGAGCAGCAGCTCGCCACGCTGCGCGCCTACCTCGCCTACCAGTGGGCCCACCCCGGCAAGCAGCTGGTCTTCATGGGCGGCGAGATCGCCCAGGAGCGCGAGTGGGCCGAGGCCCGCGAGCTCGACTGGTGGATCCTCCGAGAGCCCGGCCACGCCGGCGTGCAGGCGATGGTGCGCGACCTCAACCGCGCCTACCGCGACCACCCCGCGCTCTGGCAGCGCGACAACGAGACCGACGGCTTCGCGTGGATCGACGCCGACGCCGCGGGCCACAACGTCTTCGCGTTCCGCAGGCTCGGCCGCGACGAGGACGAGATCGTCTGCGTCACCAACTTCGCCGGCATCGAGCACGACCGCTTCCGCCTCGCCCTCCCCCGCCCGGGCCGCTGGCTGGAGGTGCTCAACACCGACGCCACGCCGTACGCCGGCGGCGGGCGTGGCAACCTCGGCGAGGTCACCGCGCACCCGGCGCCACCTGCGCAGGCCGACGCACCCGGCGGCCTCCCGGCGTACGCCGACGTGGTGCTGCCGCCGCTCAGCACCCTCTGGCTGCGCCCCGCCTGACGAGGACGGGCCTGCCTGGGACCGGTTGTCCTACCCGCTCGGTCCCACAGCCCTGCATGCTGGACACATGAGCGCGAACCGCAGCGAGCTGGCCGCCCACCTCCGGCGTGCCCGCGAGCGTCTGCAACCGGCCGACGTCGGCCTCCCGGCGGGCCTGCGTCGCCGTACTCCCGGCCTGCGGCGTGAGGAGGTCGCGATGCTCGCGGGCATCAGCGTCGACTACCTCGTCCGCCTCGAGCAGGGCCGCGGGCCGCTGCCGTCCACCCAGGTTCTCGGCTCGCTCGCCCGGGCGCTCCAGCTGGACCACGCCGAGCGCGACGCGCTCTTCCACCTGGCCGGCACGGCGCCGCCCGCGCCGGGGGCGATCCCGATGCACGTGCGACCCAGCGTGCTGCGCCTGCTCGACCGTCTCGGCGACCTGCCCGCGATCGTGGTCAGCGCAAAGGGCGACGCGCTTGCCTGGAACGCCATGTCCTCGGCACTGCTCGGCGACTGGTCCGCGGTCCGCCTCGAGCGCCGCAACCTCAATCGGATCCGCTTCCTGCCCGACCCGACCGACCCGCTGCGCAGCGAGTTCGGGAGGTCGGACGCGGAGCGGCGGGACATGGCCCGCAACGCCGTCGCCGGCCTGCGCTCGGCCGCCGCACGCTATCCCGAGGACCCTGGCCTGACGACGCTGCTCGCCGACCTCCGCGCGGGTTCGCCGGAGTTCGTCGAGCTCTGGGAGACCGGCGAGGTCGGCGGCTGGCGCAACCAGACCAAGACCGTCAGGCACCCGACGGTCGGCGCGATCACGCTCGACTGCGACACCCTCCATGTCCCCGACGACGACCAGACGGTCATCGTCTACTCCGCCGCTCCGGGCACCCCGGCGGCCGACGCGCTCGCGCTGCTGCGGGTCGTCGGCACCCAGGACCTCGAGCCCACCACCGCTCCGAACGATCGACAGGAGATCAGCAAGTGACCGACCAGACGACCACCCTTCCCGGCGGCACGTACCGCATCGGCGACCTCGAGCTCCACCGCGTGGGCTACGGCGCCATGCAGCTCGCCGGCCCCGGTGTCTTCGGCCCGCCGAAGGACCGCGACGAGGCGATCGCCGTGCTCCACGAGGCCGTCGCGCTCGGCATCGACCACATCGACACCTCCGACTTCTACGGCCCGTACGTCGTCAACGAGCTGATCCGCGAGGCCCTCCACCCCTACGACGGCCTCCACCTGGTCACCAAGGTCGGCGCCCGCCGCGACGAGCAGGGCGGCTGGCCGCACGCGCGCACGCCCGAGGAGCTGCGCAGCGCGGTCCACGACAACCTCGAGCACCTCGGCCTCGACACGCTCGACGTGGTCAACCTGCGCATGGGCGCGGTCGACGGGCCGGAGCCCGGCTCGATCGCACCGCAGGTCGAGGCGCTCGCCGAGCTGCAGCAGCAGGGCCTGATCCGCCACATCGGCCTGAGCACCGTCGACGCCGACCAGCTCGCCGAGGCGCAGCGGATCGTCGACGTGGTGTGCGTGCAGAACTTCTACAACATCGCCAACCGCCAGGACGACGACCTCGTCGACAGCTGCGCCGAGCAGGGCATCGCCTACGTCCCCTACTTCCCGCTCGGCGGCTTCAATCCGCTGCAGTCGTCGGTGCTGTCCGACGTGGCGACCCGCCTCGACGCCACGCCGATGGCAGTCGCGCTCGCGTGGCTGCTCCAGCGCTCGCCCAACGTCATGCTCATCCCGGGCACCTCCTCGCGGGCCCACCTGCACGAGAACGTCCGGGGCGCCGGCCTCGAGCTGTCCGCCGACGCGGTCGCCGAGCTCGACTCCATCGGCTGAGCGCCGGGTAGGCATCGGGTAGCCACCGGGCCGCTCAGCCCGGTGCCACCGGTGCCCTAGGGTTGGAGGCGTGAGCGAGCACATCGTCGGCCACCGCACCGTGGACGACGACGTCGCGCGCCTGTCGTGGACCGACGACCTGTCCGAGCGTGGCTGGCAGGCCGCCGTCGACGTCGTACGACGTCAGGTCGCCCTCGCGCTCATCGACCACCACCGCGTGGAGGCCAAGGTCGCGGCCGACGACGAGCAGGGCAACCGGATCGCCACCTGGTCGGGTCTGCGGCGCGAGGGCGTGGAGCGCCGTACGACGGGCGACGTGGTGGTCTACGCGCGGCTGGCCGACGACATGCCGGTCCACGAGCCGGGCGGCTTCCGCGCGATCCTCAACTCGTTCCTGCCGCGCAAGCGTGGGATCAGCCAGATGCTGATCCGCGATGCGTCCGCGCCGGCCGAGGACCCGCGCGTGCTGCTGTGCAACCTGACCTACAAGACCGACTGGGACCTGCCCGGCGGCGTCATCGAGGTCAACGAGTCGCCGCAGACCGGCGTCGGCCGGGAGGTCGAGGAGGAGCTCGCGCTCACCATCGAGCCCGGGCGGCTGCTGCTCACCGACTGGCTGCCGCCGTGGGGCGGCTGGGACGACGCGCTCTGCCTGGTGTTCGACGGTGGCGCGCACCCGGCGGCGGTGGTCGACCAGATCGTGCCGCAGGCGCGCGAGATCAGGCGCGCGGAGTTCCTGACGCTGGCTCAGGTCGACGAGCGCGCGACCGACTTCACCGCGCGGCGGATCCGCTCGGCGCTGGCAGCGCTGGCCTCGGACGGTCCGCGCTACTCGGAGTCGGGGCGGGTGTCGCCGTCCGCCGCGGGCTCCGGCGGAGCGTGACGAGCACGCCTGCCACCAGCAGCACGCCACCCACGAGCTCGGCCGGTGACGGCCGCTCGCCGAGCAGCAGCCAGGCCGATCCGATCGACACCGGCGGCACCAGCAGGATCCAGGGCACCACCGCCGAGGACGGGTTGCGCGACAGCAGGCCGTTGAAGATCCCGTAGCCCACCAGCGAGGCGAGACCCGCGGTGTAGAGCGTGGACACCGCGGCACGCACCCCGAACGCGTGCGCGGCGATCACCAGCGTGTGCGGCCCGTCGAGCGCGACGGCGAGGACGAGCACCGGGATCGGCACGACCAGCGCAGACCAGACGGTCAGCGCCAGACCGCCGGTCGCGCCGGAGGCGCGGGAGACGACGTTGCCGATCGCCCACATCAGCGCACCGGTCAGGCAGAGCGCGAGCGCCGGGAGAGGGACGTGGCCGCCCCGCCCGAACGCGATCGTGACGAGGCCGGCGACGCCGAGCGCGACCCCGAGGCCCTGCGCGGCGGTCGGCCGCTCCCGGAGCGCGACCGCGGCGATCAGGATCGTCAGCACCACCTGGGCCTGCAGCACCAGTCCGGCGAGCCCGGCCGGCATGCCCTGCTGCATCGAGACGTAGAGGAACCCGAACTGGCCCAGCGACATGAACGCTCCCACCCCGAGGATCGTGCGCCACGGCAGGTCCGGCCGCGGAACGACGAAGACGGCCGGGACGAGCACGACGAGGAACCGCACCGCGACGAAGACCAGCGGCGGCACGTCGCCCATCCCCCAGTCGATCACCACGAAGTTGAATCCCCAGATGCCGGCCACGAGGGTGGCCAGCAGGCAGTCACGACGGCTCATGGATCCATCGTGCGGCGCAACGACCATGCAGCACTAGCGAATAGAAGTACGCCGGATCATGTAGCGTTTCTGCATGATCGATCTCGACGCCCTCGCGGCGCTGCGGGCCGTCGCCACACACGGCTCGGTGATCGCGGCGGCGACCGCGACCGGCTACACGCCGAGCGCGGTCTCGCAGCAGGTCAAGCGGCTCGAACGGCAGACGGGCGTGCCGCTGCTCGAGCGGGTCGGCCGCGGCGTGATGCTGACCAGCCAGGGCCTGCACCTCGTCACCGCCGGCGATCGCGTGCTGGCCGATCTCGAGGAGCTCGAGGCCGATCTCCAGGCCAGCACGGGCCGGGTCGGCGGGCGGGTGCGGCTCGCGGTCTTCTCGACCGCCGTCCGCGGCCTGGTCGCTCCCGTCGTACGACGACTGCGGGACGCGCACCCCGACCTCGACCTCGTCATCGACGAGCGGGAGCCATGGGACGCCGTCGACCTCGTCGCCGGGGGCCAGGCCGAGATCGGGATCGTGCACCGCTGGGGCGGCGTCGAGCTCGCGGTGCCCGACCACGTCACGTCCCAGCGTCTCGCCCGCGACGTCGCGGACCTGGTCGTGCCGCACGACCACCCGCTCGCGGCCCGCCGCCGGGCCACTCCGCGCGACCTGGTCGACGTCGAGTGGATCGCCACGCCTGAGGGCACCATCTGCCGCCAGTGGCTGCGCCGGATGTACGACGGCACCGGCGCCACCCCGCGTATCGCCCACGTCTCGGCCGAGTTCGACTCCCACCTGGCGCTCGTGGCTGCTGGGCTGGGCGTCGCCCTCGTCCCCCGGCTCGGCCGCGCTCCGCTCGGCCCCGACGTGGTGGCCGTGGCCGTCCGCGACCCCGAGCCCATCCGCCTCATCGACGCCCTCCACCGCCGCACGATGTCCGCCAGCCCCGCCGTACGGGCCGTGCTGGATGCGTTCGCTGGCGGGTGACGTCGGGCTCCCCCGGGGCGCGACCAGCCACACCGGTCGTGTGCCCCAGCCACCGCAATCCCGATGCGTCAGGCACACGACCCCAGCGGCGCGCGACCAGCCACACCAGTCGTGTGCCCCAGCCATCGCAATCCCGATGCTTCAAGCACACGGCCCCGATCGCGGCCGCCCACGATGCCCAACTGCCGCGAGCCTCAGACCTCCAGCGCCTCCCGGGCGAGGTACGTCGCCCCGGCGACCGCGCCGGGCATGACCAGGATGCCGCCGAGCGGCACCAGGAAGCAGAGCTGGACGCCGATGCCGAAGCCCAGCAGCGACCCGCGGTGCCGGCGGAGCAGTGCCGCCCGCGCGCGACGGTCGTAGCCGCGGGCCTCGAGCGGACGCGAGACCAGCTCGGAGGCGAGCGCGTGCCCGGAGACGGCCACGCCGAGGACCATGCCGGCGATCGTGCCGACGACGGGCAGCAGGCCGACCACGAACACGGCGGCCGAGGCGACCATGCCGATCCCGACCAGCACCACGCCGTCGGCGGCACCGCGCACCCAGCCCACGCCGCGCTCGGGCACGTCTCCGCCGAGCTCGCGCTCGACGGCCATCCAGATCCGCTCGTAGAACGAGTCGCCGAGCGCCATCGTCAGCCCGGTGAAGGCGATGACGAACAGGAAGCCCGCCCCCACCACGAGCACGACGTCGACCAGCACCCGGAACGCCTCCCGCACACCCGAGGCCCAGCCGCCGGCGAACGGCGTCGCCCAGGCGACCAGGTCGTCGACGTACACCGCTAGCAACACGAGCAGGGTCAGCATCAGGGCGGCCACCACGACCGCCGGCACCAGGCCCAGCAGCATCAGGCCCGGGCGGCGTCGCCAGAGCGACTGTCCGCGCACGAGCAGCGAGATCCCGTGGCCGAGCCCGGCGACCGCCCCCACCGCCGCCACGTGCGGGCCTAGAACAAGGCCGATGCGAGGGCCTGGCGGCCCTTGAGCACGCGGGGGTCGTCGTTGCCGACAGCTGCGAACAGACCGAGGAGGTGCTCGCGGGCCCGGTCCCGCTCCTTGTCGGAGGTACGACGGACCAGCTCGACCAGCCGCGCGAAGGCGTCCTCGACGTGGCCGCCGAGCATGTCCATGTCCGCGACCATGGTCTGGGCGTCGACGTCGTCGGGCGCGGCCGCGGCGGCCTCACGGGCGCTGGTGAGGTCGACCCCCTGGGTGCGTTGCAGCACCTTGGCCATCGCCAGCCCCGCAGCGGCCTCGGAGTCGGCGGGGTTGGCGTTGACGAGCCGCTCGTACTCCGCCACCGCGGTGTCGATGTCGCCGGCGGCCAGGGCATCCTGGGCCGGGGCGTAGCGCGGGTCCACCGGAGCCTCGTCGCCCTCCTCGCCGTCGACGGAGGGGCGGGCTCCCGCACCCTGGGGCTGGTGGCGCCCGGCCACGCCCTGGGCGGTCAGCTGCTGCGTGAGCTGGTCGAAGAGCGCCCGGATGTCCTCGGCGGGCGCCAGGCCGGGGATCGGCTGGGTGGCCGGGCGGCCGTCCAGGATCACCAGCATCAGCGGCACCTGCTGGATCTGCATCGCCGAGGCGATCTGCGGGGCGTCGTCGATGTCGACGGTCGCGACGAGGAAGCGGCCGTCGTAATCCTCGGCGACGCGGGCGACGTCGGCGGCGAAGGTCGCGCTCTCCGGGACCTGCGCGGGCGAGTGGAACACCAGCACGACCGGCGCGGTCATCGACGCCTCGAGGACGTCCTGGAAGGTCTCCTCCGTCGCCGCTACCGAGTACGCCGACGAGGCCGGCGCGCCACCCTCCGCGGCCGGGGACCCCGCCGGCGACCCGGCCGGTCCACCCGTCGGGGCACCGCCGGGCTGTGAGGGCTGGCCCGGCTGCCCCTGCCCCGGCCGTCCGCCGCTGGGCGGCGTGGCGGGTCGCTTGAGCGCGGACAGGTCGATCGCGCCGGGGCGCGAGAACGGCTGCTGCGTCATGCGCCCAATCCTAGGGGCGCCTCAGTTGGGCACGCGTGGGCCCCGGAGACCGGCGCGCTGGACGACCCGCTGGATGGCGAGATCGCGCTCGTCGGGCTTGCCGACGTAGCGGATGTCGCGCAGGCCCTGGTCGTTGGCCGCCGACTCGAAGCAGAAGTGGCCGTAGTCGAGCAGGCGGCCGAGCAGCGGCTTGTTGACGGTGATGTCGAGGATCCGGGTGAGCGGCATCGTGGCCAGCTGCGAGGTCAGCACGCCGTGCACGCGGAAGACCCGCATGTTGGTGATCACGAAGCGGTCGCGCTTCTCGCGCAGCCCGCACCAGGCGGCGTGCGCGAGCACGACGAAGGCGAGGATCAGCAGCAGCCACGCGACGTCGACGCTGACCATCCAGCTGGCGACCAGCAGCAGCATCGCGAGCACGGCCTCGGCCGCCGGTCGCGCGTAGGCGACCCAGTGGTGCGCGACCTCGTCGACGATCACCTCGCCCTCCTCACGCAGGAGGTGCTTGCGGATCTTCGGATCGGAGAGGTTGGCGAGAAGGCCCATCGGGATGGGTCCTCCTCACTTCTTCATGTCACCGACGAAGTTGATGATCCCGGTGAACGCCTGGGTGGTCAGGTGCCAGCCGTTGGAGCCGGCGCCCTTGGCCGTCGTCGCCAACCCGCTGGGGTCGGTGAACATCCAGAAGCCGAGAAAAACGACGATGACGACACCGAGCAGCTTCTTGCCGTCCATGGGCCCCATGTCTAACAGACGTCACTCCCGCCACGCGGGAGGCGCGCTCGCGAGCGCGCTCAGAACCCGTTGGCGCGTGTCTCCGCCGGCGGCAGCCCGGTGTCCAGCCAGGTCGTCCAGAACCCGCCCAGCCGCTGCCCGGAGACGCGGTGCGCGAGGGCCTCCAGCTCCTTGGTCGTGCCGTTGCCGTAGCGGTGCTGCGCGACCCAGCTCCTCAGCACCGTGCGGAAGTCGCGCTTGCCGATGCGGTCGCGCAGCGCGGCCAGCGCCATCGCGCCGCGGTAGTAGACCGCGTTCGCCCAGAGGTGCGCGGCGCCCGGTGCGTCGACGTGGACGCGCCAGAAGGTGCCGCTCCCCCGCATCCAGCGGTACTCGTTGTGCAGCCAGGTGCGCGTGGTCGGCCCGCCGTGCGCCTCGCGCCAGCGCTGCTCCATGTACGTCGCGAAGCCCTCGTTGAGCCAGACGTCGCTCCACCGGTGCAGCGAGACGCTGTCGCCGAACCACTGGTGCGCGAGCTCGTGCACCAGCGTGGTGTGGTCGATCCACCAGGGGTACGTCGGCCGCGACTGGTTCTCCAGCGCGAAGCCTGGGTCGAGCGAGGTGACGACGCCGCCGGTGCTCGCGAACGGGTAGCGACCCAGCTCGCGCTGCAGCCAGTCGACCACCACGCCGCTCTGGTCGACGAGGCTGCGGTCGGAGCGGAAGTCGGCGCGGTCGAGGTGGCGCGACACCGCGGTGACCCACGGGATGCCGGCCGCGCTCGTGCCGCGGCGTACGGCGAAGTCGCCGGCGGCGAAGAACGCGAGGTACGTCGCCATCGGCCGCGACATGCGCCACTCAGTGGTGGCCTGCGAGCCCACGACCGCACGCGGGCGTACCTGCACCCCGTTGCCGATCACCTGCTTGGTCGCGTCGGTCGTGATGGAGACGTCGTAGGTCGCCTTGTCGGAGGGGTGGTCGTTGGAGGGGAACCACCACGGCGCCATGTGTGGCTCGTTCATCGCCACGACCTCGTCGCCGTTGGCGAGCCAGTTGTGCTCGCCGTCGTAGCCGCGGTCGGCCGGGTCGCCGGCGTAGGTCACGGTCACGTCGAAGACGGTGCCCTCGGCGATCGGCGTGGTCGGCGTGACGACGAGCTCGTGCGCGTTCGGCTTGGCGTGACCGACGGGGGCACCGTCGATCTCGACCGAGGAGACGGGCAGCAGCAGGTCGAGGTGGAACGACGACAGCGCCTCGGTGGCCCGGATGCGCAGCGTCGTCGTACCGCTGATGTGCACCGGCTTGAACGCGTAGGTGTCGGCGATGTCGTAGTGCAGCACGTCGATGCCGCCGTTGCCGTCCAGCGGGAAGTACGGGTCGCCGATCCCGGTCGCACCCGCCACGGGCCTGCTCGGGGCCGCCGTCGTGCCGTCGGCGCCGGCCGGCGATCCGATGCCGAGAGCGAGGACACCGATCAACGCCCCCACCACCATCCGGGGCCGTGTCCACCGCTGCACCGGCACAACCTATCCCCGGGGCGAAGCCCGCGAGGCCATAACCTCGCATCCGTGAGGAACACCCGCAGCCACCGGCTCACCGTGCAGCGCCCGACCCGCGACGTCCGCGAGCGCGCGTCCGACCGGTCGATCCCGATCGACCCGCACAGGACCGGCCTCTACACCGCCGACGAGCTGTACGACGCCACGCCCTACGCCGACTCGCTCGACGGCCGGACCTACGAGTGGAGCCGCCGGCCGGTGCGTCCCGACGACGCGCTCGCGGTGATCCTCCACGACGGCGCGATCGACGCGGCGCTGGCGACCTGGGACCGCGAACGCCACCTCGTCGGCGTGATGGGCGGACACGCGGTCGAGCGCGGCCAGCAGCCGTACGCCGACGCGGCCCGGCTCGGCCGGCTCCTCGGCGCCTCACACGTGGTGGCCACCGGCGGCGGCCCGGGCGCGATGGAGGCTGCGAACCTGGGCGCCCGGCTGGCCCGGCTCCCCGAGGAGGCGCTCGAGGAGGCGATCGGGCTGCTGTCCGTCGTACCGTCCTTCCGGCCGTCGGTCGACGACTGGGTGGCGACGGCACGGGAGGTGCTGGAGCGGTTCCCGGGCGGCAACGACTCGCTCGGCGTGCCGACCTGGTTCTACGGCCACGAGCCGCCGAACCTGTTCGCGACCGCGATCGCGAAGTACTTCCGCAACGCCCTGCGCGAGGCCATCCTGCTCCAGCTCTGCGACGCGGGGATCGTCTTCCTCGAGGGCGCGGGCGGCACCGTCCAGGAGATCTTCCAGGACGCCTGCGAGAACTACTACGCCGCCGAGGGCGCGGTGGCCCCCATGGTGCTCGTCGGCCACCGCTACTGGACCGAGACGCTCCCGGCCTGGCCGCTCCTGCGGGCCCTCGCCAGAGGCCGGCCGATGGAGGGTCACGTCCACCTCGTCGACAGCGTCGAGGAGGCCGCCGCTCTCCTGGGGAGCTACAGCTAGCTGGCGAGGCGGAGCGCCTGGCGCGTGCCGATCACGTCCAGGTAGTGGCCGACCAGCTGGTCGTTGACGGCCCGCCAGGTGCGCCCCTGCACCTTGGCGAGACCGGCCGCGGCCATCCGCGCCCGCATCTCGTCGTCGCCGACGAGCCGCTGCACCGTGTTGTGCAGGGCACGACGGTCGCCCGGCGCGTAGAGGAAGCCGTCGACCCGGTCGTCGACGACGTCGATCGGTCCGCCCGACCGCGGCGCCACGACCGGTACGCCGGAGGCCAGCGCCTCCTGCGCCGACTGGCAGAACGTCTCGTGCCGCCCGGTGTGCACGAACACGTCCAGCGACGCGTACGCCGCCGCCAGCTCCTCGCCGTGCAGCAGGCCGAGGAAGTGGGCACCCGGGAGCAGCGACCGCAGCCGCTGCTCCTCCGGGCCCCCGCCGACGAGCACCAGTGCGTGACGTGGATCGTGGGCGAGGCTGGTGAGGAGGTCGAGCTCCTTCTCGGCGGCCAGCCGGCCGACGTACCCGACCAGCCTCTTGCCGGGCGCGATCGAAGCGCGCAGCGACTCGTCGCGCCGGTCCGGGCGGAACAGCGCGGTGTCGACGCCCCGGGCCCAGCGATGCACCTCGGGCACGTCGAGGTCGCGCAGCTGCGCGATGCTGGCGGTCGAGGGGGCCAGCGTGCGGTCGACCTGCAGGTGGATGCGACGGGTCAGCGCCGCAGCGGCGCGGACGCCCCCGGGCACGTCGTACCGCTGCGCGAAGCCGACCAGGTCGGTCTGGTAGATCGCCACCGTCGGGATCCCGAGCTCGCGGGCGGCCTTCGCCGCCTGGTAGCCCAGCGTGGCGGGTGAGGCGATGTGCACGACGTCGGGCCGGAACCTCAGCATCACCGACCGGAGCCGGCGCCGCGTCTCCAGGCCGAGCCGGAAGTCCTTGTAGAACGGCAGGTTCGCGCCGCGCGCGATGGTGACCGGGAAGCCGGCGTACGACGACGGGCCGGTCGGGGCGACCAGCTCGGCCTCGTGGCCCTCGGCGGCCAGGTGCTCGAGCACCCGGCGCACGGAGTTGGTGACGCCGTTGATCTGTGGGAGGAACGACTCGGTGACGAGGAGGACTCGGACCATGGCTCGGACGCTAGGGAGCCCGTCGGAACACCCGCTCACCCCGCCGTGTGTGTCCGGTGGACTCCGGGTGAACGCCGTGGTCGCCGCGCCACGAGAACGCGTTCTCGGATTTCGTGGACGCGGCGAGCCCGGTGTGGTTGTTTACCTCCGTGACCCTCTCCCGTCGCGATCTGTTCCGCTCCGGCGTCGCCATCGGCGCGCTCGCAGCCGTCAGCAAGGTCGTCGCGCTCCCCTCCCTCGCCGAGGCCGCCGTCGCGGCCCGCACCACCCTGGCCCAGACCTACGGTCCCGGCGCGCCGGGCGCCCTCGGCTACCGGCCGATCGTCGCGATGCCCGGGGAGGCGCGGATCGTCCGCACCGACCTGGGTGTGGCGGCGGGCGCCGGCCGTGCCGGCACGCGTACGCCGCTGCTGTCGTTCGTCCAGCTCAGCGACGTGCACGTCGTGGACCACCAGTCCCCCGGCCGCCTGGAGTGGACCGACCGCATCGAGACGACCGGGCTGTTCCCGTCGTCGTACCGGCCGCACGAGATGCTGACCGCTCAGGTCGCCGACGCGATGGTGCAGGCCGTCAACGCCCAGGCGACCGGCCCGGTGACCGGGCTGCCGTTCTCGTTCGCGATCGAGACCGGCGACAACTCCGACAACTGCCAGTACAACGAGGTCCGCTGGAACATCGACATCCTCGACGGCGCGACGGTCACGCCCGACAGCGGATCGATGGCGAAGTACGAGGGCGTCGCCGACGCGAACGCGACGTACTACGACCAGCACTACTGGCACCCCGACGCGCCGCCCAAGGGCAAGGTCGTCGACCAGTACAAGGCGCAGCACGGCTTCCCGACCGTGTCGGGACTGCTCGACGCGGCCCGCAGGAAGTTCACCGCACCCGGCCTCGACATCCCGTGGTACACCGTCTTCGGCAACCACGACGGCCTCACGCAGGGCAACTTCCCGCACACGGTCCCGAGCTCGCTGCTGGGCGTCGGCGTGCTCAAGGTGATCTCGCCGCCGACCGGGCTGAGCGATGCCGACGTCAAGCAGGCCGTGGCGGCCAAGAACATCGACGCGCTGATCGGCGACCTCGTGCTCTCGCCGGGCGTCCGCGCGGTCACCGCCGACCCGAAGCGACGGACGGTCACGCGCAAGCAGATCGTCGCGGAGCACTTCACCACCGCCGGCCTCCCGGTCGGCCACGGCTTCACCGCCGCCAACAAGTCGAACGGCACGGCGTACTACTACTTCGACCAGGGTGCCTTCCGCCACGTCGTGATGGACTCGGTCAACCCGAACGGCTACCAGGACGGATCCCTCGACGAGCCGCAGTTCGACTGGCTGAAGTCGACGATCGGGTCCGCGAGCGGCAGGGCCGTGATCGTCTACAGCCACCACACCTCGGCCTCGATGGACAACCCGCTGATCGCCTCCGGCGGAGACCTCTCGCCCCGGGTGCTCGGCAGCTCGGTCGTCGACTACCTGCTCACCCAGCCGCGGGTCATCGCGTGGGTCAACGGTCACACCCACAAGAACCAGATCATCGTGCACACCCGCACCGACGGGTCCGGCGGCTTCTGGGAGATCAACACCGCCTCCCACGTCGACTACCCGCAGCAGGCCCGCATCATCGAGGTCGCCGACAACGGCGACGGGACCCTGTCGATCTTCACCACCATCCTCGACCACGCCGGCCCGGCGTCGTACGGCGGCGACCTGAGCAGCACCGTCGCCCTCGCCAGCCTGTCGCGCGAGCTCGCCGTCAACGACCCCCAGGTCGACATCTCCTCGATGGCGGGCACCGCCTCCGCCCGCAACACCGAGCTGCTGGTCGGCAAGCCCGCCGATCTGTGAGGTCGGTCGGCCTCAGGTCCGAGCGGGCGAGGTCAGGTCGGCGACCAGCCAGGGGTCGACCTCGTCACCGGCCCGGATCACGGTGATGGAGCCGTTGGGCTCCAGCACCAGGTAGGCGACGTCGCGCAGCGCGGACACACCCGCATTCCGCGTGGCGTACCTCAGCTCGTGCTCGCTGATCCGGGTGCGCGCCAGGGCGCCCCCGTCGACCTCGCCGTCGGCGACCAGGACGACCGGCCGTGGGCTGACCACCCGGTCGACGGCGGGGATCCTGCGCAGCCCGCCCACCACCACCTGCAGCACGAAGAGCTCCAGGAGCGCGATGGCGCCGGTGATGAGCCGTGGGTGCTCCAGCAGCGCGCTGCGCCCCAGCACGGCTCCCAGCGCCACCACGGCGGCCAGGTCGACCACCGACAGCTGGGTCAGCGCACGAGCGCCGAGCACCCGCACCAGCACGAGGAAGACGACGTAGATCCCCGCCGTGGCAATGACGACCGCCGCGAGCTCGTCGAGCGGGATGGTGAACTGGTCCCTGATCATGCGACCACTGTGCCGCAGCGGGCCACGAGCGTTGACATGCAAGTCACGGCTTGCCTATCTTGGCCGGCATGGGCGACGTCTTCCAGGCGATAGCCGACCCGACCAGGCGGCTCATCCTCGACGAGCTCGCCGAGCGGGACGGGCAGAGCCTGTTCGAGCTCTGCGGCCGGCTCGCGATGCGGCACGGCGTCGGCCTCACCCGGCAAGCCATCTCCCAGCACCTCGCGCTCCTCGAGGACGCCGACCTCGTCCACTCGCAGCGCGCCGGGCGGACCAAGCTCCACCACCTCAACACCCGACCGCTGCGCGGCCTCACCGACCGCTGGCTCCACGAACGCGAGGAATGACATGAGCATCCGGATCAACCTGACGAGCATCTTCGTCGACGACCAGGCCAGGGCGTTGGCCTTCTACACCGCGCGACTCGGCTTCCTGCCGAAGCACGACGTGCCGCTCGGCGAGTTCCGCTGGCTCACCGTCGTGGGTCCGGACGACCCCGAGGGCACCGAGCTCCTGCTGGAGCCCGACAACCACCCGGCCGCCAGGACGTTCCGGACCGCGCTGGCCGACGACGGCATCCCTGCCGCATCGTTCGCCGTGGACGACGTGTACGCCACCCACGCGGCGCTCGCGGCGCAGGGCGTGCGGTTCACCCAGGACCCGACGCCGATGGGGCCCGTCGTCACCGCCGTCCTGGACGACACCTGCGGGAACCTCGTCCAGCTGACGGCGGCCACCTGAGGTGACAGGTCGGCGAGACCGACGTTCCTGTCGTCAGCAAGCGCCGTCAGCAACCGGAACGTCGGGCTCGGCGCGCCGCGCGCCGTGATCAGCCGGAGGCCGCCAGCTGGCCGCAGGCGGCGTCGACGTCGCTGCCGCGGGTGTCGCGCACGGTGGTGGCGATGCCGGTGGCGTTCAGGCGGCGTACGAACTCGGTCATGTCGCCCTCGAACGACCGGGTGAGCTGCGAGCCGCGGACCTCGTTGAGCGGGATCGGGTGCCCGTATTCGCACCCCGTGAGTGAACTGCGTTGGATTCGTCGGACCACCGGGGCATACTGATCTTGTCCGGCGCGCTAAGCGTCGGAAAGTGGACCCGAGGGTCGTCTGGACGGACGCACACTCGGGTTTCGCGTTTTCAGACCTTGAAGGCCCTGATGGTCAGCGGATCGAGACGACGCCGCCACTCCCCTCCCCGCGCCCAACACCATGCGACAACCCTGGCCGAAGAGTGTGGCGCTTGTTCCACCGCTCTCTGACCTCGCGACCGAGACGCACGAAGACATCGTCCGGCACGTCGTCACCGCGGTAGCGAAGCGGTGCCGGACCCGGTGTGGGGACGGCGCGTGACGCGCCGCGCTCAGCCTGCGCTCACGTACCCGCTCGGTCACCGGCATCGAGCAGGAAGTCGTACCGCTGGCGCTCCGGCCAGCGCGGATCGGGGTCGCACGGGACGATGGCGAAGCCGAGCCGGCGGTAGAAGCCAACCGCGTCATCGTCGGTCTGGGCGTAGACCGCCCGGCCGAAGCGGGCGGCGGCACCCACGAGCGCCGCGCCGAGCCTGCGCTCACGCGCGCTCTCGTCGACCGCGATGTACTCGATCGTCACGGGATCCGTGCCAGCATCGAAGGCTACGAACCCCAACACCCGCCCGTCATCGACGACGCCGTGCACGGAGAGACGCGGGAGTTCCTCGCACAGAAGCGCGGCGAGACTCGCCTCGTCGCCCTCGACCGCGAGCCGGAGCAGGTGGGTGAGCTCCCGGCTCGCGATCTCCGCCGGGCGAAGCTCGCGCAACGCGTTCACTCAGCCGCAGCGAGCTGACCGCAGGCCGCGTCGATCTCGCTGCCGCGGGTGTCGCGCAGGGTGGTGGCGATGCCGGTGGCGTTGAGGCGGCGTACGAACTCGTCCATGTCGTCCTCGAACGACCGCGTGAACTGCGAGCCGGGGACCTCGTTGAGCGGGATGAACATCTCTTGATCGCACCCCAAGAGTGCGCGCGCCGATTCAGCCCTGATCCACCGCCGTTGATTCGTGATTGATGATTTTGGTGAATCGCGGCGGGTGTTGGGACGTGAGCGTGGCTGACCTGCCGGTCGGTGCCGGTTCTTCCACGTTGAGGTCCTCGGTTGCGCCGTGTCTGGCTGGGCGGTCAGGGTGCGACGATGGCTGGTGGGCTGGTCGCGGTGGACCAGAGCAGTTCCCAGCCCGATGCCCAGGGCCAGCGTGTGGGCAGGTGTACGACCAGGCGCCGTCCGGTGGCCGCGATCCGGGCCGGGATGTTGATGATCCGTGTGCGCAGGGTGGCCCAGCGGGCGGTGCGCATGCAGGCGGCAACGGCGGTGGCGCGGGCGATGTTGAACGCGATGACCGCGTGGGCGACCCAGGCGGCGTTGGCCGCGTACTTGCCGCTGGGCAGGTGCGCGAGCGGGCCATCCTTGAGCTCGGCGATGACCTGCTCGACCAGAGCGTGGTCGCGGTGCCGTTGATCAGCCTCGATGGTCGACAGGGTGCTGTTGGTGATGAAGGCGTGGTGGCGATAGGTCGCGAACAGTTCGCCCTGTTCGCTGCCGTCGGACGCCAGTGGCTGGAGTCGCTTGACGCGGCGCACGACCAGCCGACACAGCACGTGCTCCGCTTTGCGGCGGCCGGTGAACGCGGTGAAGTCCACTTCGGCGACCTCGGCATCACTGACCACCGTTGCTCGGCCTCGTCGTAGACCGCGTTGGGGTACTCGATAGCCCGCCATGCATCGGCATCGATGCCGGTGATCGCCGCGGTCACGCTCGGCGTCATCCGCGCGGTCACGCTGAACCATGCCTTGTGCCGCAGGGCGGTGCCGACGAACGCCCATCCGTAGTAGGCCGAGTCCGCGCGGCACATGATCCGCCCCCTCACGCCAGCGGCGTGGGCGGTCCTGATCGCCTGGGCCAGCAACCGTCCCGCGCCCGTGGCCGAGGCGGTGTTGCCCTTGCGGAGTCGGGCACGGGCGATGAGCGGTGCCGCGGTCGGTGTGCTGATCGTCGCCAACTGCACGTTGAGCCCGCGGGCGCCGGTGTAGCCGAACGCGGCGCCCTGCTTGGCGTAGCCGTGGACCTCACGCACGGTGTCGTCGACGTCGACGAACGCGATCCCCTCGGCGTCAGCGCCGGCGAGGAGGTCGGGCACCCGGTGAGCGAGCCCGGCCAGCAGCCCAGCACCGATCTTGTCGAGCTGTTGGACATGCCCGTGGGTGAAGGACCGCAGGAACGTGCCCAACGTCGAGGGCGCCCGGACCCCGGCGAACAACCTGCCCATCCCGCCGTGGCGGAGCAGGTCGAGGTCATCGATGGAGTCCGCCCCTGCGAGCATCCCGCCCACCACCGCGGCGGTCTTCGCCGAGGCGTTGGGCGAGCCCACCGTCAAGTCATCGAGGAGGTCGTAGAAGCCGGCAGATCCGGCCAACCGCAAAGCCGGGACCAGGCCCGCAGCCGACACCAGATTCGGATCATCGAAGACAGGACGGATCGTGTGAGAAGGTTTCACTTACGAGGTGCCTCTCGTGAGCGGTTGGGTGACGACGTCGCAATCGACATCTTCCCTGCTCAGGAAGGCACCTCGTTCTACGCCACGCTCACCCAGCCCGCCGCGGCCGGTGGATCAGGGTTCAGTCGTCGGAAGCGACGATTACGTGCAGCGCTTGCGCAGGGTGATTGATGACGACGAACTCGTGAAACCCCATCTCTCCAGTCACGAATCCATACTCATGCATGTCGTCGTCGCTCGGATTGTCGAGTTGATAAACGGCGCCCGATCGCATCAAGTCGAAAACGCTGTCCAGCCGCTTCAGCACTTCTTGGGGCTGTCGGTAGTCGGGGTCGGTCCAGTCCTGATCATTCGCCCAGTGCTTGAGTTGCGCGATCGCATCCGCCGATGGGCGCGGAACGAAGCGGTCGACCGCAATCGCGCTGAGGTTCCAACGGCCGTGGATCGCGGTGTCGAAGGGCTGCGGATGCGACGGGCAGGGAGATGCATAGTCGTGGGCGTACGCAGGACTCGCGATGAGGCTGGCCAGCAGCACTTCGTCTGACTCAGCGAGCGAGATGGCGAAGTGAGTCAACTGCACCCACATGAATGTGTTCTTGTCGAGGTGGACGATGTCCGCGCCGACGAACTCGACGCCGCCAGACACTTCCTTGTCAGCCCCTCGCTTCATGCCCCAAGTATCGCGGGCGCCGTCCACCCATCCGCACCTTTCGCGGTCGACCCTTCCCAAGATCGCGAGCTAAGTTGTCGGACACCGCAGGCATGCTCTCTCCAGTGGGCATGCAGCTCTTCATCGACGAGACCAAGGCCAAGGGGTACGTGGTCGTCGCTGCAGTTTGCCCAGATGCCTCGCTCGCGGTCGCGCGAAGGGAGATCGGAAAGCTGGTCCTACCTGGCCAGCGTTCCATTCACATGAAGCACGAGAGCGCCCGAAGACGCGGGCACATCGCCGACGCGATCTGCCGCCTCAGCGCGGTCGGTGTCCATGTCATAGTGCTTGACGCCGGTCGTGGGCCAGAGCCAGAGGTCGTTCGCCGCGCGCGTGCTCTCCGCACCATCGTGAGCCGGGCTGCTCAGGAGGCGAGCGCCAGCCTCGTGCTCGACCTTGATGAGACCCTCCTTGCCCGCGATGCGCGAACACTCTCGGCAGCTGTTCGCGCTTCCGGCGCGACCTCGGTCACCTACAGCCACCAGCCACTCCGCTCCCAGCCGCTGTTGTCGATCCCGGACGTGGTCGCATGGTGCTGGGCGCGCGGTGGGGATTGGCGGCGCCGGGTCGCGCCGATCGTCTCGGAAGTCATCGAGGTCTGAGAAGCGCGAAACCCGAGCGCCACGTCCGTCCGGACGGGTCTCGGGTTCACTTCCTGACGCGGACTGCGCCAGACGTCACCAGTATGGAGGCAACTACCGACACAGCCAAACGAAATGTCGTGATCGACAGCAGCCGCCACGCCTATCGCGAGGAGCAGGCACGGGGCACGACCCCGAAATCGGCCTACCGATCGAACTGCCAGTCCCGAACGCGCGCATAGACCGCGATCATGTTGATCACCACGTTCGTCCGGCCCTCGCTCACTAGCTGCGCCCTGCAGGCCTCTGCCTCCTCCTGGGAGAAGAACGCTCCGATCTGCCCGCAGCTTCGCTCTTCCGCCTCGTCGTACAGCTCGACCGCGTAGATGAGCTCTGGGCTCCGATGCCACTTCGGCAGCACCATGATGTGAGAACGCCAGGTGCGAAAGTGCAAGCGCCCGATACGAAGCCGCACGTGGGGCGGCGTCTGGACCTCGAACTCGAACACTGGTTGATACTCCCATGGCACCGTCTGGCACCACGCGCGATTCCACCCTCGGCAATGGTTGCCGCCGGAACACGAGGATCCGGTTGACGTGCACCCACCCTCAGGAGGACCCCATCACGGGATGGAGTTCAGTCCGCCGAGGCAGCGAGTTGTCCACACGCTGCGTCGATGTCCGAACCCCTTGTGTCGCGCATCGTCGTGCTGATTCCACGCTCATTCAGACGCCGCATGAACTCGTCCATGTCCTCTTCACGCGAGCGGGTGAAACGGCTCCCTGGGACGGCGTTCAGGGGGATCGGGTTGACGTGGACCCAGCCCGTGCCGCGGCCGTCGGCCGAGAGCACCTCGGCGAGGAGGTCGGCGCGCCATGCCTGGTCGTTGATGCCGCGCATGAGGGCGTACTCGATGGAGACGCGGCGGCCGGTCGTCGCGAAGTAGTGGTACGCCGCCTCGACGGTCTCCGCGACGGAGAAGCGGGTGTTGATCGGGACCAGCTCGTTGCGCAGCTCGTCGTCGGGTGCGTGCAGCGAGAGGGCCAGTGTGACCGGGATGCCCTCGTCGGCGAGCTGGCGGATCCGGGGCACGAGGCCGACGGTCGAGACGGTGACGTGGCGCGCGCTGAGGCCGAGCCCGGCGGGCGCCGGGTCGGTGAGGCGTCGTACGGCGCCGAGGACGGCCTTGTAGTTGGCCAGCGGCTCCCCCATGCCCATGAACACGACGTTGGAGAGACGACCGGGCCCGCCCGCCACCTCGCCCGAGGCCATCGCACGGGCGCCCACGACGACCTGGTGCACGATCTCGGCCGTCGACATGTTGCGCTGGAGACCGCCGGCGCCGGTCGCGCAGAACGGGCAGGCCATGCCGCACCCGGCCTGGCTGGAGATGCAGATCGTCGCGCGGTCCTTGTAGCGCATGAGCACCGACTCGACGAGCGCTCCGTCGAAGAGCCTCCACAGCGTCTTGACCGTGGTCCCCTTGTCCGCCGTCTGCTCACGGATCGGCGTCATCAGGTCCGGGAGCAGCGCCGAGACCAGCTCGGCGCGCTGTCCGGCCGGCAGGTCTGTCATCTCGGCGGGGTCGTGCACGAGGCGGCCGAAGTAGTGGTTCGACAGCTGCTTCGCGCGGAACCCCGGCAGCCCCATCTCGGTCAGCAGATCCTTGCGACCCGCCTCGTCGAGGTCGGCGAGGTGGCGCGGCGGCTTGCGGCGACCGCGCGGCTCCTCCATGACCAGGGGCAGGGTCTTGATCGGCTCACTCATGACGCCTGCGATTCTCCCACCCGTACGCCGACCCGCCGAATCACCCACAGCGAGCCCCCGCCCGCGAACCCGCCACCCGCCACCCGCCACCCGCCACCCGCCACCCAACCGCAACCGGGCAGTACGTCGACCGCGAGGCCGGCAGCGTGTCGCCGCGGGCGTCAAGGCCTCGCGCACGGGACGAGGCGACGGAGGGAGCGAGGAACGAGCGACCGGAGGAGCCGAGGCGCGTAAGCGAGGCGAGACGACCGAAGCGGCGACACGCTCGGCCAAATCCTATTTGTCCTTGTGGATGAGGAACCAGAGCACGCCGGCCGTCACCCGTTGGCCGCCGAGCGACCGCAACCCGGCACCACCTCGACCGCGAGGCCGGCAGCGTGTCGCCGCAGCGACCGAGGCCGTGCGCGGCCTCCGAGGGAGCGTAGGGAGCTTGCGACCGGAGCGAGCGAGGAGACCAAGGACGGCGAGGGAGCGTCGGCGGCGACACGCTCGGCCAAATCCTACTTGTCCTTGTGGATCAGGAACCAGAGCACGCCGACCGCGACGCCGCCGACCACGATGAGCGTGGCGAAGCAGGCGAAGAGCATGTAGGCGCCGAACTTGCGGGTGTGCTGCGGGACCAGCAGCCCGATGGGTACGACGAACATCACCAGCACGAACGGGAAGAGCGACTCCGCGTGCTTGTAGCCCACGATCGCCTTCAGGAGCGCGCCGTAGATGCCGGGGACCAGCAGGACGTAGAGGATGCCGGTGAAGAAGCCGGCGAGGGGGCCGAACACCGGGTGGTCGCGATGCCACCAGTCGGGAAGTCGTCGTGTCGTCGTCGTTTCCATCATCGTCCTACCGGAAGACCACGTGGTCGAGAAGCAGCCAGATCGGAGCGACGGTCGCGAGCAGCGAGTCGAGCCGATCCATCAGTCCCCCGTGGCCGGGGATCACGTTGCTCATGTCCTTGATCCCGAGGTCCCGCTTGACCACCGACTCGCACAGGTCGCCGAGGGTCGCCATCACCACGGCGATCACGCCGAGGCAGATGCCGGCCCACCAGGGCCCGTGGAGCAGGTAGACCACCAGCGCCCAGCCGGCCGCCATGCAGAAGATCGCAGAGCCGGTGAAGCCCTCCCAGGACTTCTTCGGGGAGATGACGGGAGCCATCGGGTGCTTGCCGAACAGCACGCCGGCGGCGTACCCGCCGATGTCGGAGGCGATGGTCACCAGCACGAACGTGACCACGCCGGCCACGCCGTCGTCGCCGAGGCCGCGGCCGTCGTGGCCGCCCTCGGCGAGCAGCAGCGCCACGAAGGAGCCGAGGAACGGGATGTAGATCAGCGTGAAGACCGACGCAGTCGCGTTCTTCACGTAGCCCTCGACACCACGCCGCAGCAGCCACAGCATGATGACCAGCGCGGTCACGGCGGTGGCGGTGACCAGCGCGCTCGCGCCCCAGAAGTAGGCGACCAGCACCATCACGACGCCGCCGGCCATGATCGGCTGCTCGGGAACGTCGATCTCCTTGGCCGCGAGGCCCCGCGACATCTCCCACACCGCGACGACGACCGCCACGGCGACGATGATCATGAACGCCGGCTTCCAGAACAGCAGCGACGCCGCGATCGCCCCGAGGAGTACGACGCCCGAGGTCACCGCGGCCTTGAGGTCGCGGCCCGCACGGCCGTAGTCCTTCTTCGGGGCAGGCGTGGCTGCAGGGGTCGGTGCGCTCATCTTCGTGGAGGTTCGGGATGCCCGGGTCCTCAGACCTCGAGCAGCTCTGCTTCCTTGTTCTTGAGCAGCTCGTCGATCGCGTCGGTGTGCTTCTTGGTCATGCCGTCGAGACGCTTCTCGGCACCGGTGACATCGTCCTTGCCGGCCTCGCCGTCCTTCTCCAGCTTCTCGAGGTTCTGCTTGGCCTTCTGGCGCACCTGGCGCACGGAGACGCGGCCGCCCTCGGCCTTCTCCTTGGCGAGCTTGATGAACTCCTTGCGGCGCTCCTCGGTCAGCTCGGGGAAGACGCAGCGCAGCAGCTTGCCGTCGTTGGCCGGGTTGATGCCGAGGTCGGAGTCGCGGATCGCCTTCTCGACGTTGGACATCGCGCCCATGTCGAACGGCTGCACCAGGATGATCCGGGCCTCGGGCGCCGTGAAGGACGCGAGCTGCTGGATCGGCGTGGGCGTGCCGTAGTAGTCGACCATGATCTTGCTGAACATGCTGGGGTGTGCCCGGCCGGCCCGGATCGTCGCGAACTCCTCGCGGGTCGCGTCGACGGACTTGGCCATCTTGCCGTCGGCCTCGTTGAGGATGTCGTTGATCACCGGTTTCTCCTTCGATGTCTGCTAGCCGGCGCTGACCAGCGTGCCGATCTTCTCACCCTGGACCACGCGGAGGATGTTGCCGGCGGGCTCCATCCCGAACACGACCATGGGCAGCTTGTTCTCGCCACACAGCGCGAACGCGGTCTGGTCCATGATCCGCAGGCCCTTGGAGATGGCCTCGGTGTAGGTGACCTCGTCGTACTTGGTCGCGGTGGGGTCGAGGTTCGGGTCGGCGCTGTAGACGCCGTCGACCCCGCTCTTCGCCACCAGCACGACGTCGCACTTGCTCTCGAGCGCGCGCTGCACGGCCACGGTGTCGGTGGAGAAGTAGGGCATGCCCATGCCCGCCGCGAAGATCACGACGCGACCCTTCTCCATGTGGCGGATCGCGCGACGCGGGATGTACGGCTCGGCGACCTGGCCCATCGTGATCGCGCTCTGCACGCGGGTGTCGACGCCGAGCTTCTCCAAGAAGTCCTGCAGCGCCAGGCAGTTCATGACGATGCCGAGCATGCCCATGTAGTCGGCGCGGGCGCGGTCCATGCCGCGCTGCTGCAGCTCCGCGCCGCGGAAGAAGTTGCCGCCGCCGGTCACGACCGCGATCTGGACGCCCGAGTCGACGACCGCCGCGATCTCCTTGGCGATCGCCTGGACCACGTCCGGGTCGACCCCGAGCTTGCCACCGCCGAAGACCTCACCGGAGAGCTTGAGCAGGACTCGCTTGTAGCCGGGCACGTGGGTCCTTCCTGACGCCGAACATGGACTGGTCCGTTCCGCCCGACCCTACCGTCCGCCGGTCAACCGGGGACAACCCGTGGCTCAGCCGCTCCGCCGCGACAGCACGACGGCCGCCACGATGCCCGCCACCAGGAGCACACCGGCGAGCACCGCGAGCGTGATCTTCCACGCGCTGTAGGGGCGGTCGCCCACCACCTCGCCGGTGTTCGCGTTGACCATCACCTGCCAGGTCTTCCCGGCGTACAGGTAGGTCGCGATCCACAACGGCATCAGCAGCAGCTTGAACATGTTGTCGCGGTAGACGACGTCCATGTGCGAGATGCGCTGCTCGTCGCCGCCGATGTCGCGGCGTACGTCGTCCTGGATCACCGCGACCATCTGCTGCTTGGCCTGCTCGGCACCGGCCTGCGGGTCGAGGTCGTAGCGGACGGCCGCGAACCCGGTCAGGAACTCGTCCTGGAACGGCTTGGCGTCGCCGAGCCGCCAGGGCCCCATCTTCTGGACCTTCTCGGGGTCGAGAGTGTGCGCGCCGAGGACGAGTACGTCGTCGAAGGGCCGCGCGACGTGACCGCTGGCGTGGTGCCAGGCGGTGTGGCGCTGCTGGTAGGTCTCGGTCCGCCAGCCGCCCCGGCCGTCGGAGACCTGCCGGGTCTCGGTCGTGTAGTAGTAGTCGCCCCGCTGGCCGGTGTAGTCGGTCGCGGTGTTGCTGTCGTAGGTCCAGTGCGGCAGGTAGGTGCCGGTCAGGCCCTCGGTCGACCCGACCTTCTTCAGCGCGTTCGGCGCGAACCAGCGGCTGGTGACCCACTTGCCGAACTCGTCGTGCGCCTGCTTCTTCTGCACCTGGAACGGGATGACCGCCTCGGGCGTGATCAGCCCCTCGGGCCGGTCGGTCGCCACCAGCGCACCCCCGCAGAACTGGCAGATGCTCGACAGGTCCGTCGTCGTGGACGTCGCGCCGCAGTTCTGGCACGTCAGCTCGAACGCGGCGATCTTGGCCACGAACGTGTTCTGGTTCGCGGCCTCCCACTCGTCGAGGGAGTGCTCGGTGATGCGCGCGTCGACGGGCTTGATCTCGACGTCGGTGCCGCAGGTGTCGCAGTGCAGCATCATCGTCCCGGGCTGGTACGCCAGCTGCGACCCGCAGCCCGGGCAGACCGAGGTGAAGGTCTCGGGCTGTGCCTGCGCCGGACGCGGCGGAGGTACGTCGGGCGCCGGCCCTGCGGGCATGGGCGGGGCCGCCGGCGGCGTACCGGGGACAGGCGGTGGCGGTGGCGGCGCGGCACCGGGGATCGGCGGGGGCGCCTGGTCGCTCATGGTCAGCCCTGCGGCGGGAGCGGCGGCGGGGTGGCCGGGAAGAGCGCTTGCAGCGAGGGCACGGTCGAGGCCGCCACCCAGCCGCTCATGCCGTCCTGCCAGACGAGGGTCTGCGGGGTCAGCTCGCCGGAGCCGACCTTGTCGCCGAGCTGCTCGACGGGGAGAGGGCCGACCTGCTGGCCGTTGACCGCGAGGTACCAGGGCTTCGACGCGCCGGGAAGCGGCGGCGGAGCGGCGGCCGCGGGCGCCTGCTGGCCCTGCGGCTGCTGGAAGGACTGCGCCATCTGCTGGCCGACGGCCATGCCCATGCCGAGCCCGATGCCGCCGGCGGCGCCGCCACCGGGGTTCTGGGCCGCGTGGTCGATCGCCTCTGCGGTCTGGAACTTCGTGTACTGGTCGAGGTCGCCGAGGACGCCCATCGACGTCCGCTTGTCGAGGGCCTTCTGCACCTCGTCGGGCAGGGAGATGCTCTCGATGACGAAGCGCGGGATCGCGATGCCCATGTCGCGCAGGCTGCCGGTCAGGGTCTCGGCCAGGTTCGAGGCGATGGTGTCCTGGTTGGCGGCCAGGTCGAGCATCGGGATCTTGGCGTTGCCGAGCGCGGTCGCGACCTCGCTGACGATGGTCTGGCGCAGGAACTCCGAGACCTCTTCGGTCTTGAACTGCGGGTCGGTGCCGACGAGCTGGCGCATGAGGGCCTTGGCGTCGTTCACCTGGAGCGCGTAGGTGCCGAACGCCCGCAGGCGCACCATGCCGAACTCGGCGTCGCGCATGGTGATGGGGTTCTTGGTGCCCCACTTCATGTCGGTGTAGAGCCGCGTGCCGACGAAGTAGACCTCGGCCTTGAACGGGCTGTTGAAGCCGTACTTCCAGCCCTTCAGGGTGGCGAGGACCGGCATGTTCTGGGTCTCGAGGGTGTAGGTCCCGGGCGTGAACGCGTCGGCGATCTGGCCCTCGTTGACGAAGACCGCGATCTGGCCCTCGCGCACGACGAGCTTGGCGCCCATCTTGATCTCGTTGCCCTGGCGCGGGAAGCGCCACACGATCGTGTCCCGGCTGTCGTCGAGGAACTCGACGATGTCGATGAACTGGCCCTTGACCTTGTCCATGAGACCCATGGGAGTGCCTTTCGTCTGGTGAGGTGCGCACCGAACCTACCCCGCCACCCGTCGGCCAATCATGAGAATCTCCACCAACTCCGCCGGGGTCCGCTGGCGGGGTCGGCGACCGAGCGGGTACGTCGGCGCCCCAGATGCATCGAGGCCCCCGATCCCCCGCCGGCAAGTGCCGGTGAGGACATCGGGGGCCTGCGACGACGTACGTCAGGTGGTGCCGTGGATCTCCTGACGTTCGTCAGTGCGTGCCTGGCAAGGCGCCGGCGCGAAGGCAGCCTTGGAGCGGAGCGGGCTGTCGAGCGCCGGCAACGCAGCCAGGTGCGTGCTGACGAACGTCAGGCGCCGACCTCGAAGCGGACGAAGCGCTTAACAGTGGTGCCGGCTGCGTCGAGCACCTGCTTGACCGACTTCTTGTTCTCGACGACCGAGGCCTGCTCGAGGAGGACGACCTCCTTGAAGAAGCCGTTCAGACGACCCTCGGCGATCTTGTCGACGATGTTCTCCGGCTTGCCCTCCTCGCGGGCGGTGTCGGCCCCGATCTGGCGCTCCTTCTCCACGATCTCGGCCGGCACCTCCTCACGGGTGAGGTACTGCGGGCGCATCGCGGCGATCTGCTTGGCGACCGACTCGGCACCGGCGGCGTCGCCGTCGTACTCGACCATGACGCCGATGGCCGGCGGCAGGTCGGCGGCACGCTTGTGCAGGTAGACCGCGACGGGGCCCTCGAAGAGGGCGTACTGGCCGAGCTCGATCTTCTCGCCGATCGAGACCGCGAGGCCCTCGACGACCTGGGCGACGGTCTCGTCACCGACGGCCACGGACTGCAGCGCGTCGATGTCGGCGGCCTTCGCGGACGACGCGGCGTCGGCGATCTTCTGCGCCGAGGCGACGAAGTCCTCGCTCTTGGCCACGAAGTCGGTCTCGGACTTGAGCTCGACCAGGACACCGGGGGCGTGGACGACCAGGCCCGCCGAGGTCTCGCGCTCCGCGCCGCGGGCGGCGGCCTTGGCCGCACCCTTGACCCGGAGGAGCTCGACGGCCTTGTCGAAGTCGCCGTCGGTCTCGTCGAGCGCCTTCTTGCAGTCCATCATGCCGGCCTGCGTCAGCTCACGGAGCTTCTTGACGTCGGCAGCGGTGAATGCCATGTCTTCTCGTCTTTCCTTCGGGAGTGGGGTGAGCGACTCAGGCGTCGGTGCTCTCGGCGGCCGGGGCAGCAGCCTCGGTGGCCTCGGCGGCCGGGGCAGCAGCCTCGGTGGCCTCGGCGGCCGGGGCAGCAGCCTCGGTGGCCTCGGCGGCCGGGGCAGCAGCCTCGGTGGCCTCGGCACCCTCGGAGGCAGCACCGGTCGCCTCGGCGGCCGGGGTCTCCTCGGCGGCGTCGCCACCGGTGGCCTCGACGGCGGCCTGGTCGGCCTCGCCGCCCAGCAGCTCGCGCTCCCACTCGGCCAGCGGCTCGTCGGCGCCCGGCTCGGCGCTCTCGGTCCTGGCGCCGGAGCGGGCGATGAGGCCCTCGGCGACCGCGTCGGCGACGACACGGGTCAGCAGACCGACCGCGCGGATCGCGTCGTCGTTGCCCGGGATCGGGAAGTCGACGACGTCCGGGTCGCAGTTGGAGTCGAGGATCGCGATGATCGGGATGCGCAGCTTGCGCGCCTCCTCGACGGCGAGGTGCTCCTTGTTCGTGTCGACGATCCAGACCGCGCTCGGGGTGCGGCCCATCTCGCGGATGCCGCCGAGCGACTTGTTGAGCTTGTCGCGCTCGCGGCGCATCTGCAGCAGCTCCTTCTTGGTGCGGCTGCTGCCCGCGACGTCGTCGAAGTTGATCTCGTCGAGCTCCTTGAGGCGGTTGATCCGCTGGTGCACGGTCGAGAAGTTGGTGAGCATGCCGCCCAGCCAGCGCTGGTTGACGTAGGGCATGCCGACGCGGGTCGCCTGCTCGGCGATGGCCTCCTGGGCCTGCTTCTTCGTGCCGACGAAGAGGACGACGCCGCCCTTGGCGACGGTCTCCTTGATGAAGGCGTAGCTGCGGTCGATGTAAGCCAGCGACTGCTGCAGGTCGATGATGTAGATGCCGTTGCGCTCGGTCATGATGAAGCGCTTCATCTTC
>WQZX01000042.1 GCA_009780515.1 Nocardioidaceae bacterium | reverse complement strand
CAGGGCACCTACGACGCAGCTCTGCAGATCGGCCAGAAGTGACATGAGCGTGACCCCCATCCAGTTCCCCAGCATCCCCGGCGTCGGCGGTACGCCGTCCGGCGTCAACCTGGAGCCGGCCGATCTGTCCGGCATGGGCGGCGTCCAGGGCGTCTCGTCCGCCTCACCGACCGGCGGCGCCGCCGGGATCGACGGCACCGCCGCGACCGATCCCACCACCCAGGCGAACGGCGCCGAGTTCGGGAACCTGGTGCTCGACGGCATCGACCGGCTCGACGGCCTGACCAACAAGGCCGACAACCTCGCCGTGCAGGCGGCGACCGGCAACCTGACCAACATCCACGACTACACGATCGCGGCGAGCGAGGCGCAGGTCGCCACGCAGCTGACGACCTCGGTCCGCAACCAGGCGCTCGACGCCTTCAACAAGATCCTGCAGATGCAGGTCTGAGACGGCGACTGATCCATGGACAACATGCGTGAGCGGCTCACCCGCTACCTGACCCGGGGCAAGGACACCTTCCTCGGCTTCACCGCCGGCCAGAAGGCCGTCGTGATCATCGGCTCCCTGGCACTCGTGCTCGCGGCGGTCATGGTCTTCCGCTGGGCCTCGACGCCGTCGTACTCGCCGCTGTACTCGAACCTCTCCGGTCAGGACGCGAGCGCGATCGTCGACGAGCTGCAGACCGAGGGCGTCCCCTACCAGATCACCGGGGGCGGCGGCACGATCATGGTGCCGCAGGCCGACGTCTACTCGACGCGGATCACCCTCTCCGGCAAGGGCCTGCCGTCGAGCAGCGACCCGGGCTACTCGATCCTCGACAACGAGGGTCTGTCGACCTCGGAGTTCCAGCAGCAGACCGACTACCAGCGCGCGATGGAGGGCGAGCTCGCCAACACCATCGAGGCGATCGACGGCATCAACACCGCCATCGTCCACCTGGCCATCCCGCAGAAGCAGGTCTTCAGCGACCAGCAGACACCGACGACCGCCTCGGTCCTGATCGACACCGACCCCGGCACCACGATGACCGACGAGCAGGTGCAGGCGATCGTCCACCTCGTCGCCTCGAGCATCCAGGGGCTCGACCCCAAGGACGTCACCATCACCGACCAGCACGGCACCGTGCTGACCATCCCGGACGACGGCTCCGGCCTGACCGCCGCGAGCAGCCAGGCCCAGGACGTGCAGGCGTTCTCCGACACGGTCAAGAGCCAGATCCAGGCCACGCTCGACAAGGTCGTCGGACCCGGCAACTCGACCATCACCGTGACGCCGGTGCTGAACTTCGACAAGGCCACCCAGGTGACCCGGCAGTACCTGATCCCGAACAAGAAGATCCCGCCGCTGTCGGAGTCGCACTCGCTGGAGACCTACAAGGGCGCCGGAGGCGCGGCGGCCAACGGAGTCGGCGGCGTGGTCGGCCCCAACGGCCAGATGGGCCCGACGAACGGCAGCACCAGCGGCCCGACCAACTACCAGAACTCCAGCAGCACCCAGGACAACGCAGACGGCGAGCGGATCGAGCACCGCGAGCAGGCACCCGGATCGCTGCAGGGGCTCCACATCGGTGTCGTGCTCAACCAGACCACCGCCGCCGCGATCCAGCCCCAGGTGATCAAGAAGCTGATCGCCGCCGGCGTCGGCATCAACACCAAGCGCGGCGACACCATCGACGTGTCCAGCCTGCCCTTCGACCAGTCGGCGCAGACCGCCGCCGCCAACGAGCTCGCCGCGGCGGCCGCCGCCAAGAACAAGGCGTCGCAGATGGCCATGATCCGCGACATCGGCATCGCCGGCCTGATCGCCCTCATGCTGATCCTGGCGTGGCTGCAGGCACGGCGACGGGCGATGGCCCGCGAGGAGGCGACGGAGTACCTCGTCGAGCAGCTGCGCGCCGACCAGGCCGAGCGCCTCGCGCTGGAGAACCAGGCACCCGTGCCGGTCCTCGACGCGGCGCCGGTCGAGCCGGAGGACGACGGCGTGCGCGAGGAGCTGCTCGCGCTCGTCGAGAGGCAGCCCGAGGACGTCGCGGCCCTCCTGCGCGGATGGCTGGTGGAGCCCCGATGACGCTCATGCCCACGGGCTCGGCCCTGGCCACGCTCGGCGTGCGCAAGGCCGCCGTGCTCCTCATCCAGCTCGGCAAGGACCGTGCCGCACAGGTGATGGGTCACCTCTCCGACGCCGAGGTCGAGGCGATCTCCGCCGAGATCGCGCGGCTGGACGCCGTGCCGGCGCAGGAGACCGAGCAGGTGATGAGCGAGTTCCACGAGCTCATGACCGCGCACGCCCACATCAACCAGGGCGGCTTCGGCTTCGCCCAGCAGCTGCTCGAGCAGTCGCTGGGCCCCGAGCGCGCGCAGGAGATCATGGAGCGGCTGCACGCGGCCGCGGTCCAGATGCCCTTCCAGTTCCTGCACCGGGCCGACCCGGCCCAGCTGCGCGGCTTCATCGCCGACGAGCACCCGCAGGTGATCGCGCTGGTCCTGGCGCACATGGCCGCCGACAAGGCGTCGCTGCTGCTCGGCGGTCTCCCCGCCCACCAGCAGGCCGTGGTCGCGCACCGCATCGCGGTGATGGACCGTACGTCGCCGGAGATCATCCGCACCGTCGAGGGGATCCTCGAGCGGAAGCTGTCCTCGATGCTGCAGCCCGCCGAGGTGTCGCGGGTCGGCGGCGTGGACCCGCTGGTCAACATCATCAACCGCTCCGACCGGCCGACCGAGCGCCAGATCGTCGAGGGCCTCGAGGGCCTCGACCCGTCGCTCGCCGAGGAGGTCAAGAGCCGGATGTTCATGTTCGAGGACATCGTCGGGCTCGACGACCGCTCGGTGCAGCAGGTGCTGCGCCAGGTCGACACCGCCGAGCTCGCGCTGGCGCTCAAGGGCGTCAGCGACACCGTGCGGGAGAAGATCACCGCCAACCTGTCCGAGCGCGCCGCGGAGAACCTGCTCGACGAGGTCGAGATGCTCGGCGCCGTACGCCTCGTGCAGGTGGAGGAGGCCCAGCAGAGCATCATCCGCACTATCCGCCAGCTCGAGGAGCAGGGCCAGATCATGGTCCGGCGAGGGAACGACGATGAGTTCGTTGTCTGACGACGCCGGACCCAGGCCGCTCGCCATGCCCGAGCTGCGGCGGGGCGAGTGGACGCGCCGAGGGGGCGCGGCCGTGCTCGGCGACGCCGTGACCGAGAGCCTGCTGGCCGACCTGGCCGCGACGACCCGCGACGCCGCGCAGGCGCAGGGGTACGCCGTCGGCTGGGCCGAGGGACGACGTGCGGCAGCCGAGCGGGCCGACGCCGAGGCGAGTCGCGTCGCCGCGGGGCGCGCCCAGGAGGACGTCGTACGACGCCAGGAGCACGCCGCCGCGATCGAGGCCCTGGCACAGGCCGGTGAGCAGGTCCGGGGGCTGCTCGCCGACCTGGCCTCGGCCATCGAGAGCCAGTCGTCGGCGCTCGCGCTGACCCTCACCGAGGAGCTGGTCGGCCACGAGGTACGTGGCACGACCGGGGCCGACGTGGTGGCCCGCGTGCTGCGGCTGCTCCCCGACGGCCCGCTCGCGACGGTCCGGGTCGCCCCGGGCGTCGTGGAGTCGGCCGCCGCACAGGACCTGGTCGCGCGCGGTGTCCGCGTCGTGGCCGACGGGTCGCTCGACCGCGCCGACGCGCTGGTCGAGGCCGACGGCGGCGTCACGGACCTTCGGGTCGCCGAGGGCCTCGCCCGGCTGCGCGAGGTGCTCGGATGAGCGTCCTCACCGACACCCTCGCCGAGCGGGCGCGCGCCGTCGCGGCGCCGCTGCGCCTCGGCACCGTCACCGAGCTCGTCGGCCTGCACCTGGAGATCCGGGGGCTCCCGGTGGCGGTCGGCGACATGGTCTCGATACGGCCTCGCCCGGCGGCTCGACCGACGACGGGTGCCGCTCCCGCGGCCCTCCTCGCCGAGGTCGCCGCGGTCCGGAACGGGTCGGCGATCTGCCTGCCGCTCGGACCGACGGCCGGCGTACAGGCCGGCGACCTGGTGGAGCACACCGGCGGGCCGCTGCGGATCCGCGTCGGCGAGGCGCTGCGCGGCCGGGTGCTGGACGGGCTCGGCCGGCCGATCGACGGCGGCGCTCCGCTGGAGCAGCTCGACGGCCTCTCGCAGGTCCCCGTCGACAACCGCGCACCGGCGCCGCTGGACCGGCCCCGGATCACCCAGCCGCTCGGCCTCGGGGTGCGAGCGATGGACTCGCTCATCCCCTGCGGCCGGGGCCAGCGCATCGGCATCATGGCGGGCTCCGGCGTCGGCAAGTCCTCGCTGCTGTCGATGATCGCGCGCGGCACCGACGCCCAGGTCAACGTGATCGCCCTGGTGGGCGAGCGTGGCCGCGAGGTGCGCGAGTTCATCGAGGGCGACCTCGGGCCCGAGGGCCTGGCCCGCTCGGTCGTCGTGGTCGCCACCTCCGACGCACCCGCCGTCGAGCGGATGCGCGCGGGCTTCACGGCCACCCGCATCGCGGAATGGTTCCGCGACTCGGGACGGGACGTCGTGCTCATGCTCGACTCCCTGACCCGCATCTCCATGGCACAGCGCGAGATCGGGCTGTCCGCGGGCGAGCCGCCCGCGACGCGCGGCTACCCGCCCAGTGTCTTCGGCCTGATGCCGCGCCTCCTCGAGCGCGCCGGCACGTCGGCCACGGGATCGATCACCGGCCTCTACACCGTCCTCGTCGAGGGCGACGACATGCAGGACCCGATCGGCGACACCGCCCGCTCGATCCTCGACGGTCACGTCGTTCTGTCCCGCGAGCTCGCGACGTCCGGGCACTTCCCCGCCATCGACGTCCTCGAGTCGATCTCGCGCGTGACCAACGCCGTCACGACACCGGAGCAGCAGGACGACGCCCGCCTGCTGCGCCGGATGCTCGCCGCCCACCGCTCGGTCAAGGAGCTGCTCGACATCGGCGCGTACGTCGCCGGCGCCAACGCGTACGCCGACGCCGCCATCGCGCGGCTCCCGCGGATCGAGGAGTTCCTCACCCAGCGCATGGACGACGCCACCCCGACCGCCGAGACCTGGCGGCGGCTGCACGAGCTGGTGAGCGCGTGAGCGCCCGGGTCGCCGACCGCGGGCTGAAGGCGGTCGAGCGGGTCCGCGGCGTGCGCGAGCAGGACAGCCGGATCGGCCTGCAGCACGCCCTCGCCGAGGAGCGCGCGGTGATCGGCCGGCTCGACGGCTACCACAGCCGGCTCGCCGGAGCGGGTGCGTCCCTCCCCACCGCGTGCACCCCCCGCGAGCTCGTCAGCCTGCGCTCGGCCCTCGGCATGCTCGGCGACATCATCGCGACCACCCGCGAGGAGGCCGCCACCGCGACCGCGCTCGCCGCCGACGCTCGTGGGCGCTGGGCGGCCGACAAGGCCCGGCTGTCCGCGGTCGAGCACCTGCTCGAGCGCCGCGCGGAGCGGCGCCGGGCCGAGGCGGCGCGGCGTACGGCCGCCGAGCTGGACGACCTCGCCGCTCAGCGCTGGCTGCGGGTCTCGACAGGCTCGACCGACCTCGGGAGCGCGAGCAGCCTGCAGGAGCCATCCTGCAACGGAGTCTCGACAGGCTCGACCAGCCTGGAGGGCACGGCCGGCCTGGGGGGCTCGACCGACCTCGGGAGCGGAGGGACGCGATGAGCATCGACCAGGTGACCGCGCGGATCGAGCAGATCCAGACGCAGCTGGCGCAGCTCGCGGGGACGACACCGAGCACGGCCGACGCGTTCGCGACGACGATGAACGGGGTCTCGGGCACCGACTCCTCGGGGGCCTCGACGAGCTCCAGCACCGCGGGCGCGGGAACGACGGGGGCCGACGTGGTCGCGGACGCGAAGAAGTACCTCGGTGTCCCCTACGTCTGGGGCGGCACCGACCCGAGCAAGGGGATGGACTGCTCGGGTCTGGTGCAGCGCGTCTACAAGGACCTGGGCTACGACCTCCCGCGCGTCTCCTACGACCAGGCCACGCAGGGCACCGCCGTCCCGAGCCTGGCGCAGGCCCAGCCCGGCGACATCCTGTGCTTCGGGTCGCCCGTGCACCACGTGGCGATCTACATCGGCGGCGGCAAGATGATCGAGGAGCCGCACACCGGCGAGAGCTGCAAGATCAGCGACGTCTACGAGACGCCGACACAGATCCGCCGGATCATCGGGTCGGAGGCGCCGACGGGCTCGGGGGGCACCACAGGCTCGACCAGCCTGGGGGGCATCGCGGCCCGGGTGGGCACAGGTACGCCGTACTCCGATCTGATCAACCAGGCGGCGGCCAGCACCGGCGTGCCCGCCGGGCTGATCGCGGCCGTCGCCAAGCAGGAGTCCGGCTTCAACGCGAGGGCAGTCAGCGGCGCCGGCGCGCAGGGGATCATGCAGCTGATGCCCGGCACCGCCCACGGGCTCGGCGTGACCAACTCCTTCGACCCCGCTCAGGCCATCGACGGCGGCGCCCGGCTGCTCAAGTCGCTGCTGACCAAGTTCGGCGGTCGCGTCGACCTCGCGCTGGCCGGCTACAACGCCGGCGCCGGAGCGGTCGTGCGCTACGACGGCGTGCCGCCGTACCCGGAGACGCAGAACTACGTCAAGGACATCATGTCGATGCTGAGGAACGGGGTCGTCTCGTGACCGTCACCCCCACCGCACCGCAGGCGCCGCCGGCCACGACGGCCTCGCTGCCGGCCGGCAAGTCGGGCAAGCCGACCGCCGACGGCTCGGGCTCGGACCCGACCGGCACGGGAGCCGAGGCGGGGCCCCAGGGCTTCGCCGCCGCGCTTGCCGCCCTGCTGGGCGGTACGCCGACCGCTCCGGTCCCGCCACAGGCACCGGCCGCCACGATGCCCGCACCGCCGAAGTCGGGCGCACCGGCTGCTGCCACCGTGGACGTGGTGGCGGGCGGAGCGCTGCTCGGCGCGGCCGGCCCGGCGATCGCCACACCGATCCAGCCCCTGCCTGCCGGCAAGCAGGGAGCGGTGGCCGCCTCGACCGCGCAGCTGCCTGCCGGCACGCAACCCGCCGCCACCGCCACTGCGACCCAGCCCTTGCCTGCCGGCAAGCAAGGAGCGGTCGCCGCCTCGACCGCGCAGCTGCCTGCCGGCACGCAAGCCGCCACCACCCTCGCGCAGACGCGGCCTCTGCCTGCCGGCAAGCAGGCCGCGCGACAGACTCCCGCGACCGGCGCCCGCTCCTCCGGTCGCCAGCCGAGCGCGGCGACCACCGCTGCCGGTGCGACGACCCGCCGGCCGGACGGTGCGGCAGCCACCGCCCTCGCCGGACCGGCCAACCCGTCGGGCCCGGCCAACCCCGCCAACCCCGTCGACCCGACCTCACCGATCGTGCCGATGGCGGCAGCCGGGGCATCGCCGGCGCAGACACCGACGGCTTCGGCCTCGCCCGCCCCGACGGCGGCGGCAGCCGTGTCGCACCAGGTCTTCCCGGAGATCACCCGACTGGCCTCGACCGGCAACGGCAGCCAACGGATCACGATGACGCTCAACCCCGGACACCTCGGCGAGGTCCGCGTCAGCCTGGTCGTGCGCGACGGGACGGTGCGGGTCGACCTCAGCGCCGGCGGCAGCCACGCGGTCCAGCAGGCGCTCGGCGACGGGGCACCCGAGCTGCGGCGCATGCTCGAGCAGGCCGGCGCCACCGACACCCGGATCTTCGTCCGCGACGGCATCGCCCCGCAGGCGGGCACCCCGAGCGGGACCGGCCAGCAGAGTCAGCAATCGGCCGCCCAGCAGGGCCAGACCGGCCAGCACGGTCAGCAGGGCCGGCTCGACCAGTCCGGGCAGAGCCACCAGCGCGACCAGCCGCACCGACAGGACACCCGGCCCGGTCCCCCCGGTCCGCCCGGCGCCACGCCGCGGACCCGAGCGACCGAGGCGGCAGCCGCCGCCCGTCGTACCGACGGCCGACTCGACCAGACCCTGTGAACCCCGACCAGCCGAACCCACCAGCAAGGAGAACCCGATGACCGTCTCCGCCACCGAAGGCGTCACCAGCCCGTTCAGCACGACGCCGGCCAGCTCGGCGACGTCGGCCGGATCGGGGACCGGCAGCCTCGGCGACCAGAACACGTTCCTGCAGCTGATGGTCGCCCAGATGCAGTACCAGGACCCGATGAACCCGACCGACTCCAGCCAGTTCCTGTCGCAGACCGCGCAGTTCACCTCGCTGGAGAAGATGCAGGACGTCGCCGACCAGACCGCGCTGCTGGCGCAGTCGCAGATGGCGTTCGGCGCCACCTCGATGATCGGCAAGACCGTGCGCTGGACCGACGACAGCGGAACCGAGCAGACCGGCACCGTCGGCGGTACGACGTTCCTGTCGACCGGACCCGTCCTCAGCGTCAACGGCACGGCGGTCCCGCTGACCTCCATCACCTCGGTCGGCGACGCCGCGACGCTGCCGGCCACCTCGCCGACCGGCGACGCCAGCACCCCCGTCGGCACGCCGCCCGACGGCTTCGGCTACCCGACCACCACCGCCTGACACAAGCCACCCACCCAACCCACAAAGATCCAGGAGTCACCATGCTGCGTTCACTCTTCGCCGGCATCAGCGGCCTGCGCGCCAACCAGACCATGCTCGACGTCACGGGCAACAACATCGCCAACGCCAACACGACCGGCTTCAAGTCCAGCTCGACGGTCTTCTCCGACACCCTGTCCCAGATGCTCACCGCGGCATCCGGCGGCAACGCGAGCCGCGGCGGCACGAACCCGATCCAGGTCGGCCTCGGCGTGCAGCTGGCAAGCACCAGCCTCAACTTCAACCAGGGATCGGCGGAGACCACCGGCCGGCCCACCGACCTGATGCTCCAGGGCGACGGCATGTTCGTCCTGCGCGACGGCCAGGAGAACGTCTACACCCGCAACGGCGCCTTCAGCTTCGACCAGACCGGCGACCTCGTCGCGCCCGACGGCACCCGCGTGCAGGGCTACGCGCTGGACGCGAACGGCCAGCCGACCGGCGGCCTGACCGACCTCAACCTGCACATGATCGACTCCAGCCTCCCGGCCGGCGTCGAGCTGAAGTCCTACGACATCTCCTCCGACGGCATGATCCGCGGCGTCTTCTCCGACGGCGTCCAGCGCAACATCGGCCAGGTCGCGGTCGCCGACTTCAACAACCCGCAGGGCCTGGAGAAGGTCGGCGACACCGAGTTCCGCGAGTCCGCCAACTCCGGCGCCGCCCAGCTCGGCGTGGCGGGCCAGGGTCAGCGCGGCCAGATCATGGCCGGCGCCCTGGAGATGTCGAACGTCGACCTCTCCCAGGAGTTCACGAACCTGATCCTCGCGCAGCGCGGCTTCCAGGCCAGCGCCCGCGTCATCACCACCTCGGACTCCGTGCTCGAGGAGCTCGTCAACCTCAAGCGCCAGTAGTCGCCTCAGAACGCCCTCCCCGATGCCGATGAGGAGGGCGTTCCGGCCAAGGAAGGCCATCGCGAACAGCCCCGCACACGGAGGTGCCCCATGATCACGCTGACCCGGCTCTCGGGCTCCGCGTTCCTGCTGAACGCCGACCTGATCGAGCGCGTCGACAGCACACCGGACACGGTGGTCACCCTCGTCGACGGCACCAAGTACGTCGTGGCCGAGCCGCTCGACGTCGTACTCACCGAGGTCGTCGACTACCGCGCCCGCATCGTCGCCCGTGCCTCCCTCATCGAGGACAGCGCGACCTCGGCGGGCCGGCAGCACGGGACGACCGGCGCGATCGGGTCCGGGCGGCTGACGGCCGTCCCGGCCCCGCGCGAGCGTGGCAGGGGTGAGGAGCGATGAAGGATCCCGCCGCCGTCATCGGCGTCGCCGGCGGCCTCGTCGTCATCGTCATCTCGAACGTGCTCGAGGGCGGCAACCCGATGAGCCTGCTCGAGGTCGCCCCGATCCTGCTGGTGCTCGGCGCCACCATGATGGCGACCATCGCCGGTGGCTCGATGGCCGACGCGAAGGCCGCGATCCGCAACATCAAGCGGGCGTTCACGGCCAACGTCGAGCCCGCGACCGACCTGGTTCCCCAGGTCGTCCAGCTCGCTGAGAAGGCCCGCCGGGAGGGCCTCCTGGCGCTCGAGGACGGCCTGCGCGACATCCCCGACCCGTTCCTGGTCAAGGGTGTCACGATGGCGATCGACGGCACCGACCCGGAGGAGCTCCGCGAGATCCTCGAGGCCGAGCTGCGCGCCAAGCGCCGAGACGACAAGCAGGCCGCGAAGTTCTTCGCCGACGCCGGCGGCTACGCACCGACCATCGGCATCATCGGCACCGTCATGGGCCTGGTGCACGTGCTGGAGAACCTCTCCACCCCGCAGACGCTCGGCCCCCTCATCGCCGGCGCGTTCGTCGCCACCCTGTGGGGCGTCATGTCCGCCAACGTGATCTGGCTGCCGCTGGGCAACCGGCTCAACCGGATCGGCGAGCTCGAGCGGGCCCGCATGGAGGTCGCGGTGGAGGGCGTCGCCGCCATCCAGGCCGGCGCCAACCCGCGCCTGGTCGCCGAGAAGCTGCGCTCCCTGCTCCCGGGCGACGCCCTCGAGCCGGCGGACAGCAAGGCCGCGTGATGTCCGGCAAGGCCCCCGTACGCCGCCGCGCGCACGACGAGGAGGAGGACGAGCACGTCAGCCACGAGCGCTGGCTCGTGACCTACGCCGACATGGTCACGCTCCTGATGGTCCTGTTCATCGTCATGTTCGCGATGTCGACCGTCGACGCCACGAAGTTCAAGGCGCTCAAGGACGGCCTGGCGACGGGATTCGGTCACTCCTCCTCGATCCTCAGCGGGTCCAGCCCGCTGCTCGATGACACCGGGGCGACCACACCGGGCTCCGCACCGATCGACCAGCTCGTCGAAGACCTGCCGAAGTCCGAGCAGGCACAGGCGTCGTCGGTCCTGCAGAAGGCCGACCAGCTCCGCACCAGCCGGCAGGTCGAGGAGGCCAAGCGTCAGGTCGAGCGTCTGATCCGCATCTGGCGGAAGGCCGATGCGGCGCTGCGGCGCAAGGGCCTGCAGGACGACGTACAGGCGACCGTCGACCAGCGCGGCCTCGTGATCAGCCTGGTCTCACGGCACGTCGTCTTCCAGCCGAACGTCGCCACCCTGACGCCGCGTGGGTACGAGGTCGTCGACACGATCGCACCCGTGCTGGCCAGGCTGCCCGAGCCGATCGAGCTCGACGGCCACACCAACCAGCAGAAGGTGCACCCGAAGTACTACCCGACCGACTGGGAGCTCTCCGCCGCACGCGCCGTGAACGTGCTGCGCCGGCTCCAGGAGGTCGACGGGCTCCCCGCCCGACGGCTCTCCGCCACCGGCTTCGGGCACACCAGGCCGCTGGTCGACCCGAGCCTCCCGGGCTCGCAGGAGGTCAACAAGCGCGTCGACATCGTGGTGCTGTCCCAGGCGCCCGCCCAGACGCGCGAGCTGTTCAAGAAGGTCTACGCACAGATGGAGAGGAAGTCATGACCGCCGTCGCAGTACAGCCCGCGGAGGCTGCGGAGGAGGAGACCGAGGGGAGGTCGAGGAAGAAGCTCGTCATCGTGGTCCTCGTGGTCCTGCTCGCCCTGGGCGGTGCGGGCTACTGGTTCTTCCTCAAGCCCCCGCCCGGCGCACCGCAGCCGGGCACGGTCACCCCGCTCGACCAGATCCAGATCAACCTCGCCGAGGGCCACTACCTCCGTCTGGGCATCGCGCTCCAGCTGACCAAGAGCACCAAGGACGTCGACGGCAGCCAGGCCCTCGACGCCGCGATCAACCTGTTCTCCGGCCTCCCGGTCACCGAGGTGGACAACCGGTCGTCGCGTGAGAAGCTGCAGGCCCGCCTGGACAAGACCCTCGAGCAGAAGTACGACGGTCAGGTCATGGACGTCTACTTCACCGAGTTCGTCACGCAGTAGGTCTCGACAGGCTCGACCACCCTGGACAGGCTCGACCACCCTGGACAGGCTCGTTCACCTCGGAGGCTGGTCGAGCCTGTCGAGACCCAGGACTTCGTCCCGGCCGACCAGGCCCATCGGTCAGATGATCCCGGCACCCCTCAGGTCACCTGCGCCGGCGACGATCTGGCGCACGTGACCCCTGCCCCGACCGCCGCGACCGGCAGCCGGAACCGTCGCCGTCCGCGCGCGACCGAGCCGACGCCGTACGACTTCCGGCGCCCCATCCAGCTGTCCCGGGAGCACCAGCGCACCCTGCAGCTCGGGTTCGACGGCTTCGCGCGCCAGGCGACGACGGTCTTCACCAGCTCGCTGCGCACGGTCTGCACAGTGACGCTGCTGGAGATCTCCCAGCGCACCTACGCCGAGTACGTCGACAGCCTCGGTGCTTCGACGTACATGACGCTGTTCTCGGCGGACCCGATGCCGGGCACGGGCGTGCTGGAGGTCCCGCTGTTCGCCACGATGTCCTGCCTGGACCACATGCTCGGCGGGCCGGGCTCGGACGAGCAGCCCGACCGGCCGCTGACCGAGATCGAGGACGGCGTCATCCACGGGCTCGTCGAGCGGCTGCTCAGCGAGATGCGCTACTCGCTGACCCCGATCGTGGCGCTCGAGCCGACCATCACCGGCGTCGAGTACAGCCCGCAGTTCGCCCAGGTGGCGGGCGCGGCCGACGTGATGGTCGTCGTCGGCTTCGAGCTCAAGATCGGCGAGCGACCGCACCGTCTCACCGTCTGCCTGCCGTTCTCCGGCCTGCTCCCCCACCTCGCCAACGCCAGTGGCACCGGCGCGGTCTCCGACCGCGAGCGTGCCCAGCGCGCCCACTCCGCGCGACTGCTGCAGGAGCAGTTCGCCCAGGTGCCCGTGGAGGTGTCGGTGCGGCTGCGCCCCATCGACCTGCCACCGTCGACGATCGCCGACCTGCAGCCGGGCAGCGTCCTGCGCCTGACCCATCCGGCCGCCGCGCCCCTCGAGGTCAGCTTCGCCGGCAACACCTTCGCCCACGCCACCCCGGGAGCCCGCGGTCAGCGGCTCGCCGCGCTCATCGTCACCACACCTCCGGAGGACTCATGACCGACCAGCCCACCCCGTCGCTCGCCGAGGGGGTCGCCGAGGTCGTCGCCGCCAACCTGCCCGCGGTCGACCCGCTGACGGTGGCGCCGGCGCAGCCGGGTTCGCCGCACGTCCTGTCCGCGTTCGCCGGCGCGGTGCGCGCCGACGTCGACGGCGTGCCGGGCTGTGTCGTGATCTGCATCGGCCAGGAGCTGGTCGACACGCTCGCCGCGAGCCCGCTCGGCAACCTCGACCTGGCCGCCGCCATCCAGCCCGCGCTGGACGCCGCGGCCGGCCGCCTCGGCGGGCGTGCCCGCGCGGCCGAGCGGCTCGACGTCGAGGCGGAGGGCTTCACCATCACCACCGTGGTCGGCGACGAGTTCACCACCGTCCCCGTCATCGGCACCGGCATCGCGGCGGCGATCCTGCTCCCCCAGGTCACCCTCGACCGGGCCGGCGCCCCGATCGCGCCCGTCTCGGCGGCGGCCGAGCCCGCCGGGGCGTCGTCGGCCGGCGTCCCCGACAGCCCGGCCGGCCTGAGCGCGGAGCCCTTCGTCCCGGCCTTCGGCGCGGTGCCGCCGGTCGTCCGCGGCCTGGAGATGCTGCACGGCGTCGACATGGAGGTCACCGTCGAGCTCGGGCGCACCCGCATGACGGTGCGCGACCTGCTCGCGTTGACCCCCGGCGCCGTCCTCGAGCTCGACCGCGCCGCGGGCAGCCCGGCGGACCTCCTGGTCAACGGCCGCCTGGTCGCCCGCGGCGAGGTCGTGGTGATCGACGAGGACTTCGGTCTCCGCGTCACCGAGATCGTCGACGCCGCCGCGGCCGTCTGAGGGCGGCCGGAACCATGTCGGACACCAGCGTCGCGGGCCTCGCCGTGCGCCTGATCGGCTCCCTGGCGGTCGTCGTCGGGCTGCTGTTCCTGCTCGCCCGGATGGCCAACAAGCGGTTCAAGTCGCCCACCGGCGCGACCGTCCAGGTCGTCGCACGCCAGTCGCTGACCCGCTCGGCCGGCGTCTCCGTGCTCACCATCGGCAGCCGCGTCCTCGTCGTCGGTACGACGGAGCAGTCGGTCAGCCTGCTCGCCGAGCTGGACCCCGAGGAGCTGGTCGAGGAGCTCGGCCTCGAGCCGGACGCCGTCGACGCCGACCAGGCCGAGACCGACGCCGCCGAACCCGCGAAACCGCCGGCCGGCGTACCGCCACGGCGACCGCGACCGCAGCAACCGGCCGCACCGCTCGCCGGATCACTCCTGTCACCCACCACCTGGAAGCAGACCATGGCCGCGATCACCGGCTCCCCACCCCCGGGGGAGCGCAAGGCGTCATGATCGAGAACCTGCGCAGACCCCTCCGCCGCGTCCTCCTCGGACTCGTCGGTGCGCTGGTCCTGATCATCGCCTCCCCCGTCGGCGCCGCGCTGGCCGCGCCCGGCGGCCCCACCTCTCCTCACGGCCCGGCCGGACCGCACGGTCCCGGCAACAGCGGCCACGTCACGGTCGACCTCAGCGGCCTGACCAGCAAGCCGAGCAACAGCGTCGTCACGCTGCTCGCGCTGACGCTGATCAGCCTGCTGCCGGCGATCCTGCTGACCTGCACCAGCTTCACCAAGGTGCTGGTCGTCCTCGGGCTGACCCGCAACGCGCTCGGGCTGCAGCAGACGCCGAACAACCAGGTGCTGGCCGGCCTCGCGCTGTTCCTGAGCCTGTTCATCATGGCGCCGGTCATCTCCCAGGTGAATCACGACGGCGTGCAGCCCTACATGCACGGCAAGGAGAGCGCCGCCGTCGCGTTCGACCACGGCATGAAGCCGCTGCGCTCGTTCATGCTCGACAACACCGACGACAACGATCTCCAGCTGCTCACCTCGGTCGCGCACCGGCCGCTGCCCAAGGACCGCGCCGACGTCCCGACCGCCACGCTGATCCCGGCCTTCATCCTCTCCGAGCTGAAGGACGCGTTCATCATCGGCTTCATCATCTTCATCCCGTTCCTGGTGATCGACATGGTCGTCAGCGGGGCGTTGATGAGCCTGGGCATGATGATGATGCCGCCGGTGATGGTGTCGCTGCCGTTCAAGCTGCTGCTGTTCGTGATGGTCGACGGCTGGGCGCTGGTCATCAAGTCGCTCGTCTCCAGCTATCACACGGGCGGTTGACCATGAGCGACACGACGATCATCCAGATCGCGCTCAAGACCATGGTGGTCGCGCTGGAGCTGTCCGCGCCGATCCTCGCGACCGCCCTCGTCATCGGCTTCGCCGTCTCGCTGTTCCAGTCGATGACCCAGATCCAGGAGTTCACGCTGAGCTTCGTGCCGAAGGTCATCGGCATCGGTGCCGCGCTGCTGTTCACCGGCAACTGGATGCTCCACACGCTCATGTCGTTCACCCAGAACCTGTTCGACATGGTGCCCGGGATGCTCTCCTAGGCGGCGACCGGCATGACGCTCACCGTCGACGGCGCCTCGCTCATCGCACTGCTTCTGGCCTCGATCCGCATCATCAGCTGGCTGGCCGTCGTACCCCCGTTCGCCTCGGGCGGGATCCCCGTCATGGGCAAGGTGGTGCTCTCGATCGCGCTGTCGCTGGCGATGACGCCGACCCTCGCGACGCGCGGCCTGCCGACCACGACGCCCGGCCTGCTCGTCTCGGTGGTGGCGCAGGTGGTCGTCGGGGTGGCGATGGGCTACGTGACCATGCTGCTGTTCTCGGCGATCTCCGGCGCGGGGGCGCTGATCGACCTGTTCGGCGGGTTCTCCGTCGCGGCGGCGTACGACCCGCTGTCGATGAACACCAACGCGGTCTTCGGGCGCTTCCAGCAGATGCTGGCGATCGTGCTGATGATGGTCTCGGGCGGCTACCTGCTCGTGATCGGCGGGCTGCTGTCGAGCTTCGACTTCGTCGGGCTGACCGGCATGCCGAGCATCCACTCCTGGCCGGACGTCGTGACCACGGCGTTCTCGCTGTTCTTCACGACCTCGCTGCAGATCGCCCTGCCGCTGATCGCGGTGCTGTTCGTGTCCGACCTGGCGCTCGCCCTGATGACGAAGGTCGCGCCGCAGCTCAACGCGATGAACGTGATGTACCCGGCCAAGGTCGGCCTGACCCTGCTCCTGGTCGGCATGTGCTTCCCGATGCTGCCCGGTGTCACCAGCCACCTGGTCGACCTCGCCAACCAGGCGATGTCGACGATGTCGGGCGCGGGGTGAGCGCGCGATGAGCGGCAGCGGGGAGAAGACCGAGAAGCCCACCGCCAAGCGCAAGAAGCAGGCCCGCAAGGACGGCCAGGTCCCTCGTACGCCGGAGCTCGGCGGCTGGCTCGGCATGCTGCTGGTGGCGATGGCGGCCGGCCCGCTCATCCGGGGCGAGCAGGGCCGCCTGCAGCAGATGCTGACGATGCACCTGAACGCGATCCAGGACCCGTCGGTGCCGCTGGCGCTCCAGCTGCTCGACCACGACGTGCGCCACCTGCTGGTCGTCCTGGTGGTGATGGGCTCGGGCATCCTGCTCGTGAGCCTGCTCGCCTCGATCGCGCAGGGCGGCTTCTACCTCTCGCCCAAGCTCGCCAAGCCGAACGCGAAGAAGCTCAACCCGATGGCGGGGCTGAAGCGGATCTTCGGCCCGCACGCCTGGTGGGAGGGCATCAAGATGCTGATCAAGACCAGCATCGTCGCACTGCTCGCCTACCAGACCGTGCGCGGGATCATGCCGCTCGTCGGCGGGCTGGTGCCCATCGAGGCGGTCATCTCGATCACCGGCGGGCGCGTGATCCGGCTGCTGGTGACCGTGTCGTTCGCGGGCCTGCTGATGGCCGCCGCCGACTACGCGATGGCGCGGCGCCGCATCGGCAAGCAGGTGCGGATGACGCGTGAGGAGATCAAGCAGGAGCACAAGCAGGCCGAGGGCGACCCGCTGGTGAAGAGCGCGATCCGCGCCCGGCAGCTCGCCGCCGCGCGCAACCGGATGCTCGCCGACGTCGCCGATGCCGACGTGCTGCTCGTGAACCCGACCCACTACGCCGTCGCCCTGCGCTACCAGCCCGAGCGCGGCGCGCCACGCGTGGTCGCGCGCGGCGCCGGCGCGATCGCCCTGCGCATCCGCGAGCGGGCCGAGGAGGAGCGCGTGCCGATGGTCCGCGACGTACCGCTCACCCGGGCGCTCTACCGCTCGAGCGAGGTCGGCATGGAGATCCCGCGCGAGCTCTGGGCCGCCGTCGCCCAGGTCCTCGCGTTCGTCCTCTCCCGTCGCGCCCAGGGCCAGCACGGCGGCGAGCACCGCACCCCCCGCGCCGCCGACGAGCTCCCCGAGGTGCTCAGCGCGGCTCGGCGGAAGCGACGGCGGCAGGACGTGACGTAGTCGGGGCTGGTCGCTTCGGGGCTGGGCGCTTCGGGGCTGGGCGCTTCGGGGCTGGGCGCTTCGGGGCTGGGCGCTTCGGGGCTGGGCGCTTCGGGGTTGTTCGGCGGCCGCGCATAGCCGACCGCTCCCCACCGTCAAGGAGCCTCGCTTCGCTCGGCCCGCTTCGCGGCGCCTACGGCGTCCTTGACCGCGGGTCCCTGGCGGGGTCGGCTGGAGGCGCGGAGTCGGCACGGGCTTCGCCCGCGCCGCCGCCATGCGGCCGCCAGAGGGCGACACCGAACAGTTGTCAGCCACTTCAGACGCCGCCTCTTCCACCGGCTGACGGATGTTCGTCCGGCGAGCCGCCAGAGGGTGCCGAGAGTGCCTAACAGCCGTTCGGTGTCGCCCTCTGGCGGCCGCGTAGCGGCGGCGCGAGCGGAGCGAGCCGCCGACAACCGCGCCGCCAGCAGGCCGTCAGGGACCCGGAGTCAAGGATGGCGAAGCCACCGCGCAGCGGCGCCGAAGGCGTCCTTGACGCCGGGAGACGGCCTGCTACCGCGCGGCCGCCACACCGACCCCGAGTCACCGACCCCGAGTCACCGACCCGAAGCACCGACCCCGAACGGCCGCCGTACTCCTCAACTCCCACCCGGACAGGCCGATCACCCTCCTAGCGCCAGGACGGCGCAAGACCCCGCAGTGCCACGGACGGCGCTCGCCCATGCAAACGACCCTGCAAGAGGCCGCCCGTGTCCAAGAAGACGCTGCACCAGCTCGGCGTGCCGATCGGCATCGTGACCATCGTCGTGATGCTCGTCGTTCCACTGCCGGCCATCGTTCTCGATCTGCTGATCGCCCTCAACATCACCGCCGCGCTGCTGGTGCTGATGGTCGCGATGTTCATCCACCGGCCGCTGGAGTTCGCGGCGTTCCCCAGCGTGATCCTGGTGATGACGCTGTTCCGGCTGGCGCTCAACGTCAGCGCGACACGGCTCGTCCTCCTCCACGGCTACGCCGGCAAGGTGATCGGCACCTTCGGCCACTTCGTCGTCGGCGGCTCGCTCGTCGTCGGCATCATCGTCTTCGCGATCCTCCTGGTCATCCAGTTCATCGTCATCACCAACGGCGCCGGCCGCGTCGCCGAGGTGGGCGCGCGCTTCACCCTCGACGCGATGCCCGGCAAGCAGATGGCCATCGACGCCGACCTCAACTCCGGCCTGATCAACGAGGACGAGGCGCGCAAGCGTCGAGCCGAGGTGCACGCCGAGGCCGACTTCCACGGCGCGATGGACGGTGCCTCGAAATTCGTGAAGGGCGACGCCATCGCGGCGATCGTGATCACCTTCGTCAACCTGATCGGCGGCCTGGGCATCGGGATGGTCCAGAACCACCTCGCCATCAAGGACGCCGTCAGCACCTACTCGCTGCTCTCCATCGGCGACGGCCTGGTCTCCCAGATCCCCGCCCTCCTGCTCAGCGTCGCGACCGGCCTGATCGTCACCCGCAGCGTCAGCGACGGCGACATGGGCTCCGACCTCGTCGGCCAGCTGCTCGCCCGCAAGATGCCGCTGCGGGTCGCCGGCGGCGGCGCGATCGCGCTCTGCCTGATCCCCGGGCTGCCGAAGCTGCCCTTCCTCATCGCCGGCGGGGTCATGCTGATCGCCTCCAGCCGGGTCGACGAGACCGTCGCCCCGACCGGGGCGCTCGAGGCCGCCGAGGCGGTGCCGATCAACCCCGACTCCCCCGAGCTGCTGGCCGCCGAGATCCGGGTCGACCCGCTCGGCCTGGAGCTCTCCGCCGACGTCATCGACCTCGTCGACCAGCGCAACGGCGGCGACCTGCTCGACCGCGTCAAGGCGCTGCGTCGCAAGGTCGCCGGCGAGCTCGGCATCGTGATCCCGCCGGTGCGCACCCGCGACAACCTGGAGCTGCCGGCCGACGCCTACGCCATCACGCTGTTCGGCGCCGAGGTCGCGCGCGGCGAGGCTCCGCGCGGCACCGTCCTCGCGATCGGCGACTTCCTCGGCTCCCTCCCCGGCACGCCGACGCGCGAGCCGGTCTTCGGCCTCGACGCCAAGTGGATCCCGGCCGAGCTCCGCCACCAGGCCGAGATCGGCGGCGCCACCGTCGTCGACCGCGCCAGCGTGATCACCACCCACCTCGCCGAGGTCGTGCACGCCCACGCCGGCCGCCTGCTCGGTCGCGAGGACGTCCGCCTGCTCACCGACGTGGTCAAGCGGACCCACCCCGTGGTGATCGAGGAGCTCACCCCGACCCAGCTCAGCCTCGGCGAGATCCAGCGGGTGCTGCGGGCGCTGCTCGACGAGGGCGTGCCGATCCGCGACCTGGTCCGGATCTTCGAGGCCCTGTCGGTCCGCGCGGCCGCCTCCAAGGAGACCGACGGCCTCATCGAGGCGGCGCGTGCCGCGCTCGACCCGGCCCTGGCGGCGCCGTACGTCGTCAACGGGTCGCTCGCCGCGATCAGCCTCGATCCGCTGCTCGAGCAGACCATGCTCGAGGGGCTGCGGCAGACCGACGCGGGCGCCGTGCTGGTGCTCGACCCGGACCTCGCGCAGCACGTCCTGGTCTCACTGGCCCAGCTCTCGACCACCGCAGAGAACGAGAACCTGCGGCCGGTCCTGGTCTGCGCGCCCCAGATCCGCCTGGCCGTACGCCGCCTGGTGGCTCCGGCCGTGGACCGCCTGCCGGTCCTGTCCTACACCGAGCTCGGCGCGGCCCAGCAGGTCCGCTCGGTCGGCGTGGTCGGCGCACCGGTGACTCCGGCACCCGCCCTGGGCGGCGTACAGCTGGCGGCCGCACGATGAGCCGCAAGCCCAAGAAGGGCAAGAAGGGGAAGAAGGCCAAGAAGGGCGCGGCCGGAGCACCCGGCAACCGGCTGCCGCGCACCGCGCCGAAGCCGTGGATCGACGCGCGGCTCCTGCTCGTCGCCGCGGTGATGTCCTCGCCGGCGGCGTACCGCGCCTCCGAGGGACTGCTACCCGCCTCGACCGCGCTGGACCGCTTCGGCGTCATCACCGTGGGCTGCATCGGCCTGTCGGTCCTGGTGCGGGTGTTCGGGCCGATGATGATCGGCGGCGAGCAGCCACCGAGCCGCACCGTCGCGGGCGTGACCATGCCGACGGCCGCGGCCGATGCCCTCGACCCCAAGCTGATGGACGACGCCTACGCGGCGACCGAGCTCGACGAGTTCGGCCTGCCGCGTGCCGGAGGGGGCGGCCTCGACCTCCTCGAGGACCCGGTCGATCCGACCGACCTCCTCGAGCTCGGCCCGTCGCAGCCCTGAGCACCGGGGCGGGAGGACACGGACGAGGGCCGGCCCTCCCGGAGGAGAGGACCGGCCCTCGGCTCGCTGGACTGCTCAGCTGATCAGCGGAGGTCCCAGCGGTCGGCGTCCATGACCTTCGTCCACGCGGCGGCGAAGTCCTTGACGAACTTCTCCTTCGCATCGTCAGAGGCGTAGACCTCGGCGACGGCCCGCAGCTCGGAGTTCGAGGCGAACACCAGGTCGTTGCGGGTGCCCTCGAGGGTCGCGCCGGACTCGGTGGTGCCGGTGAAGGTCTCCTCGGAGTCGTCGTCGGCGTGCCACTCGGTGCCGAGCTCGAGCAGGTTGACGAAGAAGTCGTTCGTCAGCACGCCCACCTTGTCGGTGAAGACGCCCGCGGTCGAGCCGCCGTGGTTGGCACCGAGCACGCGCAGGCCGCCGATCAGCACGGTCATCTGGGGCGCCGAGAGGCCGAGCAGGTTCGCGCGGTCGATCAGGGCGAACTCGGCCGGCAGGGCCGAGCCCTTGCCGAGGTAGTTGCGGAAGCCGTCCATGCGCGGGTTGAGGTAGCCCACCGAGTCGACGTCGGTCTGCTCCTGCGTGGCGTCGCCACGACCGGTGCTGACCTCGACCGTGACGGGCACGCCGGCGTCGGCGGCCGCCTTCTCGACCGCGGCCGCACCGCCGAGCACGATCGCGTCGGCCAGCGAGATGCCCTGCGCCTTCGCGACCTCACCGAGCTTGGCGAGCACGCCCGCGAGCTCGGCCGGCTCGTTGATGTCCCAGCTGCGCTGCGGCTCGAGCGCGATGCGCGCGCCGTTGGCGCCACCACGCTTGTCGCTGCTGCGGTACGTCGACGCGGACGCCCACGCCGTCTTGACCAGCTGCGGCACGGTGAGCCCGGTCTCCAGGATCGCCGCCTTCACGGCGGCGACGTCGGAGACCTCGGTGCCGGCCGGGATCGGGTCCTGCCAGATCAGGTCCTCGGCGGGCACCTCGCTGCCGGCGTACCGGGCCTTCGGGCCCATGTCGCGGTGGGTCAGCTTGAACCAGGCGCGGGCGTAGGCCTCGGTGAAGGCGGCCTGGTCGTCCTTGAAGCGACGCGAGATGGCGTCCATCTCCGGGTCCATGCGCAGCGCCAGGTCGGAGGTCAGCATGCGCGGCTCGCGGTTGCCGGAGCCGTCGGCCTCGGGGACCATGTCGGCGCCCGCGCCGCCCTTCGGCCGCCACTGGTTGGCGCCGGCCGGCGACGAGAAGAGCTCCCACTCGTAGCCGTAGAGGATGTGGAAGAACTCGTCGTCCCAGCGCGTCGGGTGGTAGGTCCAGGTGACCTCCAGGCCCGAGGTGATCGCGTCGACGCCCTTGCCCGAGGCGTACGACGACTTCCAGCCCAGGCCCTGCTGCTCGATCGGCGCGGCCTCCGGCTCGGGACCGACCAGGTCGGCGTCGCCGGCACCGTGGGTCTTGCCGAAGGTGTGACCACCGGCGATCAGGGCGACGGTCTCCTCGACCGTCATGCCCATGCGCCCGAAGGTCTCCTTGATGTCGACGGCCGAGGCCAGCGGGTCGGGGTTGCCGTTCGGGCCCTCGGGGTTGACGTAGATCAGGCCCATCTGGACCGCGGCGAGCGGGTCCTCGAGGTTGCGGTCGCCGGTGTAGCGCTCGTCCTCGAGCCAGACCGTCTCCGGGCCCCAGTAGACGTCGTCGTCGGCCTCCCACACGTCGGGGCGGCCGCCGCCGAAGCCGAAGGTCGGGAAGCCGCCGGCCTCCATCGCGACGTTGCCGGCGAGGATGATCAGGTCGCCCCACGACAGCGACTGGCCGTACTTCTTCTTGACCGGCCACAGCAGGCGGCGCGCCTTGTCCAGGTTGCCGTTGTCCGGCCAGGAGTTGACGGGCGCGAAGCGCTGCTGGCCCGTGCCGCCGCCGCCGCGGCCGTCCTCGACCCGGTAGGTGCCGGCGGAGTGCCAGGCCATCCGGACGAACAGACCGGCGTAGGTGCCGAAGTCGGCCGGCCACCAGTCCTTGGAGTCGGTCAGGACCGCCGTGATGTCGGCCTTGACCGCGGCGAGGTCCAGCGCCTCGAAGGCGGCCTTGTAGTCGAAGTCGCCGACCGGGTTGGCGGCGGCACCGTGCTTGGCGAGGATCTTCAGGTTCAGGCGGTTGGGCCACCACTGCTGGTTCGCGTCGCCCTGCGTGGGGCGCACGAGGCCGCCGTGAGCCACCGGGCAGCCTTGCGCGTCGGTCTCGTTGAGATCGGCGAGCTCGGTCTCATGGTTCTCAGACATCGGATCCTTCCAAGGGTCTCTCGGTCGTTTTCTCGGACGTTTCGTTTCAGGAATCGCGGTGGGCGCAGTCGGTGCAGCGGCCCCAGTAGATGACCTCGGCCTCGTCGATCGTGAAGCCGTGGTCGTCGTCGGCGACCAGGCAGGGTGCGTGGCCGACGGCGCAGTCGACGTCGGCGATCGCACCGCAGGAGCGACAGACGACGTGGTGGTGGTTGTCGCCGACGCGCGCCTCGTAGCGCGCGACGGAGTTGGCGGGCTGGATCCTGCGGATCAGGCCCGCGCCGGTGAGCGCGCGCAGGACGTCGTAGACGGCCTGGTGAGAGACGTCGGCGATCTCTCCCCGCACCTCCCCGATCACCGAGTCGGTGTCGGCGTGGGGGTTGCGGTGCACGGCCCTGAGCACGGCGACCCGCGGGCGGGTCACACGCAGCTCGGCACCCCTGAGCATCTGCTCGAGGTCGGAGGTGGCGGGCATGTCTCCACCCTGCACCCGTCTCTTGAACGAGTCAAGAAAACTTCCGGTGACGGCGTGTCCTGCCGGGTCGCGCCGACCGGTCAGCCGCGCGAGTGCGGCTCCAGCCAGACGTCGGGGTCGGGGCCCTTCGGGACGATCCCGGACGGGTTGATGTCGCCGTGCACGCGGTAGTAGTGCGCCTTGATCTGGTCGAAGTCGACGGTCTCGCCGAAACCGGGCGTCTGGAAGAGGTCGCGGGCGTAGCCCCAGAGGTGGGGCAGCTCGGCCAGCTTCTGCCGGTTGCACTTGAAGTGGCCGTGGTAGACGGCGTCGAAGCGCGCGAGCGTGGTGAACAGCCGTACGTCGGCCTCGGTGATCGCCTCGCCCATGAGGTAGCGGCGCGTGGCGAGCCGGTCCTCCAGCCAGTCCATGGCCGCCCAGAGCCGGTCGTACGCCGCGTCGTACGCGTCCTGCGAGCCGGCGAACCCGCAGCGGTAGACACCGTTGTTGACCTCGGTGAAGACCCGCTGCATCACGGTCTCCATCTCGTCGCGCACGTCGGCGGGCCAGAGGTCGGGAGCGTCGGCTCGGTGGTGCTCGCGCCACTCGAAGAAGAGGTCGTGGGTGATCCACGGGAAGTCGTTGGTGACGACCTTGCCGGTCTCGACCTCGACGATCGCCGGCACGGTCACGCCCTTCGGGTAGTCGGGGATGCGCGCGTCGTACGCGTCGCGCAGGAAGTGGATGCCGAGCACCGGGTCCTTGCCGTCCGGGTCGAGGTCGAAGGTCCAGCTGCGCTCGTCGTGGGTCGGCCCCGGGGCGCCCCACGAGATGACCTCCTCGAGGCCGAGCAGCCCGCGCACGATGATCGCGCGGTTGGCCCACGGACAGGCCTTGGCGGCGATCAGCCGGTAGCGGCCGGGCTCCACCGGCCAGAGGGGCACGTCGGCGGGCTGGTCGCGAGGCGGCCGCCCGCGGGCCGTGATCCGGTCGGGGATGTAGGCCATGTCCCGCTCGAACTCACCGGTGACGACGTACGACGACTTCTCGGCCATGCCGCCACGTTAGTGCGGCGCCGGACAGGGCAGAGTGTGCGCCGTGGCCGAGAAGATCTGGTTCGAGAGCTCCACCGGACCGCGCCTGGCCGGGCTGGTCGACGAGCCCGAGGGCGACGTGCGCGGGTGGGGCGTGTTCTCGCACGGCTTCACCCTGGGCAAGGACTCCCCCGCCGCCGCACGGATCTGCCGCCAGCTCGCGAGCGAGGGCATCGGCATGCTGCGCTTCGACAACCTCGGGCTCGGCGAGTCCGAGGGCGGCTGGGGCGACGGCTCGTTCACGGTGAAGGTGGACGACACGATCCGCGCGGTGCGCTGGATGGCCGACCGCGGCACCCCGGCCGACCTCCTCATCGGCCACTCCTTCGGCGGCGCGGCGGCGATCGCCGCGGCCAGCGAGGAGAACGGCGACGACGACCCGATCAAGGTCAACGCGGTCGTCAGCATCGGCACGCCGAGCAACCCCGCCCACGTGGAGCGGCAGTACGAGGCGGTCGCCCAGCGCGCCGTCGAGGAGGGGCGTGCCGAGTGGTTCGTCGGCGGCCGTGCCCTCACCATCAAGCGCGACTTCGTCGAGGACGTACGCCGCGCGCACCTGCTCGACCGGGTCACCCGGCTCGGCGTACCGCTGATGGTCATGCACTCGCCGACCGACGCGACCGTCGACGTCTCCAGCGCGGCCGCGATCTTCAACGCCGCCCTCCACCCCCGCAGCTTCGTCTCGCTCGAGGGCAGCGACCACCTCCTGACCGCCCGCGGCCAGGCCGCCCGCGCCGCCCGGATCATCAGCGCCTGGGCCGACCCCTACCTCGCCTCGCCGTCGCACTGAGACGGCCGTCCGGGGCGGTGGGCCCGATTCGGATCGGCCCCCTCGCGGGTGCTAACGTTTCTCGTCACTGGGGCTGTGGCGCAGTTGGTAGCGCGTCTCGTTCGCAATGAGAAGGTCAGGGGTTCGAACCCCCTCAGCTCCACCGAGATCAGGGTCTGACCAGGGCTGGTGCCCGGCAGGCCCTGACGTCTTCTCAGATCCACTTCTCAGATCCACCGCCGGGAAGTCCCGCCAGAGGCATGCGGGCCGCCCGCGGGGCCGGGTGGCGGAACGTCACGTCTGCCGACCTTCCTTACCGGTAAGGAAGGTCGGCGACCTGGGTTGAGGGTCGGCGGGGCGGGTACCCACGGGCATGACCTCACTGACTGCACTCGCCCTCGTCTGCTCGTTGAAGAAGTCGGAGACGCCGTCCAGCTCGGAGCTGCTGGCCCGCCAGGTGCTCGACGAGCTCGCCGAGCACGGCTGCGCGGGCGACGCGATCCGCGTGGCCGACCACCCCGTCGCGTTCGGCGTCAGCACGGACGAGGGTCACGGCGACGCCTGGCCGACGATCCGGGAGAAGGTGCTCGCCGCCGACATCGTGGTGATCGCGACGCCGATCTGGATGGGCCAGCCGTCGTCGGTCTGCAAGATGGTGCTCGAGCGGCTCGACGCCGAGATCGGCGAGACCGACGAGCAGGGGCGGATGTCGACGTACGGCAAGGTCGGCGCGATCGCGGTGGTCGGCAACGAGGACGGCGCGCACCACGTGACCGCCCAGGTGGCGCAGGCGCTCACCGACGTCGGCTTCACGCTGCCGCCCAACGCGGTCACCTACTGGGTCGGCGAGGCGATGCACGGCACCGACTACCGCGACCTCGCGGAGACGCCCGAGAAGACGGCGGGTACGACGAGGACGCTGGCCGCGAACACCACCCACCTCGCCCGCCTGCTGCGCGACGCCGAGTACCCGCCGGCCTGAGGCGCACCTCACCGGGTGCCCCCGGCCCTGAGTGGGTACTGCACGCATGCAGGCGAGAGGAGCATGCCATGGCGCAGGACGAGAAGAAGCGGGCCGACGAGGCCGACCCCGACGTCACCAGCGACCCCAACCTCGACGACCCCACCGACCCCGCAGACGACGAGGACGAGGGCACGTCCTCGGACTGGGCGTCCGAGGGCGGCGCCACCGAGGGCGGGCCCGCGACCAGCACGGAGGCGGACGACCGGTGAGCGAGGACTTCCTGGACAGCCCGCACTTCGCCGCCGTCAGTCAGGAGCTGTTCGCCGACCACGACGAGCGCGCGACGATGCAGCGGGTGTGCGAGCAGGCGCTGGCCGTCGTACCGTCCGCCGAGCTCTGCGACATCACCGTGCGTCGGCGCCGGGGCCGGCTGGAGACGGCGACGAGCACCGACGACCTCGCCGCGTGGTGCGGCGAGATGCAGCAGGAGCTGGGCGAGGGTCCGTGCCTCGACGCGGCCCTGGACGACACCTCGTACCTCGTGCGGTCCACGCGCAACGACACCCGCTGGCCCCGGTGGGGTCCGCGGGTCGCCGACGCCGGCATCAACAGCGCCCTCGGGGTGGAGCTGCCCGCGCCACGCTGGCACCCCCGCTCCGACCCGCTCGGCTCGATCAACCTGTACAGCCGCCGCGCCGGCGCCCTCGACGAGGCGGCGCTCGAGCGTGCCGAGGTGTACGCCGTGCACGCCGCCAACGCGATCGCCGTCGCCAAGCTCGTCAGCGGGTTGAAGGAGGCGGTCGACAGCCGCCACCGGATCGGGCTGGCTCAGGGCATCCTGATGCAGCGCTACGGGATCGACGCCGAGCGGGCGTTCGACCTCCTGGAGCGCTACGCCAGCACGACCAGCACGAAGCTGCGCGACGTCGCGGCGGGCGTCGTCGAGAGCGGTGGTCTACCCGACCCCGACCCGGTGGGCTAGGTTGGTGACGACGACTCGCTGAAGCCAACGGCGGGCCATTCGGCAACTGCTTCCGGGAGCTGCCATGGCGCGCATCGGCTCGCTGTCCCATCCGCACGACAACGTCTCCGCGACTCGTCGCCGCCGTCTCACCGCACGCCTGCTCCAGCGGGCCAGCGAGTGCGAGGGCGACGAGCGCGCCGACCTGATCGAGGAGGTCGTCCTCCTCAACCTCTCGGTCGCCGAGACCATCGCCGCGCGCTACCGCGACCGCGGTCTCGCGCTCGAGGACCTCCAGCAGGTCGCCCGGGCGGCCCTCGTCCGCGCGGCCCGCCAGTACGACGTACGCCGCGACCAGGACTTCCTCGCGTACGCCATCCCCAGCATCCGCGGCGAGGTCCGGCACTACTTCCGTGACCACGGGTGGGTGGTCCGGCCGCCCCGGCGCCTGCAGGACCTGCGCCCGCGGGTGCTTGACGAGCGCGACCGGCAGCGTGGCGACACGGACGGATCGCCGACCGACGCGTCGGTCGCGGCGGCGCTCGGCGTGCCCGAGCGCGACGTCACCGAGGCGATGTCGACCGAGGGCTGCTTCACGCCGGCCTCCCTCGACGTACCGCTCGGTCCGGAGACGTCCGCGACGCTCGGGCACCTGCTGCCGGACCCGCGGGCGGCCGGCGACCAGGACGCCGCGGAGGCCCGGATCACCTTGCAGCCGGTGCTCCGCCGGCTCAAGCCGCGTGACCGGAAGCTGCTCCAGATGCGCTTCGAGGAGGAGATGACGCAGAAGGAGATCGCGGCCTGCTTCGGGGTGACGCAGACCCAGATCTCGCGGCTGCTCGCGCGCGTTCTCGGCGACCTGCGCGAGGCGCTCTCGGACGAGGACATGTCTGCGCTGGGCTGATGGCGGGTACCCCCTGGGCAGTCCGTCCTCTCACCCGCGAGGGAGCATGCCGACCACACCCACCGACGTGCAGGTGCCGGCGACCGTGCCGGTGCTGCCCGGCACTGCGGTGTCCGCGCGCTACCTGCTCACCCGCACCGCCCCGATCAACCGCGGAGACACGCTCGAGGCCTACCGGCTCGATGACGGCCGGGTCGCCGCGATGGTCGCCGACGTCGTCGGCCACGGCTTCGCCGCCGCCATCGCGGCGACGCAGGTCCGCACCGTCCTGCGCGAGCGCCTGACCAGCGGTGCCGACCTCGGCGAGGCCGTCGCCGCGCTCGACCGCTTCGCCCGCGGCACGCCCGACCTGGCCGCCGCGACGCTGACGGCCGTGGTGCTCGACCCGGTCCGCTCGACGGTCGAGTACGTCGCCGCCGGTCACCCGCCGCCGGTGCGCTGGTCCGACCGGGACCAGCCGGCCTGCCTGGAGGGCGCGCGCTGCCCCCCGCTCGGCAGCGGCGGGCCGGTCACGACCGCGACCGCCCCGGCCGGTCTCTCTACCTCGCTGCTCCTGCACAGCGACGGGCTGACCGCGGGTGGGCCGGCCGGCAGCGACCCCATCTCCAGGATCGTCGCGGCGACCGACTCGCTCCGCGGAACGCCGCGCGACGCCGTGTCCTACGGCGACGAGCTCTGCGACCAGCTCCTCGACCCGCCGGCGGAGGGGGCGGCGGCCTACCCCGACGACGTCGCGCTCCTGCTCCTGCGCCGCGTGCGTGCACCCGAGCCGCTCGACCTGCGCCTCGCCGCGGACGCCACCAGCGTCGCCGCCGTACGACGCCACCTCTCGACCTGGCTGGAGGACCTGGGGGCCGGGCTCTCGGACCAGGTCGCGCTCTGCCACGCGGCGGGCGAGCTGGCCAGCAACGTCGTCGAGCACGCGTACGCCGACTCGGCCGCCCCCTCCTCGCGCGTCCTCGACCTGCGGGCGTGGCTGGAGCCCGGCGGTCGCGCGGTCGTCGAGATCGCCGACGGCGGCCGGTGGGTGCGCACCGGGACACCGGGCCGCGGGCTGCTGCTGGCGGCCGCCCTCGTGGACGACATCCGGATGCACTCGTCGGAGGCGGGCAGCATCGTGGAGCTGTGCCAGGAGCTGCACCGGCCGGTGCCGTTCCTGCAGGCGGGCAGCGGCCCGGCCGACGTCGGCCATCTCGACACCGGCGAGGACCTGCACCTCGACACGACACCCGGCCGGTTGGTCGCCGTCGGCGCGGTCGACGACGTCAACGCCGAGATGTTCGAGGCGGGCCTGCGCGAGGCGACACGGACCGGCACGGTCGAGGCGGTCATCGACCTGTCCGGCCTCACCCTGCTGGCGAGCCCGGGAGTCCAGGCGCTGCTGGACCTGATCGGACGCAGCCGCCGTTCGGGCTCCCCGCTGCGGCTCATCGCCGAGCTCGGCTCCCCCGCCGACCAGGTCCTCCGCCTGATCGACGTGCCACACCAGGTCTGAACGTCCTGCGGTCGGGGCACCGGAAGGGTCCGGCGACCGCGGCCGCCCCCGTACGCCGAGTCGGGCGTGCCGCGGTCACCGGTCGCGTGCCGCACGCCGGGCGGGGTACCTGGAGTCCATGACGCAGAGCGAGACGGCCCCGACCCCGGAGCCGGTGGACTTCGACGGCATCCGGATCGCCTGGGACGACCGAGTGCTCCGACCCCGGCCCTGGACGGCCGAGCAGAGCAGGTGGGCGGCCGAGCTGGCGGCGTACCTGCCGGAGGGGCCGATCCTGGAGCTCTGCGCGGGAGCCGGGCACATCGGCCTGCTCGCGGCGAGGCTCAGCGGCCGCCGGATCGTGCAGGTCGACCGCGACCCGGTGGCCGTCGAGCACGCACGGGCGAACGCCGGTGCCGCAGGGATCGAGACCGATCTGCGCTGCTCGTCGCTGGACACCGCTCTGGCCCCGGACGAGAGCTTCCCGCTCGTCCTCGCCGACCCGCCGTGGCTCACCAGCGAGGAGCTGGCGGACTTCCCCGCGGACCCCGTGGATGCCGTCGACGGCGGGCCCGACGGCACCGCGCTGATCGCGGAGTGCCTGCGGGTCGCGCTCGCGCACCTCCACCCGGACGGGCACCTGGTCCTCCAGGTCGGCAGGCCCGCCCAGGCCGCCTGGGTCGCCGAGCGCCTCCGCGCGGCGTACGACGGATGGGTGGTCGCCGACCTGCGCGACTGCCGGCCCGGCGGGGTGCTGGTGGACGTCGCACGCGGCTGAGGTCCGAGCGCCTGCCGGACGTGCGAAGCGGCCGGGAGGGTCACCTCCCGGCCGCTTCGCTTCGCAGAGCCCTGGATCAGAAGCTGCCCTGGTCCTCCGACCGCTGCTCCTGCGACTGCTGGCCGTCCGGCTGCTCGCCGAACGAGGACTCGCCCCGCGACTCCCCCGACTCGTTCGAGCCGAACGAGGACTCGCCCTCGCCCTGCTCGCCGAACGAGGAGCCGGAGTCCGACGCACCGCCGGACTCGCCGTACGACGACT
>WQZX01000041.1 GCA_009780515.1 Nocardioidaceae bacterium | reverse complement strand
GTGAGGTCCTCCAAGACGCCGCCTGCTGGAGCGACGAGTTGACCTGCCGCCGGCAGGTCTTCAAGTGGCTCACCCGCTACAACACCAAGCGACGCCACTCCTGGTGCCGCTACCAGTCGCCGGTCGACTACGAGACCGGTTACACAGCTACGCTGCCAACGGCTGCGTAATCACACCCCGTGTCCAAGATCCGGGGGCAAGGCCCGGTTGTCGGTTCGCATCTGACCCAACGTTAGGCCGTGTCCTGCTCGGGCGCGGACGAATCCGGTCAACGGGGAGCGTCGCGCTCGGCACGCGCCCGGGTGATCGCTGCCGCGGCGGCGGGGTGCACGCGGGTCAGGGCGAGCCGCTCGTCGCCGATCTGGCGCACGCCGACGTTGCGCACGAGCCCGTTGACCGTTCCGATCAGCAGCCCGGCCACGACGAGGAGCAGCGGCACCAGGGCGTGGTCCAGCCGGGCGATGATCGCGGCGATCGTGGCGCCGAAGCCCGCCACCACGAGGCCGGTGGCGATCCGATAGGTCCGACGCCAGCGGTCGTTCAGGTCGTGACGGAACGGCACCTCGATCCGGTAGCGACGCGACGTCATGATCGACACGAAGATCCAACCGACGATCGTGAGGAGCAGCAGGACCCAGACCCACCCGGGGGTGGTGCTGCCGCGGATGGTCACCCGATCCCGGGTCGGTACCCCGCTCTTCACGCAGACGTCGGTCGGCACCACGACGTCGGCCCCGACCGGCCCGACTGCAACGATCGCCATGCGCCGAGGCTAATGGCTTGCGCGCCGGTCGATGTCAGGAATCGAGAACGTCGGCGCAGCGCGGTGATGAGCCTCCGGCGTCGGGTACCGGACAGCCATGGCAACCGAACCGAACGCACGGCCCGGCAAGATCGAGGTCCACCCGATCGTCACCGTCGACGACCACGACAGCCTTTCGCGGGTCTACACCCCCGGCGTCGCCGAGGACGTCGAGCGGGTGGCCGACGACGCCGACGCCGTCACCGAGGTGACCGGCATCGGCAACCGGATCCTCGTGGTGACAGACGGCTCGGCGATCCTCGGGCTCGGCGACGTCGGCCCGAAGGCGGGCCTGCCCGTGATGGAGGGCAAGTCCGTGCTCTTCAAGACCCTGGCGGGGATCGACGCGTGGCCGCTGCCGCTGGCGAGCCGCGACGTCGAGGACCTGGCCCACACCATCCGCGACGTCGCGGTCGGGGTGAGCGGGGTGAACATCGAGGACGTCGCCGCGCCCCGCTGCTTCGAGCTGGTCGAGCGGCTCCAGGCCGAGCTCGACATCCCGGTCTTCCACGACGACCAGCACGGCACCGCCGTCGTCGTGCTCGCCGCTCTGCGCAACGCGCTCCGGGTCGTCGACAAGGACATGGACGAGGTCTCGGTGGTGGTGTCCGGTGCGGGGGCCGCCGGCAGCGCGATCACGCGCCTCCTCCTCGACCGGGGCGTACGCCGGATCGTGGTCTGCGACAGCCAGGGCGTCCTGCACAGCGGTCGCGACCTCGACGGCGAGAAGGCATGGCTCGCCGAGCACACCAACCCGGACGGCGTGGACGGGGACCTCGGCGACTGCCTCGCCGGAGCCGACGTGTTCATCGGGGTCAGCGCGCCGGAGCTCGTCGACGGCGACATGCTGGAGTCGATGGCCGACGACGCCGTGGTGTCCGGCCTGGCCAACCCCGATCCGGAGTTCGACCCGGACGAGGCCCACCGGCACGCCGCCGTCATCGGCACCGGCCGCAGCGACCTGCCCAACCAGATCAACAACGTGCTCGCCTTCCCCGGCATCTTCCGGGGCCTGCTCGACGGCGGCGTACGCCGGGTCGACAGCGCCGTGCTCGCGGCGGCCGCCGATGCCATCGCCGCGCTCGTCGAGGAGCCCGGGCCCGAGTCGATCGTCCCCGACCTCTTCGACGACCGCCTGGTCGACCGCGTGGCCGCCGCCGTCGCGGGCGCCTGACCGGGGGCTCAGACCCCGGCCGGCGCGAGCACGATGTCGAAGCGCGCGCGACTCCAGGTGCCGTCGACGACACGGCCGTCCGGCGTGGGCGCGCCCGCCGGCTGCTGCTCGAACGACCTGACGAGCGACTCCTTGACCCCGAAGACCGAGTCCTTGTCACCGATCGGGTCGCCCCCGGGGAAGATGTGGGTGACGAGGGTGCGGGTGCCCGGGTGGCTCACCATGAAGTGCAGGTGGGCCGCACGCATCGGGGAGCGCCCGGTCGCGGTCAGCATCTGGCCCACCGGCCCGTCGTCGGGGATCGGGTACGGCGTGGGGGTCAGCCCCCAGAACCGGAAGCGACCCTGGTCGTCGGCGACCAGGCGGCCTCGGGCAGCGCGCGATCCGGCGTCCCGCTGGACGTCGTACAGACCGTCCTCGTCGGCCTCCCAGACCTCCAGGACCGCGCCCGGGAGCGCCGTGCCGTCGGTGTCGGTCACGCTGCCCTCCACCCAGCAGGGCTCGCCGGGCGCGCCGAACGACACGTCGCCGCCGAGCTCGACGTCGGGTGCGTCCTCGACGAAGAACGGGCCGAACACGGTCGCCTCCGTCGCTCCCTCGTAGGCGGCGTTGTTGACGTTGATCGTCTGCATGGACGCCCCGAGCGTGTCCGAGAGCAGGATGAACTCCTGGCGCACGTCGTCGGTGATGTGCCCGGCGCGAGTGAGGAAGTCGATGGCGGCGCCCCACTCCTCCTCGGTGAGACGCACCTCCCGGATGAACGCGTGCAGGTGGCGGGTCAGGCCGACCATCAGCTGCTGGAGCCGTCTGTCGGCGCAGGCGTCGAACGAGCCGACGACCCGCTCGACGAGCGCGGCCTCCACGGCCTCCTGCTCCGGTGTGGTGCTCATGCGGGCGCTCCTTCCCAGGCGGCGTGCAGCAGGACGGTCAGATTCGCCTCGGTCGCCCGCTTCTCGCAGTCTCTCAAGGCCCGCCCGCCGGTCCTGAGCGGCGCTCCACGGTCCGTTCGACCCTGCCGTCGCTTGCGCCCAGGTTGATGCGTCATCTACTCTGATTGACGCGTCAACCATCTCGATGTCGGCAGCGACCGCCGGATGCGACGCGGCGGGGTGGTCCTGGGGGGACCACCCGACCGGCGGCCCACGCTCTCCGACTTCACGGCACAGGAGCACAGATGAGCAACGCGCGGCGCGACATCGACCTCGACGCCCTGACCAGGGACCGTGAGGCGATCAGGCGCGAGTACCTCCCGCAGGCACCGGCGGAGACCAGCGCGCGAGGCATCCACCACACCGCGATGATCAGCTCCGATGTACGCCGGACGGTCGACTTCTTCCAGGGCCTGCTGGAGCTCCCGCTGACCGAGATGTTCGAGAACAGGGATCTGCCCGGATCGACGCACTTCTTCTTCGACGTCGGCGCCGGCAACCTGCTCGCCTACTTCGACCTGCCCGGGATCGAGGTCGGCCCCTACCGCGAGGTGCTCGGCGGCCACCACCACCTGGCGATCTCGGTGACCCGGGAGAAGTGGGACCACCTCCGCGCCAAGCTCGACGACGCCGGGGTCGACTACACCGTCGCCAGCCGGACGTCGATCTACTTCCGCGGCCCCGACGGCGAGCGACTCGAGCTGCTCGCCGACCCGCTCGGCGAGATCTACGGCACCAAGGTGCTCTGACGAGCCCCCGACGAGATCAGGCCGCCGCCCGGTCCTTTGGAGGACTCGGAGCAACGGCCTGACCTGCGGTTCCGTTGGTCCTCTCCAGATCGCTGGAGAACTCTGCCCCGGAACTGGCCAGGGCACTCAGGGCGTATCGGAAGCTTGACCTGAGCGGATCGATCCCGAGGCCGGCTCCCCCACGGGTGGCGCCTCGTGAGGCTCACCGCCGGAGATCGAGCGAGCACGCTCGGCGTACCTGCAGGGAGCTACGGCAGCCGAGCTAGCCAAGCAGTTCGGCGTCACCGGCAGACCATGCAGCGCAGGCTCAAGGCGATGGGCGTGCGGATGTATGGAAGCCCGCTCACGAACGAGAAGATCGCGACTGCACGACGGATCTACGAGGCGGGGCAACCCTTGCGTGTGGCTGCTGCCGAGGTTGGACGAGTCGAGAACACGGTGCGGGTTGCACTGATCCGTGCCGGAGTCGTCATGCGGAACCAGCAGAGCAGGGCGCGGCTCCCCATGTCCAGCAGTGGCGCCAGGGGATGAGCTCAGTCTCGCCCCCGTAGCTCTGCGAGCTGGTTCAAGATCTCGGCGTCGCTCTTCTCGTCCCCAGCGTTGGTGGAGTAGCGGAAGCTGAGGTTCGGATCGTCTCGCAGATGCTTGTAGAGGTCAGGGCGCAGCAAATCGGTCTTCTGGGAGTTGTAGGCAGAACGCCGTCCGGGCGTGCCATCGGCGCGCTCAGTGTTGCGGCGCACGCCAATGCAGTACACCTTGTTCGGATCTTCGCTGTCGCCAGCGCTGAGCTCACGCAGCACGACTGTCCGCGCTGCCGCGTCGAGCATCTCCGGTGGACGCATCGGGACGAAGCGACCGAGGTCCGCGTAGAACTGGGCCAGCAGGTCGCCGAGGTTCTCCGACCAACTGATACCAAGGAACACGCGTAGCTCCTGAGCGTCCACGGCAATCCTCACCGTGTTCGCCGGTGCCGTCAGCGTCCGAGTTGGGTCGTGAGCGTCGACGAAGGTGAGCTGTACGAGCATGCGATCCGGCGCCTTGCGTGGCGGGACATAGCGTTCGACCAGGACGAAGTAGTGCTGCTGCTTGTACGTGAACCCGAAGCAGGCGATCACCCAGTCACGGGCAACCAGTTCATCGCGCAGCACCCGCAGTCTCTGGAGCGGGGCAGTTCCTGTCATGGGTCGAACCGTAGCGGCCGTAGTCAGTGCGTGAGGGTGCGCCTGACAGGTGCGAGGGGAGTCGTCATACAGAACCAGCCGGGCAGGGCGCGGAACTGATCGCACCCACATCCAGCAAAGCTGGCGCATCTCCCTCTCGCGTAGCGCTGACGTAGGCCAGTTGCAGCGTTGCGGCAACATCACCAGTTTCTCTGTGGAAAATTATGCCCATGCTTACTGGAGCGTCTCCAAGAACGAGTTGACCAGCCCTGCTCGGCGTATAGTCGGCGCGCCCCGGGCGAGTTCAGGCGAGATCCTTGTTGGATGAGTGGGCAGGCACGCACCGCTCCGGGTGCAACCGCAGAACTTCGACGATGAGGATGTTCTAAGTGGGTCAGGCAAGCACAAGCGACGAAGCAGACCTCCACGACGAGTCATCCCGCGACGGCACCCGTCATTCGAATCGCTCAATCGCCCTCGTCCCGACGGCGATCTTGCTTCTGGGGCTGTTCGTCCAGGGCGCGGTCATGTTGAGTGGCGCGCGGCGTGTGTGGTTCTGGCGCGACGATTGGGCATTCCTGCGGCCGCGAGACAGGCTCGGACTCTGGCGAACGATCGTGCTGAACTACAACGGGCATTGGTCTGCGGTGCCGTGGGTCTGGTTCCGCACGATGCGGCACTTCTTCGGTATCCGCCACTATCTGCCCTACGCCGTCATGCCGGTGCTGCTGCAGCTTCTCGCCTTTTTCCTTCTGTACCTGTTGCTGCGCCGAACCGACATCGGGCGCTGGGCTGCAATGGTCTCCGTCTTGGTGACAAGTTTCCTTGCTGTCGGCGTCGGTGCCGAGAATACCCTGTGGCTGGCCACCATCGGCTTCCTGGGATCTTGTGCGTTCGGGCTGCTTGGCGTCCTGCTGGCCGATCTCGGAGGTCGATGGCGGTGGGTCGCCCCGATAGCCTTGCTGTTGGCCGTCATGTGCAGCAACGTTGGGTTGATCATGATTGCGCTTGCCGCCAGCTGGGGGCTGATCCGGCTGGGATTGCGTACTGCGGTAGCCATCGTCGTCGGGCCCACGGTCATCTATGTCGCATGGTTCCTCCGGTACGCGCGGATCAGGCCGCCGGCTGGTTCGGGACGGTCCTGGAACAGCTCCCCGCCTGTTGATTGGGGGCACGGAACTGTTCGGATGGCCACGGGGATCGCGGACGTCTGGAGCGCAGCCATGCGGATTCCGGGAGTGGGACCGGTAGTCCTGGTCGTGCTTGTGATCGCGGTTCTCTTGGTTCGTCGTGATCGTGCGCTTGTAGCACTCGGTGCTGGCGGCCTGCTTGCATTGGTCTTCGGATTCGCGCTGTTCGGATTCGGCAAAGCAAGCCCCCACACGCTGCCCACCCAACCTCGCTATGAGTACGTCGGCGTGCTCGTGTGCGGTGCGGCTGTGGGCTGCCTCGCCCAGGTTGTCGCGACGCACGGACGGCGGCTTCCCTGGGCATGCATACCCCTCGGCGGCATCATCGTCGTCTTGGCCGGCGTTGTCGGCCTGACACAGACGGTGAGCGCTGCGAACGCATTACAGCCCCAGACAACGGAGCTGCGCAATCGCGTGATCGCCACCTCCTGGCTTTCGGCGCAGGGCCAGACGTTTCTCACCGATGCAGTCTGGCCGGATCCGAAGATCAATCACGGTGTGACGGTGTCCATGCTGAACGATCCGGGGATGCGCAGCTTCGTTCCCAATCAGCGTCCCCCCGACCGAGCGCTCTTGATGACGCAGGCGCAAGTTCAGGTGGGAGTAGGTGCCTCCGCGTTCAAAGTCCCGCAAACCGTCTGTTCGCGCGCCGGCCACGGGCCGGTGACGATTCGCACCGGCGCACAGGGCGGTCAGTTTCGTGTGCGGTTCAGCGCTGCTAGTGGCATCAAGTCACTACGCACTCGGCTGATCTCTGGAGCTCGGCGAAGTGCCTACACGAAATGGCGTGTCGATGCACGAGGAACCGTCTACGTCGGGACCTCTGCGCCCTCGGTCACTTTGCAGGTGCTTCTTCCTCGGAGTGGGTCGGTCCGCTGTGATCGATGAGAACAAGCCGGACCTCACTCGCGCCTCGGATCGGCGCAGGTTGACGGGTACGTGGCGATCGCATGGATTGCCCTTGGCCGCAGGGGCCACAAATGCCCCGAGTCAGCACCCACCAGGCTGGCGTGGACGGTGCTGACTCGGCGTTCAAGCTAGTTGAGGGTGATCAGACGGCGGCGCAACTCGCGCTGGTTCATGCAGTCGCCTACCTTCTTGTACATGTAGTAGATGTAAAACTGCTTGCCGCTGTGTGAGTCGCGGTCGTCACCGGACGTACCGACAATCGAGGCGTACCCGAACGCGAGCGGCTCTGGGACCGACTGCTTGTCGATCGTCACGTAGCCCTTGGGGTTCTGCTGGCACTCGGAGTCCTTACCCCAAGCATTGAGACTGTCAGCAAACTTCTGAACCCGACCCACGGGTGCCCAACTCGTCAAGTTTGCGCCGACGGCCTCGTAGAGATAGATCCCGCCCGGCTGCGACACGGCCGTGGAGTTCGAGTCCCCGGAGCCGCTGGCGCACTTGTCGTCTCCGAGAGTGACACCCCTGCAAGCAACGACGGCAATGTACCGGTGGAGATAGGAGTTCCACGAGATTCCCCTCGCTTGGCCCACCAAGCCGGGAATCGGATCCTGCTGGCCATTCATCCCGGGCTGGCTGTAGGAGCCGTTGAACCACTTCATCCAAGCGCTTGGGTCGTCGATCTGGGCCAATGGCGCCCGGGCGATCGACATCTGTGCTCGGTTCATCTGAGCGCCGAGTCCCCCGCCTATGGGGGCAGACCGGTTGACCGCGCGGTAAAGGAGGTAGGCGTAGTTGGCGCCGATCACGAGGCGCGGGCTACCGGTGTCGTCGGTGCCGTACGACCAAGTGCCGTCCGGCCGCTTCAGGAGGGCGGAGTCCTGGGTAATGACGACCGATCCCTTGTCCCAAGTGACTCCCTTGTCGCTGGAGGTCATCAGTCGAATGCGCCACCGCGTGTGGTGCCCGTTGCACCGTGACGAGATCGGCGTCTTGGTGCTGAACCTGCTTGGGTCCGATTGTTCCTCGTGGAAGAACGTGACCCACTCTGTCGCCGACTTCTTGTAGATCTGGCCGATGGGCCAGGTACCGCAGTTGTCTTGCGAGTTCGCGTTGGCGAGGTCCGCGCCCGGCGACAGCATCGGCTGCTGGTTGCTCAGCTGACCGTTGGACGCCTCGTTGTACTGGTACGTCCCCGCTTGACGACGGCCACTCAGATATCCCCGCCACGTGCCGTCCGGCTTCTGATAGATCGAGTAGAGAGAGTCGACCTCGCCCTTGGTCGAGGAAAAGACGGTCTCCTCGGCGCCGATCGGCGTCTGCCACGAGGCATCGACCGGCGGATCCGTCGCCGCAACTAGCTGCTTCGCGCCTCCCTCGGCGACGGCAGGAGTTGTCGACACTGCTACGCAGGCCACCGACGCGACGGCCAGCAAGACCACGGCACGAGCACGTGGCGAGAGCGTTCTCATCATACAATCTCCCGGATTCTCCCAGAATATGATCTAGGTCACGCCAGGTATAACCGAGGCGGGTCCGCCGTGAGAGCGTTTTCCCGAATTTGGTTGCAACAGAGACATAGTCCTGGCAAGCAGCAGGCACAGGAGCCGTCGCAATCGACAGGGGCCTGCCACCAGTCACCTTCGGATGCCCGTCGTTCGCGCGCGACGACTCCACTGACCGGGCATGTGGTGACCTCCGGACGGACTGCGCGGCACGTCCGATGCCAGAAACAGAAACTGCTGGTCAGGGCCTGTTTCCAGGTCTTGACCAGCAGTTCCGCCTGTGGAGCTGAGGGGACTCGAACCCCTGACCCTCTGCATGCCATGCAGATGCGCTACCAGCTGCGCCACAGCCCCATCGCCACTCTTTCGAGCGACCTTCGGAATATTACAGAACCCGCCGAGCGCGGTGAAATCGGGGGTGTCCGGAGGCGGACGGAGCCGCGAGGTTGTACGACGCCACGGCCCAGCGACCGTTCTCGCGCTCGGCCAGCTCCACGCGCGCGCAGTTGGTGAGGGGGCGGAGGTCCTTGGCCAGCTCGAGCGGCCAGCCCAGCCAGGCGATCAGACCGGTGCGGATGCAGGCGCCGTGCGCGACCACCACCCCGAGGTCGTCGGCGCCCAGGGCGCCGACCACCTCGGCGAGCGCGTCGGTGAGGCGCTTCGCGACCACCTCGGGCGCCTCGATCTCGGGGATGGCGTCCCACTCCCCCGCGCGGAACAGCTCGAAGCCGTGGGGGTCGCGGGCGGCGTACTCCTCGTGCGTGAGGCCCTCGAGCGGAGGCATGGCGTACTCGCGCAGCCGCTCGTCGAAGGAGACCGGGAGACCGCAGGCCGAGGCGATGGTCTCGGCGGTGACCCGGGCGCGGGAGAGGTCCGAGCTGCGGATCAGCGCCGGCGACATCGCGGCGACCACGGGAGCCACGGCGCGCGCCTGGGCGCGCCCGACCTCGTCGAGCAGGGCGTCGAGCTGCCCCTGGATCCGCCCGGCGGCGTTCCAGGCGGTCTGCCCGTGCCGGACCAGGACCAGCCGCCTCACGGGGTCACAGGCCCTCGGGCAGCGCGATGGTCGGGCAGTCGCGCCAGAGCCGCTCGAGCGCGTAGAACTCGCGCTCCTCCTCGTGCTGGACGTGCACGACGATGTCGCCGAAGTCGAGCAGGACCCACCGGCCGTCGCGCTCGCCCTCGCGCCGGATCGGCTTGGCGCCGGCGTCCCGGACACGGTCCTCGACCTCCTCGACGATCGCCTTCACCTGGCGGTCGTTGGAGCCCGACGCGAGCAGGAACGCGTCGGTGATCGCCAGCTGCTCGCTGACGTCGAAGGCGACGATGTCGGTCGCGAGCTTGTCGGCCGCGGCACGCGCCGCGACCTCGATCAGGCCGACGGCGAAGTCGGTGGCGGGCATGTCTCTCCTGGGTAGAGGCGGTGCTTGTCGATGTACTGGACCACGCCGTCGGGCACCAGGTACCAGATCGGCTGGCCGGCGGCCTGGCGCGCGCGGCAGTCCGTGGAGGAGATCGCCAGCGCGGGCACCTCCAGCATGGTCACCTGGTCCTTCGGCAGCGCCGCCAGCACCTCGGGCGAGATCTCCGCGCCGGGCCGGGTGCAGCCGACGAAGTGGGCGAGGGCGAAGACCTCGCTCGCGTCCCGCCAGGTCACGATGTTGGTGAGCGCGTCGGCGCCGGTGATGAAGAACAGGTCGGCGTCGGGCCGCAGGGCGCGCAGGTCGCGCAGCGTGTCGATCGTGTACGTCGGACCGGGCCGGTCGATGTCCACCCGCGAGACGGTGAAGCGCGGATTGGCGGCGGTCGCGATCACCGTCATCAGGTAGCGGTGCTCGGCGGGCGAGACCTTGCGGTCGGTCTTCTGCCAGGGCTGCCCGGTCGGCACGAAGACGACCTCGTCGAGGTCGAACCAGCCCTGCACCTCGGAGGCGGCCACGAGGTGGCCGTGGTGGATCGGGTCGAAGGTGCCGCCCATCACCCCGACACGGCGGCGCGGGGCTGTCACGACGTCAGCCCGAGGATCACGTGTGGTCTCGGCCTCCGCCGAACGCGACCAGGGCCGTCAGCATGAGCAGAAGGACGACGAAGATTCCGCCGCCGTAGAACCACGGGTTGATCTCGAGCGCGAGCATGCGCGAATGCTATCCAATGAGCCCGTGCACCCCGCCGACGCCCATGAACAACAGGGCGAAGCGGATGCTGCGGCCCACGAGGACGGTGGGGATGAAGACCCACATCGGCATCTTGAGGAAGCCTGCGACGGCGGCCATGGCGAGCAGCGGCGGGAGGCCGACCGACGCCGCGACGAACATGATGGCGGCGGCGTACCAGGGGCGTCCCTGCATCCGCGCCGTCCACCGCTCGTACGCCGCGGCGACCTTCGGCTTGGACATCTTCTTCTGGACCCAGGCGAGCTGGGACCCGTGGAGTGCCAGCTCGTACCAGATGATCTTGCCGCAGGTGGCGCCGATGCCGGCCGCGATCCCGAGCGAGATCTCCTTAGCCGTGCCGCCGTTGGTGGCTCCCGCGCCGAGGATGTAGGCCTCCATCGGCAGGAACGGGAGCAGGGCCGAGGCCAGGCTGAAGACCGCCGTCCCCAGCCAGAGCCAGATCATGCCGTCGCGATCCCGTCGCGGATCTCCGCGGGCAGATGCGCGGGGAGGGGGCGGTCCGGGACCGGGATGCCGAGCCTGAACAGCCAGGCCATCGACACGCACTTCACCGCCAGCAGGCCGATCGCGATGATCGTGCCGAGCCACCACCAGCCGGTGAACAGCAGGATCACCGCGAACGCGCCGGAGTTGGCGCCCTTGCCGATGCGCGACCAGTTCCAGAGGTAGATCCGCCGGTCGACGACCCAGAAGTAGTTGGGGCTGCGGATCGGCCAGGCCAGGAAGGCGTTGGAGAGGTACATGTCGACGACCATGAACTCGAGCAGGTAGATGCCGATCGGGATGCCGATCAGGGTCATGTGCCCGTGGTCGAAGAGCCATCCCCTCGGCTGCAGCCAGACCAGGCCGCCGTACAGGACCCCGCAGGCGAGACGGTCGCACATCATGTCGATGACGGCGCCGATCCGGGTCTCGCAGTCGAACCAGCGGGCCCACTCGCCGTCGAGGCTGTCGCCGATCCAGTGGGAGACCAGGCCGATCCACATCCAGGTGAGCGAGTGCTGGTGCGCTGCCCAGAGCGCGATCGACAGCGTGATGACGATCCGGACGAAGGTGATGATCGTGGCACCGGTGAAGAGCCGCTCGCTGCTCGGATCGGCCATGATCCGCTCGTTGGTGCCCGCCATGGGGCGCAACCTACCGTGACGGCGTACGCCGGTCCGCAACCCACCCGCTCGCGCGCGACGACGCGTAGCCGGTGCCACATCGGCCGGACACCCGCCTGTCGGGACGGGTGCCGCCCGCAGTTCACCGCGGGTCCACCTGGCCCGGCTAGCGTCCGCGCCGTGATCTGGTCGGCGGTCCTCTTCGCGCTGGCCAGCGCCACGACGACCGGGCTGTCGACCGCGGTCCAGCACCACGTCGCGGGCGACGTTCCCCTCGCCGGCCTGTTCCGCCGGCCGGCGTGGGTCGCCTCGCTCGCGCTGGCCCCGGTCGGCTTCGGGCTGCACGCCGCGGCGCTGCACTTCGGCCCCATCGCGCTGGTCCAGCCGATCGTCGTGGTCGGCGTCGCCGCCGCGCTGCCGTTCCGCGCCGCGCTCTCCCGCACCCGGCCGCGCGGCCGCGAGCTGGTCGCGGTCGGGCTCACCCTCGCCGCCCTCGCCGCCTTCCTGCTGGCCTCCTCGCCGGCCGCCGGCCGGACCCCGCCGGACCTCGGCACGCTGCTCGTCGCGGCGGTCGGCTGCGGCCTCGTCGCGGTCCTCGCGGCGGCCCTCCCTCGCGTCGTACGACGGCCGGGCATCCGCGCACCGGCGCTCGGGGTCGCCTCCGGGGTGCTGTTCGGCCTGATGGCCGTGCTCATCGACGCCGTGCAGCTCTGGCTGCCGGGACACCCGCCGGGTGCCCTGGCAGCGATCTGGCTGCCCTACGGCGTGGTCGCGTGCGGCGTGGGCGGCCTGGCGGTCAACCAGCTCGCCTACGCGGCCGGCCCGCTCTCCGCGTCGATGCCGGTGCTCAACGTCGTCAACTGCCTGCTGACGGTCGGCTTCGGCGTGACGGTGCTCCACGACACCGTGCAGACCTCCGTGTGGAGCCTGCTGGTCGCGGTCGCCGCGCTGCTGGTGATCGGACGGGGCCTGTGGAGCCTGGCTGCGGCCGAGCCGGCCGATGCCGTGGCCGACTCGGTCAGCGCACGTGACCGTCGCCCACCACGACGTACTTCGTCGACGTCATCTCCGGAAGGCCCATCGGCCCGCGAGCGTGCAGCTTCTGGGTGCTGATCCCGATCTCGGCGCCGAAGCCGAACTCGCCGCCGTCGGTGAAGCGGGTCGAGGCGTTGACCAGCACGGCCGCGGAGTCGACCTCGGCGACGAACCGTCGCGCGGCCCGCTGGTCGTCGGTGACGATCGCGTCGGTGTGGCCGCTGGACCAGGCCTGGATGTGCGTGATCGCCTCGTCGAGGGAGGCGACGACCTTGGCCGAGATGTCCAGGGAGAGGTACTCCTGGCCCCAGTCGTCGTCGGTCGCCGGCACGGCGCCGTGCTGCTGGAAGTCCTCGTCGCCGTGCACGACCACGCCCGCGGTCTGGAAGGCGGCGGTGATGCGCGGCAGGAACTCCTCCGCGACGTCGGCGTGCACCAGCAGCGACTCCGCGCTGTTGCACACGCTGGTGCGGTGGGTCTTGGAGTTGAGCGCGATCGTGAGCGCCATGTCGAGGTCGGCGGCCGCGTCGACGTACACGTGGCAGTTGCCGACACCGGTCTCGATGACCGGGACCGTCGACTCCTCGACGACCGACCGGATCAGCCCGGCGCCGCCTCGTGGGATCAGCACGTCGACGTCGCCACGGGCGCGCATCAGCTCCTTGACGCTGTCGTGGCTCTCCCCCGGCACCAGCTGCACGACGTCGGCGGGCAGGCCGGATGCCGCGATCGCGTCGCGCATCGCCTCCACGACGGCCTCATTGGTCATTCGGGCCGAGGAGCTGCCGCGCAGGAGCACGGCGTTCCCGGACTTCAGGCAGATGCCCGCGGCGTCGGCGGTGACGTTCGGGCGCGCCTCGTAGATCATGCCGACCACACCGAACGGCACCCGGACCTGGCGCAACTCGAGGCCGTTGGTGAGCACGCCGCCGCGCACGACCTCACCGACCGGGTCGGGCAGGCCGGCGATGTCGCGCAGGCCTTGGGCCATGGCGGCCAGCCGCTCCGGGGTCAGCGTGAGGCGGTCGACGATGTTCGCCGGCGTACCGGCGGCCTCGGCCCGCCGGAGGTCGTCGGCGTTCCCCGCGTAGATGATGTCGTCCTCGTTCTCGAGGAGCGCGTCGGCCATCGCGTGCAGCGCGGCGTCCTTCTCCGCCCGCGTCGCGAGCGCGAGCGCCCGGGAGGCGACACGGGCGGCACGGGCGACGGCGATGACCTCACTCATGCCACGAATCGTAGTGTCTAGGCTGCGGCCTCCTCGGCGATCACCTCGTGCGCCTCCTCCGCGGACGCCGCCGCCGGCGCGGATCCCCACATCCGCCGGCCGTTCGGCTCCTGCAGGAAGACCAGCGAGACCGCGCCGACCACACCTGCTCCCATCAGGTAGTACGCCGGCCAGTCGAGGTCGCCGGTCGCGCTGACCAGCGCGCCCACCACGACCGAGACCGTGCCGCAGAACAGCGAGATGGCCACGTTGAACGCGACCGAGAGCCCGGCACCGCGGACCCGGGTCGGGAACAGCGACGGCAGCGTCGACGGGCCGGTGGCGCTGAAGCAGATGAGTGCGAAGCCCATCACCGCGAGGCCGAGGAACACCGCGAAGGCGCTGTGGGAGCGCACGAGCAGCACCATCGGCAGCGCCAGCACGATCAGCATGACCGTGCCGGTCCACATCAGCGGCTTGCGGCCGATCCGGTCCGAGAGCATGCCGAGCAGCGGGATCAGCAGCAGGGCGATGGCCATGACGGCGATCTGCAGCCACTGCGACGTCGACGCCGAGACGCCGCCGCCCGTCGCGTCCGGGACCGTCGTCGTGACGTAGGTCGGCATGTAGGAGGTGAGCATGTAGTTGGTGACGTTCCAGACGATCACCAGGCCCATGCAGACCAGCAGGAACGGCCAGAGGCGGGCGAGGGTGCGAACCTCGCCGCTCGCGCGGTTGGCGCGGTCCTTCTCCTCCGAGTCGCGCTCCATCTGCTGGAAGGCCGGGGTGTCGGCGAGGCGGGTCCGCAGGTAGACGCCGATGATGCCCAGCGGAAGCGCGACGAAGAACGGCAGCCGCCAGCCCCACGACTGCAGCTGCGCGGTGGACATCTGGGCGGTGACGACGGTGACGGTCAGGGCGCCGAAGAGGTAGCCGGTGAACGTGCCGAACTCCAGCCAGCTGCCGAGGAAGCCGCGCTTGCGGTCGGGGGCGTACTCGGCGATGAAGGTCATCGCGTTGCCGTACTCACCGCCGGTGGAGAAGCCCTGGATCAGTCGGGCGACCAGCAGCAGCGCCGGCGCCCAGAGGCCGATCGTGTTCTTGTCCGGGATGCAGCCGATCACGAAGGTGCCGAGCGCCATCAGGATCATCGTGGTGGCGAGCACCTTGTTGCGGCCGATCCGGTCGGCCAGCGGGCCGAAGAACAGGCCGCCGAAGGGGCGCACCAGGAAGGCCACGGCGAACAGGCCGAAGGTCGCGATCGTGCCCGCCGTGTTGCCCAGGCCCTGGAAGAAGACCTCCTTGATGGTGGGCTCGAAGTAGGCGTAGACGCCGAAGTCGTACCACTCGGTGAGGTTACCGATCGCGGCCGCGCCGATGGCGCGTCGTACGACGGAAGGGTCCGAGACGACGACGTCGTCGACGGACCACTGCTTCTGGCGCTCTCGCGGGGCAAGGACGGTCACGGGTACGGCAGCTCTCCTTCTCGGACGGGTGATACATCAACCAGTGCCCGGACAGGCTCTCCGCATGCGCCCTCCTGCCCGGCTGCGCACCGCCATAGGTCCGTGTGGCGAAGAAGACGACCGGGGAGCGCTGTCCTGGAACAGCGCTCCCCGGTCGACGGGAGCTGAGCGAAGGCCGGCAGCGCGGCGGCGCCGGCTTCGCAGAGGCGATCAGCCCTTGCGCTTCTCGACCTCCGCGGTCACCGCCGGGAGGACGGTGTGGAGGTCGCCGACGACACCGAAGTCGACCAGCTCGAAGATCGGGGCCTCTTCGTCCTTGTTGACGGCCACGATGGTCTTCGAGGTCTGCATGCCGGCGCGGTGCTGGATCGCGCCGGAGATGCCGTTCGCGACGTACAGCTGCGGCGAGACCGTCTTGCCGGTCTGGCCGACCTGGAAGGAGTGAGGCTTCCAGCCGGAGTCGACGGCGGCACGCGAGGCGCCGACCGCCGCACCGAGGGCGTCGGCCAGGGCCTCGACCTCGGTGAAGTCGCCGCCGGTGCCACGACCACCGGAGACCACGATGGCGGCCTCGGTGAGCTCGGGGCGACCGGTCGACTGACGCGGCTGCGACGCCACGATCTGCGCGGTCTTGGCGCCGTCGGAGATGGTCGCGGCGAACTGCTCGACCGTGCCGGCACCGGCACCCTCGACCGGGGCGGCCGAGTTGGGCTTGACCGTGATGATCGGCGTGCCCTTGGTGACCTTGGCCTTCACCGTGAAGTTGCCGGCGAACACCGACTGGGTGGTGCTGCCGTCGTCGTCGATGTCGACCGCGTCGGTGATCAGACCCGACTCGAGCTTGATGGCGAGACGACCGGCGATCTCCTTGCCCTCCGCGGAGGACGGGATCAGGATCGCGGCCGGCGACGCCTTCTCGGCGATCTGGGCCAGGACCTCGGCCTTGGGGGCCACGAGGTAGCCCTTCACCTCGGCGTCGTCGACGACGTAGACCTTCTCCGCGCCGTAGCCCTTCACGGCCTCGGCAGCGGCGTCGGCCTTGTCGGGACCGCCGATGAAGACCGCCGACGGCTCGCCGAGCTTCTTGGCGAGGGCGAGGAGCTCGTAGGTCGGCTTGCGGACCGAACCGTCGACGTGGTCGACGAGAACCAGAACTTCAGACATGACCAGACCCTCCTCAGATGAACTTCTTCGAGGCGAGGAACTCGGCCAGCGCCTTGGCGCCCGAGCCGTCCTCGTCCGTGACGATCTCGCCGGCGGTGCGCGGCGGGCGCTCGTTGGTCTCGGAGACCTCGGTCCACGCGACCGAGAGGCCCACGTCACCGGCGTCGACACCCAGGTCGGACAGCGAGTAGGTCTCCAGCGGCTTCTTCTTGGCCGCCATGATGCCCTTGAAGGACGGGTAGCGGGCCTCGCCGGACTGGTCGGTCACCGAGAGGACCAGCGGCAGCTTGCCGCCGATGACCTCGGTCGCGGTGTCGCCGTCGCGCTTGATGCGGACCTGGTCGCCCTGCGACTCGACGACGGCGGCCTGGGTGACCTGCGGGAGACCGAGACGCTCGGCGAGCATCGCGGGCATCACGCTCATCATGGAGTCGGTGCCGGCGAGACCGGTCACGACCAGCTCGGGCTGCCCGATCTTCTCGATCGCCTTGGCGAGCACCAGCGAGGTGGCGATGGCGTCCGAGCCGGCGATCGCGTCGTCGACGACGTGAACGGCCGAGTCGGCACCCATCTGCAGCGCCTTGCGCACGGCGGCCTCGGCGTCCTGCGGGCCGACGGTGAGCGCGATGACGTTGATCTCCTCGCCCTCGCGCTTCTCCTTGAGCTGCAGGGCCTGCTCGACGGCGTACTCGTCGAGCTCGGACAGGAGCCCGTCGACGCCGACGCGGTCAACGGTGTTGTCCGACTCGAACCGCCGGTCGGCGGTCGCGTCGGGGACGTACTTAACGCACACGACAATGTTCATGGTTGTGGCCGCAACGGCCCCTTCCTACTCGTAGGACAGCGTTGGGCAGGCTACCGCCCGCCTGTGACGGAGGCGAACCTGTCCACGGTGGGATCCGTCACTCCACCGGCACCCCGACGGCCCGCGCGAGAGGTCCTACGGAGGTCAGGGACGGATGATCCGCTCGAGGATCCGGCCCACCACCATGTAGGCCACGGCGGCGATGCCGTAGTTGGCCAGCGCGGTCTTGGTCAGGGCGTTCGGGGGCTTCGCCTGCCACAGCGGGTTGTTGAGGTCGAACCACCCGAGGTCGCACGACTCCGCGACGTGGCGGATCAGCTTGATGAGCGGGTTGGCGGCGTTCGCGTCGAGCGCGTAGCTGAACGCCGCGGCCGCCAGGAACAGGGCGATGACGAGGCAGATCGTCCACACGATGCGGGCGATCCAGCCACGGATCTGCGCCGTGGTCAGCCGGCGGCCGGCCGAGGTCGCGGAGTCCTTGTCATCGGTCGTCGACGACGTCTTCTTCGCCTCGCTCATGCGTTCCTCTCTCCTCGGACCGTTCGGCAGGGTCACTTGCCGGTGAAGGCAGCCTTGCCGGGGCCGTTGTCGATGAAGGAGCGCATGCCGATGCGTGCGTCCTCGGTGGCGAAGGCGCCGGCGAAGTGCCGGCGCTCGATGTACAGGCCGGTCTCGATGTCGCTCTCGAGACCCTGGTCGACCGACTCCTTGATCGCCCGCAGCGCGTACGGCGCGGCCGCGGCGAACTGCCTCGCCCAGGCGATCGCGGCGTCGTACACCTCGGCGGCGGGCAGGACCTTGTCGACCAGGCCGATGGCCAGCGCCTCGTCGGCCTTGACGAACCGGCCGGTGTACATGAGGTCCTTGGCCTTCGCGGGACCGACCAGGCGCGACAGCCGCTGGGTGCCGCCGGCGCCGGGGATGATGCCGAGCAGCACCTCGGGCTGCCCCATCACGGCGTCCTCGGCGGCGTACCGGACGTCGGCGGCGAGGGTCAGCTCGCAGCCGCCACCGAGCGCATAGCCGTTGACCGCGGCGATGACCGGCTTCGGGATGCGTGCGACGGCGCTGACGGCGCCCTGGAGCGCGTCGACGCGGTCGACCATGTCCGTGTAGGACATGTCCGCCATCTCCTTGACGTCGTTGCCGGCGGCGAAGACCCGCTCGCCGCCCCAGACGACGACCGCGCGGACGTCGTCACGGGCGGTGGCCTCGGCCGCGACCTCGGTCAGCTCGTCCTGCACCTGCAGGCTGATCGCGTTCATCTTGGGACGGTCCAGCCGGATCGTCCCCACGCCCTCGGCCACGTCCAGACGGACGAACTCGGTCATCGGGTCCCTTCCTGAGCTGTCTGCACGGAACCGGTCCGGCCCGCGCTGCACCCAGCATTGTGCCGTGCACCACGCCGACTCGCACGGACACCCGCAACAATGGGCGTCGTGACTCCCGGGCTGTGGCGATCTTTCGGCGAGCAGGCTCCTACGTGGCCGGGCCGCAACTGGCCGCTCGGCGCGACGTGGAGCCCGGAGTCGACCAACTTCGCGGTCTACGCGCCGCGCGCCACCGCGGTGTGGCTCTGCCTGTACGACGACGGGCCCGGCGAGGCCGAGCGACGCGTCCCGCTCACCGAGCAGTCGCTCGGGATCTGGCACGGTGCCCTGCCCGACATCGCGCCGGGCACCCGCTACGGCTACCGCGTCGACGGACCGTGGGAGCCGGACGCCGGCCTGCGGTTCAACGCGAGCAAGGTGCTGCTCGACCCCTACGGCCTCGCGGTCAGCGGAGAGGTCGAGCCGGGCGTCGCCACGCTCGCGTACGACGTCGACGACCCGTCCGCGCCGAGCGACATCGACTCGGCGCCGGCAACCGCGCGCAGCGTCGTCGTCGACCCCGGCTTCGACTGGGGCGAGGACGAGCCGATGAAGCGGCGCTGGCGCGACACGGTGATCTACGAGCTGCACGTCAAGGGCTACACCCGCCTCCACGACCGCGTCCCCGAGGAGCTGCGCGGCACGTACGCCGGACTGGGGCATCCCGTCGTGACCGACTACCTGCGCGACCTCGGCGTCACGGCGGTCGAGCTGCTGCCCGTGCACCAGTTCGTGCCCGAGCCGGCGCTGGTCGAGCGCGGGCTCACCAACTACTGGGGCTACAACTCGATCGGCTTCTTCGCCCCGCACGCGGCGTACTCCTCCAGTGGCGACCGCGGCCAGCAGGTCACGGAGTTCAAGCAGATGGTGAAGTCGCTGCACGCTGCCGGCATCGAGGTGATCCTCGACGTCGTCTACAACCACACGGCCGAGGCCGGGTCGCAGGGTCCTGCGCTGAGCTTCCGCGGGTTCGACGACCGCGGGTTCTACCGCCGCTCCCCCGCCGACCCCGCGGACCCGGACGGCTTCGACGACGCCTACTGGGACGTCACCGGCTGCGGCAACACGGTCGACTCCGAGGACCCGCTCGCGCTGCGGCTGATCCTGGACTCGCTGCGCTACTGGGTCACCGAGATGCACGTCGACGGCTTCCGGTTCGACCTGATGTCGGCGCTGACCCGCTCCGAGCGCGACGGCGCGATCGGCATCGACATGACCTGCATGCTCCTGACCGCCATCGGCCAGGACCCCGTGCTGCGGCACGTGAAGCTGATCGCGGAGCCGTGGGACACCTCGATGGACGGCTACCTGGTCGGGCAGATGCCCGCGCCGTGGGTCGAGTGGAACGACAAGTACCGCGGCACCGTCCGCGACTTCTGGCGCACCCACACCCCCGGCACGTTCGACATCGCCACCCGGCTCGCCGGCTCCTCGGACCTGTACGCCGACGACGGGCGGTCGGCGTACAACTCGGTGAACTTCGTGACCGCGCACGACGGCTTCACCCTGCGCGACCTGGTGTCCTACGAGGGCAAGCACAACGAGGCCAACGGCGAGGACAACCGCGACGGCACCGACGACAACCGCTCGCAGAGCTTCGGGGTCGAGGGCGAGACCGACGACGCGGGGATCGTGGCCGCCCGACGGCGGCAGGCGGCGAACCTGATGGCGACGCTGTGCCTGTCCAACGGCGTACCCATGCTCGTCGCGGGCGACGAGCGCGGCCGCACCCAGGGCGGCAACAACAACGCCTACTGCCAGGACAACGAGATCTCGTGGGTCGACTGGCGCGGCGACGACGCGTGGCTCGACGTGTACGAGGTCGCCAAGGCCGCGCTGCGGCTGCGGCGCGAGCACCCCGTCCTGCGCCAGCGGCACTGGTTCGAGGGACGGCCGACCATCGTGGGCGGTGCCAAGGACCTCGCCTGGCTGCACCCCACCGGTCGCGAGATGACCGAGGCCGACTGGCACGACGAGGGGCTGCAGACCATCGGGATGTTCGTCTCGGGCAAGCCCCTGCGCGATCCCGGCCCGCACGGCGAGCAGCAGATGGACAGCTCGTTCCTGGTCTGGCTGCACGCCGGCGTCGACGAGGTCGGCCTCTACCTGCCCGACAACGACTGGGTGCACACGGGCACCGTCGTGCTCTCCACCGATCCCGACCTCGCCGTCGGCACCCCCGCCACGGCCGGCGAGTCCCTCACCCTCGGCCCCCGCAGCGTCGTCGTCCTGCAGGAGGACGAGTAGCGGAGGCTCGAGACCGACGTTCCGGTGGTTCCCGGCCGTCTGCAACGACCGGAAGGTCGGGGTCGGCGCAACGGGTGGGAACCTCGGCGCACCGGGCCGCGTCGTAGGGGCATGACAACGACGTGGCGGGTGGCAGCGCCGGCAACCGTGCTGGCGGTGCTGGCCGTGTGTGGGGCAGGTACGGCGACCCAGGTGCGAGAGGTGGGTGCGACGACTCCTGTGGCGCCGGCGGTCAGCACCACGGCTCAGAACAGGGCGGCGGCGCGGGCGGAGTCGGCGTGGATGCTGGGCGCGGTGCCACTGCCACCGGGCGGCAGGGTCGTGGACCGAGCGCCCGCGCCGGAGCTCCGCACGGCCCAATTCGACATGGCGCCGGTCGATCCGAAACTGTCGCGGCACAGCTGGTGGACCATCCCCCTGGGCGGTGGCGCGTTCGTGCGGTGGGTCCGGTCGCACCTGCCGCACAGCCTCCACGTGGACAGTACCGGTGGCAGCTCCGCGCCCGGTCAGGCGACGATCGAGACCCTGACGCTGGCGGGGCGCGGCACGGCGGCGTACGGGCAGCCGGGCGTCGACTTCTCCTACGTCCCGTACGACGGCGGCGTGGCGGTTCGGCTGGACACCATGATCGCGGCGCGGTTCGGTCGGACCGTCCTGGTCCCGGCAGGCACGACCCGCGTGAGGATCCGGCGCACGACCCGGACGTCCTCCGCGAGGCGTCCGGTGACGCGCACCGCAGTCATCACCCGCCCCGGCGCGGTCGACCGCCTCGTCGCGCGGGCCGACCGGCTGCTGGGATCGGTGACGGTGCCGGTCCTCGTGAACTGCACGCTGATCACGGTGATCCCGACCTACGTCGTGACCTTCATCGGCCCACACGGGCGCTACGCGCTGACCGGTGAGGACGTCGCGTGCCCGCCACAGCTCACCGTGCGGCAGGACGGCGCGAGGGTGCGGCCGATCCTCGACCCCGGCACCCACTGGTTCGGCGCGCTGCGGCGTGCACTCGCACGGCGCTGACCCGCCCGCTCACGCCAGCGCGACGACCCCCAGCTCGGCGGGCGAGACCAGTAGCGCGTGGCAGGGGACGACACGGACGGTGTAGCCGAACGGGCCGGACCGGTCCAGGGCGAGGTCGCCGTGGAAGCGGAACCGGCTGCCGTCGTAGGACTCGGCGAGGGCGAGCGGGGTGACGGACGGCGCGACCAGGCAGTCGTCGGCGTCGACGCGACCATGTGCCACCTCGACCAGCACGTCCTCGGGCGACAGGTCGCCGAGCGCGACGTAGGCGTCGAGGGCGAGCCGGGAGCCGACCTCGGGCGCCTCGCCGACGCCGCGCGACTCGACGTACTCGACGTTGACGGCGGGCCACGCGTCCCGCACCCGGGCCTTCCAGGCGGCGAGGTCGCGGGCGGCGGCGTGGTCGTCGGCGAGGAGGGCGGCCGCATTGGTGGCGGCCGGCGCGTAGAGGCGGTCGACGTACTCGGTCACCATCCGGTCGGCCAGCACCTTCGGCCCGAGCTCGGCCCAGGTGTGGCGCAGCATCTCCACCCAGCGGCCCGGCACCCCGTCGGCGTCGCGGTCGTAGAAGCGCGGCGCCACCTCGTTCTCGATCAGGTCGTAGAGAGCGGCGGCCTCGATGTCGTCGCGCTGGTCTGCGTCCTCGGCACGGTCGGCGGACGGGATGGCCCAGCCGAACTCGGCGTCGTACCACTCGTCCCACCAGCCGTCGCGGATCGAGAGGTTGAGGCCACCGTTGAGAGCGGCCTTCATGCCCGAGGTGCCGCACGCCTCGTAGGGCCGCAGCGGGTTGTTCAGCCACACGTCGCAGCCCGGGTAGAGCGGCTGCGCCAGGGCGATGTCGTAGTTGGGCAGGAAGACGATGCGGTGCCGGACCTCGGGGTCGTCGGCGAAGCGCACGAGCTCCTGGATCAGTCGCTTGCCGCCGTCGTCGGCGGGGTGGGCCTTGCCCGCGATCACCAGCTGCACCGGGCGATCCGGGTCGAGCAGCAGGGCCTTGAGACGGTCGGGGTCGCGCAGCATCAGCGTGAGCCGCTTGTACGACGGCACCCGCCGCGCGAAGCCGATCGTCAGCACGTCGGGATCCAGCGCGGTGTCGATCCAGCCCAGCTCCGCGGGCGTCGCGCCGCGCTTGACCCACGACCTCCGCACCCGCTTGCGGGCGTCGGCGACGAGCGTCTGCCGCAGACGCCACTTGGTCTGCCAGATGTCGACGGCGGACGCCGAGGCGACGTCGAGCGCCTGCAGCTCCGGAGCCACCCACGTCGGCGCGTGCACGCCGTTGGTGATCGAGGTGATCGGCTCCTCGGCCTCGTCGAACGCCGGCCACAGCCCGTGGAACATCTCACGGCTGACCACGCCGTGCAGCTGCGACACCGCGTTGGCGCGCTGCGCCAGCCGGAAGCCCATCACCGCCATGTTGAAGACGCCCGGGTCGCCGCCCTCGTAGTCCTCCGCGCCGAGGCCGAGCACCACCTCGGTCGGTACGCCGGGGGTCGCGCCGGCCGTGTCGTCGAAGTACTGCTCGATCAGGGTCCGCGGGAAGCGGTCGATGCCGGCGGGCACCGGGGTGTGCGTGGTGAAGACGGTCGAGGCGCGACCGACCTCCAGCGCGGTCGCGAGCTCGAGCCGCGGGCCGCCGTCGTCGACGGTCAGCTCGCGGATGCGCTCGACGCCCTGGAAGCCCGCGTGGCCCTCGTTGGTGTGGAAGACCTCCGGGGCCGGGGCACCGGTGATGCGCGACCAGGCCCGCAGCGCACGGACGCCGCCGACCCCGAGCAGGATCTCCTGGCGCAGGCGGTGCTCGCCGGTTCCGCCGTACAGCCGGTCGGTGACGTCGCGGAGGTCGCCGGCGTTCTCCTCGACCAGGGTGTCGAGCATCAGCAGCGGCACCCGGCCGACCTGGGCCACCCAGATCTGGGCGAACAGGTCGGCGCCGCCCGGCATCCGGATGCCGATGCGGGCCGGCTCGCCGGACGCCTCGCGGAGCAGCGAGATCGGCAGCTCGTCGGGGTCGAGCACCGGGTAGCTCTCCAGCTGCCATCCCTCGCGCGAGAGACGCTGCTTGAAGTAGCCGTGCCGGTAGAGCAGCCCGACGCCGACGATCGGCACGCCCAGGTCGCTCGCGGCCTTGAGGTGGTCGCCGGCGAGGATGCCCAGGCCGCCGGAGTACTGCGGCAGCACCGCGGTGATCCCGAACTCCGGGGAGAAGTAGGCGATCGAGGCCGGCGAGCCGTGCAGCGTCGGCTTCGCGAGGTACGACGCCAGGTCGCCACGCAGCTCCGCGACCCGGGCGACGAAGCCGTCGTCGGCGGCCAGCTCCGCCCAGCGCTCGGGCGCGACCTCGCCGATCAGCCGGACCGGGTCCTGCCCCGATCGCTCCCACTCCTCGGCGTCGATGTCGGCGAAGAGCTGCTGCGTCGGCGGGTGCCAGGACCAGCGCAGGTTGGCGGCCAGCTCGCCGATCGCGGCGAGCGGCTCGGGCAGGACGGGCCGGACGGTGAAGCGTCGGATGGCGCGCATGGTCCGACCGTAGTCCGTGGGCCGTGGGCCTCTCCACGGCAAAGTCTCCGTCTCCTGGAAAGTTGACCGCGACGTGGCGTAACACTCGGCGCCGACCGCCGTTATCGGTGCAAGCAGCGCGGGCGAGACGGATCATGGGGGCCGGCTCGCCCGCTCTGCGTCTCCGGCGCCGGCACCTCCGACCGGCCCTCACTAGGGTGGTCCCGTGCCCCTGGTCCCCGTCACCGAACACCAGGCCGCCGTAGCCGCGCTCCTCGCCGCCCCGCCGTCCGAGCCGGAGCTCCTGCCGGCGGCCGAGGCCCTCGGCCGCGTGCTCGCCGAGCCCGTCGTCGCGCGTGAGCAGCTGCCGTCCTTCGCGAACTCCGCGATGGACGGGTACGCCGTGCGAGCGGCCGACGTCGCCGGCGCCTCGCCGGACTCCCCCGTCCGCCTGCCCGTCGGCGGCGACATCCCCGCGGGCGCGCCGGTCGGCACGCTGGCCCCCGGCGTCGCCCTGCGGATCATGACCGGCGCCCCGGTCCCCGACGGCGCCGACGCCGTCGTCGAGGTCGAGGCGACCGACGGCGGCACCACGACCGTCGAGATCCGCGAGGCGCGCGAGGCCGGGACCTTCGTGCGCAAGGCGGGCAGCGACGTACGAGCCGGTGACGAGGTGCTCCCGCGCGGCTCCGTCCTCGGCGCCGCACAGGTCGGCATCCTGCACGCCCTCGGCGTCGCCACCGTCGCGTGCGTACGACGCCCCCGGGTGCTCGTGCTCAGCACGGGTTCAGAGCTCGCGGTCGATCCCGAGCCCGGCAGCGGCCGCATCCGCGACGCCAACGGGCCGATGCTCGCTGCCGCCGTGCTCGATGCGGGCGCGGTCGCCGTACCCCACCTGTCGACGACCGACGACGTGCCGACCTTCCTCGCGGCCCTAGAAGCCGCGCTGCCCGACGTCGACCTGGTGCTGACCTCCGGCGGTGTGAGCGCCGGCGCCTACGAGGTCGTCAAGGACGCGCTCGGCCCGCGCGGCGTCTCCTTCACCAAGGTCGCGATGCAGCCCGGCATGCCCCAGGGCATCGGCACCTACGACGGCGTCCCGGTCGTCTGCCTGCCCGGCAACCCGGTCAGCTCGCTGGTGTCCTTCGAGGTGTTCGTACGGCCGGCGCTGCGTCGCCGGGCGGGCAACCCGCACCCCGAGCGGCCGGTCGTCAGCGCCACGCTCACCGAGCCGCTGACCTCACCGGCCGGCAGGCGACAGCTGCGCCGTGGCCGGCTCGACCGCGCTGCCGGCACCGTGACGCCCTGGGGGCCGGCCGGCAGCGGCTTCCTCGGTTGGTACGCCGGCGCCGACTGCCTCGTCGACGTACCCGCCGATGCCACGGACGTGTCCGCCGGCGCCGTCATCGACGTCTGGGACCTCACCGTCGGCTGACCGCGACGCGCCGGCCCCTTGTCCCGGACGCGCGGGCCCGCTTGGCTTGGGGACATGGTCGGACGCATCCCGGTGACCGGTGTGGTGCCCGTGCTCGAGGACGGGCGGCCGGTGAAGGCCGCCGTCGGCGAGCCCTTCCCCGTCGGCGCGACGGTCTTCCGCGAGGGCCACGACAGGCTCGGCGCCGAGGTGGTGCTGATCGACCCGGCCGGGCGCCGGCGCCCTCCGGTGCGGATGGAGCCGGTCCCCGCGGTCGATCGCCACACCGTCGACCGGTACGCCGCCTGGGTCGTCCCCGACTCCCCCGGCGACTGGTCCTTCGAGGTCCACGCCTGGTCGCACCCGATCGCCACCTGGCAGCACGCCGCGGGCGTGAAGATCCGTGCGGACATCGACACCGAGCTGATGTTCCGCGAGGGCGAGGTGCTGCTTCGGCGGGTCGCCGACGGTCTCGACAGGCTCGACCGACCCGATCGACGCACCGACAGCGACACCCTGGACGCGGCCCTGGCGGCGTGCGTCGACGACGGGCGGCCCGTGATGGCGCGGCTCGCCGTGCTCGAGTCGCCCGAGGTGGTCGACCTGCTGCGCCGTCACCCGGTGCGCGAGCTGGTGACGGTGGCCGGGCCGTTCCCGGCGTACGCCGATCGCCCGCGGGCGCTGTGCTCCTCCTGGTACGAGCTGTTCCCCCGCTCGGAGGGCGGTCTCGCGGGAGCGACCGAGCGGCTGGACGCGATCGCCACGATGGGCTTCGACGTGGTCTACCTGCCGCCGATCCACCCGATCGGCGAGATCAACCGCAAGGGCCCGAACAACACCGTCCTCCCCGACGGGCAGACGACCCCGCCCGACTGGCCCGGCTCGCCCTGGGCCATCGGCAGCCGGTACGGCGGCCACGACGCGGTCGCGCCCGAGCTCGGCACGATCGCCGACTTCGACCGTTTCGTCGCCCGCGCCGGCGAGCTCGGCATGGAGGTCGCGCTCGACCTGGCCCTGCAGTGCGCGCCCGACCATCCCTGGGTCGCCGAGCACCCCGAGTGGTTCACCACCCGCGTCGACGGCTCGATCGCCTACGCCGAGAACCCGCCGAAGAAGTACCAGGACATCTACCCGCTCAACTTCGACAACGACCCCGAGGGCATCCGGGCCGAGGTGCTGCGGGTGGTGCGCCACTGGATGGCCCACGGCGTGCGGATCTTCCGCGTCGACAACCCGCACACCAAGCCGGTCGACTTCTGGGAGTGGCTGCTCGGCGAGATCCGCGCGACGGACCCCGACGTGCTGTTCCTCGCCGAGGCGTTCACCAAGCCGCCGATGCTGCAGACCCTCGGCGCGATCGGCTTCCACCAGTCCTACACGTACTTCACCTGGCGCACCGAGAAGACCGAGATCGAGGACTACCTGCGCGAGGTGAGCCAGGAGTCGGCCCACCGGATCCGGCCGAACTTCTTCGTCAACACCCCCGACATCCTCCACGAGTTCCTGCAGCACGGCGGCCCGCCGGCGTTCAAGATCCGCGCGGTCCTCGCGGCCACCGGATCGCCGAGCTGGGGCGTCTACTCCGGCTACGAGCTCTTCGAGCACGTCGCGGTCCGACCCGGCAGCGAGGAGTACCTCGACTCGGAGAAGTACCAGGTCCGCCCGCGCGACTGGGCGACCGCCGAGGCCGCGGGCGAGTCGCTCGCGCCGTACCTGACGCGGTTGAACGAGCTGCGCCGCCAGCACCCGGCGCTGCGGCTGCTGCGCAACCTGACCGTGCACCCCACCGACAACGACCACCTGCTGTGCTTCAGCAAGGCGACCCCGTTGGTCGAGGAGCTTGCGCGAGACCAGGGGTCTCAGGGGTCTCGAGACGGCGCCGGCGCACCGCCTCGACCTACGGCCGACGTCGTCATCGTCGTGGTCAACCTCGATCCGCACCAGCCTCAGGAGGGCACCGTGCACCTCGACCTCACGGCGCTCAGGCTGCCCGAGGGGGCGTCGTACCGGGTGCGCGACGAGCTCACCGGACAGGAGTGGACCTGGGGTGCGGAGAGCTGGGTCCGGCTGGATCCGGCGATAGAGCCCGCGCACGTCCTGACCGTGAGGACGCTGCCGTGAGCGCGCTCGCCGACGACAGCCCCGAGTGGTTCCGCACCGCCGTCTTCTACGAGGTCCTCGTCCGATCCTTCCGCGACAGCGACGGCGACGGCACCGGCGACTTCAAGGGCCTGACCGAGAAGCTCGACTACCTCGCGTGGCTCGGCGTCGACTGCCTGTGGGTGCCGCCGTTCTTCGCCTCGCCCCTGCGCGACGGCGGGTACGACGTCGCCGACTACACCGCGGTCCTGCCCGAGGTGGGCACGATCGAGGACTTCCGCGACTTCGTGGCCGCCGCCCACGAGCGCGGGATCCGCGTGATCATCGACTTCGTCATGAACCACACCTCCGACCAGCACCCGTGGTTCCAGGCGTCGCGGGCCGACCCGGACGGTCCGTACAGCGACTTCTACGTCTGGTCCGACACCGACGAGCGCTACCAGGACGCCCGGATCATCTTCGTCGACACCGAGCCGTCGAACTGGACCTGGGACCCGGTCCGCCAGCAGTACTTCTGGCACCGGTTCTTCTCCCACCAGCCCGACCTCAACTTCGACAACCCGGCCGTCCAGGACGCGATCATGGACGCGATGACGTTCTGGCTCGACCTGGGCCTGGACGGCTTCCGGCTCGACGCCGTGCCCTACCTCTTCGAGCGCGACGGCACCAACGGCGAGAACCTCCCCGAGACGCACGACTTCCTCAAGCGCGTACGCCGGTTCGTCGACGAGCGCTACCCCGGCCGGGTGCTGCTCGCCGAGGCCAACCAGTGGCCGGCCGACGTCGTCGACTACTTCGGCGGCGAGGAGGACGCCGACGGCAACTGGGTCGGGACCGAGTGCCACATGTGCTTCCACTTCCCCGTCATGCCGCGCATCTTCATGGCGGTGCGTCGCGAGCAGCGGTTCCCCATCTCGGAGATCCTCGACCAGACGCCGCCGATCCCGGACGGCTGCCAGTGGGGCATCTTCCTGCGCAACCACGACGAGCTCACGCTCGAGATGGTCACCGACGACGACCGCGACTACATGTGGGCCGAGTACGCCAAGGACCCGCGGATGAAGGCCAACATCGGCATCCGCCGCAGGCTGGCGCCGCTGCTCGACAACGACACCAACCGGATGGAGCTGTTCACCTCGCTGCTGCTCTCGCTCCCCGGGTCGCCGGTCCTGTACTACGGCGACGAGATCGGCATGGGCGACAACATCTGGCTCGGCGACCGCGACGGCGTACGCACCCCGATGCAGTGGACCCCGGACCGCAACGCCGGCTTCTCCTCGGCGACGCCGGGTCGGCTGCACCTGCCGGTGATCCAGGACCCGGTCTACGGCTACGAGGCGGTCAACGTGGAGGCGCAGCTGGAGGACCAGTCCTCGCTGCTCTACTGGACGCAGCGGATGATCCACGCGCGCCGCCAGCACCGCGCGTTCGGCCTCGGCGCGTTCGTCGACCTCGGCGGCTCGAACCCCAGCGTGCTGTCCTACGCGCGGGAGTACACCGACCCGGAGACCGGGAACACCGACATCATCGTGTGCGTCAACAACCTCTCGCGCTTTCCCCAGCCGGTGGAGCTCGACCTGCGCCGGTACGAGGGTTCGGTGCCGGTCGAGCTGCTCGGCGGCGTGCCGTTCCCGGCCGTCGGCGAGCTGCCGTACCTGCTCACGCTCGGCGGCTACGGCTTCTACTGGCTCCGCCTGAGCGATCCCGACACCTCGGGGAGGCCCGTGCTGTGAACTCCGACGACAGATCCGCCCTCGTCCGCGACTTCGTCGCCCGCGCACGGTGGTTCGGCGGCAAGGGCCGCCGCTTCAGCCTCGGCGCGCTCTCCCGCGTCGCGTCCGTCGACGACGACGACGGCCTCACGGTCGTCGTCGAGCTCGCCGAGGTCCGCTACGAGCAGGGCGAGAGCGAGCTCTACCAGCTCCCGCTCTCGCTGTACCCCGAGCCCCAGCAGCGACTCGAGCACGCCGCAGTCGGCACCTGGGAGGACCCCGACCTCGGTACCGTCCACGCGTACGACGCCGTCCACGACTCCGACGCGATGCACCTGCTCCTGCACGCCGGCGGCGACGCGACCTGGCATCGCCTCCCCGGCTGCCCCGAGCTCGGTGAGGACGTCCACGCGACCGCCTTCGCCGGCGAGCAGTCGAACTCCTCGGTCCTGTTCGGCGAGGAGGCCGTGCTCAAGGTCTTCCGCAAGGTCACGCCCGGCGAGAACCCCGACATCACCACCCACCGCGCCCTCACCGAGGCCGGATCGACGCACGTCGCGATGCTCTACGGCTGGCTCGAGCACGAGGGCGTCCAGCTCGCGATGCTGCAGGAGTTCCTGCGCACCGCGAGCGACGGCTGGGACCTCGCCCTCGCCAGCGTCCGCAACCTGTACGCCGAGGCCGACCGCCACGCCGAGGCGAGCACCGGCATGCACCTGCTTCCCCACCCCGACGAGGACATCCACGCCGACGAGCTCGGCGGAGACTTCGCCGGGGAGGCGGCGCGGCTCGGTGCGGCGCTCGGCGAGGTCCACGAGCAGCTGCGCGCGGCCTTCCCCGTCGCCACCCTTCCCGCCCGTGACGTGGTCGCCGGCATGCGCGAGCGGCTGACCGCCACCGCAGCGGCGGTGCCGGAGCTCGCGTCGTACGTCGCACCCCTCGCCGCGCGGTACGACGCCCTCCTCGCCGTCGCCGACCTCCCGGTCCAACGCGTCCACGGTGACCTGCACCTCGGTCAGACGCTGCGCACGGTCTCGGGCTGGCGACTCGTCGATTTCGAGGGCGAGCCGGCGAAGCCGCTCGCCGAGCGCCTTCGCCCCGACACCCCCTGGCGCGACGTCGCGGGCATGCTGCGCTCCTTCGACTACGCCGCCCACGCGCTGCTCGCCTCGCAGGACGAGCAGGACCCCGACCTGCTCGCGCTGCGCCGCCGGCGCGCCCGCGAGTGGACCACCCGCAACGTCGAGGCGTTCCTGACGGCGTACGTCGGCGGCGACCCGTCCACCCTCATCCCCGCCCGCCAGCTGACTCCCGACGAGGACGCGATCATCACCGCCTACGTCGCCGACAAGGCCGTCTACGAGTGCCTCTACGAGGCCCGCAACCGCCCCACCTGGCTCGACATCCCCCTCGACGCGATCGCCCGCCTCGTCGGGTAGGGGTAGCAGCCGCTCTCGGTGGTTGCGACCCGCAGCGTCGACCTCTGTCGTTGGGGTGGGGTCGGGGTGGTCGCGGTTCTTGGTTGCGGTTCGTAGTGGGGGGTTGGGCGCCGCTGGGCTGCTCCCTGTGGTTGCGCGCCGACAAGATTTTCCGGGGGTGTGTCGCTCAGTTGCGGCGGTGGAATCTGAGGTCTCCGGAGGCGAGGCGTTGGGTCTCGTACCGTGTGTCGTGGGCGCGGTGGTGATGGTGGTTGCAGAGCAGTATGCCGTCGGCGAGGTCGGTGTTGCCGCCTTGTGACCAGGGCTTCAGATGGTGGGCTTCGCACCAGGGTGCGGGTATCGAACAGCCTTCGGCGCGGCAGTGCCGGTCTCTGATTCGGAGTGCTTTGCGTTGGGCGGCCGAGAACAGTCGCCGAGCCCGGCCCAGGTCGAGCACTTCGCCTTTGCCGCCCAGGACGGCGGGGAGGATGTGGGCGGTGCAGGCCAGGCGTCGGGCTTCGGTGGCGGAGATGCGGCTCCCGTCGAGGCCGCCGAGGAGGTCGGCGGCACCGAGGGTGGACAGGAGCTGGGTGTGGTCGATGGTCACGATCACGGTGGTGGCGTCCCCGCCG
>WQZX01000040.1 GCA_009780515.1 Nocardioidaceae bacterium | reverse complement strand
GTCGCGCACGACCGAGACCGTCCAACCGCCGTCGGCGAAGGCGGGCACCCAGCGGACCTCCGTGCGCAGGTGGGGGTCGAGGGCGTGGACGATCGCGTCGAGCGCGGTGGTCCAGTCCGGACCGCACAGGGAGATCCATGCCTCGTCGTCGAGGGCGGGGGAGCGGGACTCGACCAGGAGGGTGTCGGCGAGCCATCGCGCGTCGACGTACGCCGCCGGGTTGAGCAGGGGGTGCAGGTCGAGCAGCGTCAGCGCACCCGCCTCGTCCGCCGAGACGGAGAGAGCGCGGGCGATCCGCTCGGCCGCGATGCCGGCGACGCCCGTGAGCTGCTTGCGACGGATCTCCAGCAGCTGGTCCGGCGAGGACGCCCGAGCGGCGACGGCCAGCGTGAAGCCGCGGTCGAGCAGGTGCATCTGGAGGCAGACCTCGTCGGCCATCCGGATCAGGGCCGACCTCGAGAAGGCGGCGAAGTCGAGGTCGGAGAGCAGCGGGCCGGTGTAGTCCGCGAGGCCCTCGTCGTCCGGGTCGATCGGTGCGAGCTCGAGCCCGGCAGCGCACGACCGCTCGTTGACGGCCAGCGCCGGGATGCCGACGGCCTCGGGGTGGGCCTCGTCGATGATCACCGTCCACGCGCAGTGCTGCCCGGTCGCGCCGGGCGCGCGCGGCGGGCGGTGGATCGGCCGCACCTGGGCCCTGGGGTTCGTCGCGACGGCGGTGGCGTCGAAGGTCGGGTCCTCGATGTCGTGGCACATCGAGCGCACGTAGTCCTCACCCATCGGCTCGACGTCCATCAGCGCGCCGCAGTGGTCGAGCCCGAACTCGCCGTGCCAGCGGTCGTGGACGGTGTAGCGGAAGTCCATGAACTGCGGGGGTGCTCCGATGTCGAGCTGCAGGCCCTTGAAGATCGTCACCACGTCGCCGCGACCGGCGACCTCGGGTGCGTAGCCGAGCGCGGCCTGCATCCGCCGCGTGTAGATCGGCGAGGAGGAGGCCCACTCCTCGATCGCGATCTGCGCCATCTCCTCGCGCCCGAACGCCGAGATGCACCACGCCATCCCCGAGCGGTCGATGAGCTGCCCGATCAGCAGCAGCTCGGGCAGGAGGGCGGCGAGCTCCTCACGGGAGAGCCGTTCGTAGCGACTGGGAATTTCCGTGGACACGCTTGCCAGACTACTAGAACACGTTCTAAGTTGGACAGGTGTCCAGTCAGTTGGCCAGTGCGCCGCGGCAGCAGCTCAGGCCGCGCCGGGCGGAGACCGTCCAGCGGCTGCTGGCCGCCGGTCTCGAGCAGCTCGCGGAGGTCGGGCCGGACGCGCTGACGATCCGACAGGTCGCCGTACGGGCGGGCGTGTCGCCGGCGACGGCGTACACCTACTTCTCGTCGAAGGCGCACCTGCTGGCCGAGCTGTTCTGGCAGCGTCTGGTCGAGCACGGCGACGCGCACGAGCCTGTCGGACGCAGCGCGGTGGCGCGGGTCCAGTCGGTCACGCGCGGCCTCACCGAGATGCTCTCGGCATCGCCGTACCTCGCTGCCGGCGCCACCCTCGCGCTGCTCGGCACCGATCCTGACGTCGACCGCCTGCGCCTGCGCATCGGCACGGTCTTCGTCGAGCGGTTCGAGACGGCGCTCGGGCCCGCCTCGACGCCCGAGCGGCTCGACGCGCTGGCCCTCGCCTTCTCCGGTGCGCTGCTCCAGGCCGGCATGGGTCTGATCACCTACGCCGACCTCGGCGACCGCCTCGACACCGTCGTCGCCACGATCCTGGGCGGTGGGCGGTGACGGTCTCGACAGGCCCGACCGACGGCATCACCTTCGACCCCTACGACTACGACTTCCAGGACGACCCCTACCCGACGTACTCCCGGCTGCGCGAGGAGGACCCCGTCCACCACGCGCGGGCCGACGACCTGTGGGTGGTCTCCCGGCACGCCGACGTCTTCGAGGTGCTGCGCGACGACGAGGTCTTCTCCAACCGGATGGGCGTCTCGCTCGACGCCTCCGCCTGGAACCCCGACGCCCACAAGGTGATGAGCTTCCTCGGCCTCGACGGCGCCGAGCAGAGCCGGATCCGGCGACTCGTCTCCAAGGCGTTCACGCCGCGGCGCGTCACCGAGCTGACGCCACAGATCCAGCAGCTGACCGACCGCTACCTCGACGCGATGCTCGCCGACGGTCCCGAAGCCGACTGGATCGCCGAGCTCGCGGGCAAGCTGCCGATGGACGTCATCTCGGAGATGATGGGCGTGCCCGTCGCCGACCGCGACGAGGTACGCCGCCTGGCGGATCTCGTCGTCCATCGCGAGGACGGCGTGCGGGACGTACCGGAGGCCGGGATGGAGGCGTCGTTCGCGCTCTTCGGCTACTACGGCGACATGGTCGAGCAGCGCCGGGCGAACCCGACCGACGACCTGACCTCCGCGCTGCTCGCGGCCGAGGTCGACGGCGAGCGGCTCACCGACAGCGAGGTGATGGCGTTCCTGTTCCTCATGGTCGTCGCGGGCAACGAGACGACGACCAAGCTGCTCGGCAACGCGCTGTTCCACCTCTCGGGCCATCCCGGCCAGCTCGCGCGGGTGATGGCCGCCCCCGAGCTGGTGCCGGTGTGGATCGAGGAGACGCTGCGCCACGACACCTCCAGCCAGATGCTCGCGCGCTACGTCACGCGCGACGTCGAGGTGGCCGGCGTGACGGTGCCGGAGGGCGCGAAGCTGCTGGTGCTGCTCGGCTCTGCCAACCGAGACGAGCGGGTGTTCACCGACCCGTCGACGTACGACATCGGGCGCGACCGCGACGAGCTCTCGCACAGCCTCAGCTTCGGCACCGGCCGACACTTCTGCCTCGGCGCCAACCTGGCCAGGCTCGAGGCCCGGGTCGTCCTGGCCGAGCTCGTACGACGGGTCTCCGGCTTCACCGTGCACGCGGACCGGGCCGAGCGCGTGCACTCCACGAGCGTGCGGGGCTTCGCCTCGCTGCCGGTGACCTTCGACGTCAGGAGTGCCTGATGCCCAAGCCCATCCACCCCTCGCGTCGGCCGGCGGTCGTCGCGGGTGCGTCGTCCGGCATCGGCGCCGAGACGGCGAGAGCCCTTGCTGCATGCGGGTTCCCGGTCGCTCTGGGTGCTCGCCGCGTCGACCGGCTCGACGAGCTCGCGACCGAGATCCGTGGTGCGGGGGGAGAGGCGGCGGTCCATCACCTCGACGTCTCGTCGACCGAGTCCGTGGAGAAGTTCGCGGCCGCGGTGAGCGGCGAGCTCGGCGACATCGAGGTCGTCGTCAGCAACGCCGGGACGCTCGCGCCGGGCGCGCTCATCGAGGCGACGACCGATCAGCTCGCCGCGGAGCTGGACGTCAACGTGCTCGGTGCGCACCGGCTCGTGCGGGCATTCGGGCCGGGCATGATCGAGCGGCAGCGCGGCGACCTGGTGTTCGTCTCCTCCGACACCGCCCTGCGGGCCCGGCCGTTCATGCGCGGCTACAGCGCCACGAAGTCCGGCCTCGAGGGCATGGTCGAGGCGCTGCAGATGGAGCTCGAGGGATCGGGGGTGCGGGCGTCGATCGTGCGCCCGGGCCCCACGTGGTCCGAGATGGGCTCGGACTGGGACGCCGAGGCAGGCGCGAAGGTCCTCACCGAGTGGATCAAGTGGGGACACGCCCGCCACTCCCACTTCCTCAGGGCGACGGCGATAGCCGACGCCATCACGACCGTGGTCTCCGCTCCGAGAGGCGTGCACATCAGCCCGGTCGACGTGAACCCCGAAGCACCGTTGGAGGAACGATGATCGAGGAAGTCTCGATGCTCCTGGACGACCAGGACCCGTCCGTGCCGGCGATCATCAAGGGCACCGGGCACCTGCCCGAGATGCGGGTGGATCCGATCAGTCTGTTCCACCGCGTCCGGGAGGAGTGCGGGGACATCGGTCGCTTCCGGCTGGCTGATCGCGAGGTCGTGCTGGTCACCGGTGCGGAGGCCAACGAGGCCTTCTTCCGTGCTCCCGAGGACGTGCTCGACCAGGCCGCGGCGTACCCCTTCATGACGCCGATCTTCGGCAAGGGCGTGGTCTTCGACGCCTCGCCCGAGGAGCGCCAGCAGATGCTGAAGAATCAGGCCCTGCGCGGCGACATGATGCGCGGCCACGCGCAGACGATCGAGGCGGAGATCCGCCGGATGGTGGCCGGCTGGGGCGACGAGGGCGAGATCGACCTGCTCGACTTCTTTGCCGAGCTGACCATCTACACCACCTCGTCGTGCCTGATCGGACGGCCGTTCCGCGAGCAGCTGGACGGCTCGTTCGCGGAGATCTACCACCGCCTCGAGCACGGCACCGACGCGATCGCCTACGTCGACCCGTACGCCGACATCGACTCCTTCCGCATCCGTGACGAGGCGCGTGAGGAGCTGGTCGCGAAGGTGCAGGCGATCATCTCGGCGCGGGTGGCTCGGGGCGAGATCGCCAAGGAGGACAGGGATCTGCTCGACGTCCTCATCGCCGTCGGCTACGACGCGGACATGGTCACCGGCATCTTCATCTCGATGATGTTCGCGGGCCACCACACCTCCTCGGGCACCGCCAGCTGGGCGATGATCGAGCTGCTGCGGAACCCGTCGGTGATGGCCTCGGTCGTGGAGGAGCTGGACACGCTCTACGCCGACGGGTCGGAGGTGTCCTTCCAAGCTCTGCGCTCGATCCCGGTGCTGGAGTCGGCGCTGAAGGAGACGCTGCGGCTGCACCCGCCGCTGATCATCCTGATGCGCCTGGTGCAGCAGGACTTCGAGCTGCTCGGCCACACCATCGCCGCCGGCACGATGCTGGCCGCGAGCCCGCGGGTCTCGAACCGCATCGAGGACGACTTCCCGAAGGCCGACGAGTTCGACCCGGGCCGCTACATCGACCCGCGCCAGGAGGACCTGCAGAACCGCTGGACCTGGATCCCCTTCGGCGCCGGCAAGCACCGCTGCGTCGGCAACGCCTTCGCGATGATGCAGATGAAGGCGATCTTCTCGGTGATCCTGCGCGACTTCGCCTTCGAGCCCGTGGACGGCGCGACGTACGCCGACGACTTCACCAAGATGGTCATCCAGCTTGCCCAGCCGGCCCGTGTCCGCTACCGCAGGAGGACCGCATGAGGGTCGTCGCCGACACCGCCATCTGCCAGGGCCACCAGCTCTGCCAGGGCGAGGCGCCCGACGTCTTCGGCTTCGACCAGGACGCCGATGTGGTGACCGTGCTCGACGAGCACCCGGACGAGTCGCGGCGGGCCGACGTACAGCAGGCCGTGAGGTACTGCCCCGCCTTCGCACTGTCCCTCGAGGAGGACTGACATGGTCTCGACGAATCTCTCCCGCGCGGAGATCGAGGAGTTCTGGGACTCCTGGCTCGACGTCAACCGCCGGGCCGAGGCCGCGGGCGACTGGCGGATGATGGCCGAGTGGTACGCCGAGGACACCACCTACGGCTGGATGTACGGCCCCGACGAGCACTTCATGGCGGTCGGTCGCGACCAGGTGCGTGACTGGGCGATCGGCATCGAGATGGACGGCCTGGACGGCTGGCACTACGACTACGTCTGCACGATGATCGACGAGCAGAAGCACATGATCCTCGGCTTCTGGAAGCAGCGCTCCGGCATCCTCGACGACGACGGCCAGGAGTACGAGATCCTCGGCCTCGGCGGCTCCTGGTTCGGCGTCGAGCGGCAGAGCTCCGGCCCGGACGAGGGGCAGATCAAGATCGCCTGGCAGCGCGACTTCTTCGACCTGCCGTCGACGGCGCACACGTTCATGGCGATCCTCGAGGCCGGCAAGGCGCCGGACACGCTGATCAAGCGGATGTCGGTCGCCGGCCACGGGGTTCCCGGCCACTACCACCACAAGGACATCCCCTCGCCGGTCTGGCCGCCGCCGGTCGAGCGCGGCGACTTCGTCACCCAGGAGGCGGCCAAGTGAGCTGGGTCTCCGCACAGCAGCTCGTCGACGGCAAGCTCTCCGGCGCGAGCACCGGAGCGTCGTACGACGTGGTCAACCCGGCCACCGGCGAGGTGATCGGCCAGGCGCCCGACTCCGCCGCCGCGGACCTCGAGGCCGCGATCGCCGCCGCCCGGCGGGCCTTCGACGAGTCCGGCTGGGCGACCGACGTCGAGCTGCGGGTGCGCTGCCTGCGCCAGCTGCACCAGGCGCTGCTCGACCACGCCGACGAGTTCCGGGCGCTGACGACGGCCGAGGTCGGGATGCCGGGCTTCATGATGGGCGCGGCGGGGTTCGACGTACCGGTCGAGGGGCTGCGGTGGGTGACCGACCTGCTGGCGTCGTACGAGTGGGAGACGGATCTCGGCGTCGCCTCGCCGATGGGGATCGCGTCGCGGCGTACCGTCCGTCGCGAGCCGATCGGCGTCGTCGCCGCGATCACGCCGTGGAACGTGCCCACGCAGATCAACCTGGCCAAGATCGGCCCGGCGCTGGCGGCGGGCTGCACGGTCGTGCTCAAGCCCGCGCCGGACACGCCCTGGGTGGCGTGTGAGCTCGGGCGGTTCGTCGCCGAGCACACCGACATGCCGGCCGGCGTCTTCAACGTGGTGACGCCGCGGTCGAACGAGGTCGCCGCGGTGCTCGCCTCCGACCCGCGCGTCGACATGGTCTCCTTCACCGGCTCGACCGCGACCGGCCGCGCGATCATGGCGGCGGCCGCACCCACGCTGAAGAAGGTCTTCCTCGAGCTCGGCGGAAAGTCCGCCGCGATCGCGCTCGACGACGCCGACGTGGGCGCGGTGGCCGGCGCGACCGCCTTCGCCGCCTGCATCCATGCCGGCCAGGGATGCGCGATCACCACGCGGCTGGTGGTGCCGCGGGAGCGCTACGACGAGGCCGTCTCGGTCGCCGCCGCCACGATGGAGTCGATCGGCGCCAAGGACCCCAGCGACCCGGGTGCGATCTGCGGCCCGGTGATCTCGCAGGTGCAGCGCGACCGGGTCGAGGGCTACCTCCGGCTGGCGATCGAGGAGGGTGGCCGCTTCGCGACCGGCGGACACGTCATCGACCAGGCGGGGTTCTGGGTCGAGCCGACCGTCGTCGCCGGGCTCGACAACACGAGCCGGCTGGCGCAGGAGGAGATCTTCGGCCCGGTGCTGGTCGTCATCGCGCACGACGGCGACGACGACGCGGTCCGGATCGCCAACGACTCGGCGTACGGGCTGTCGGGGTCGGTCGACAGCGGTGACCTGGAGCGCGCCAAGGACGTCGCCCGCCGGATCCGCACCGGCACCCTCGCCGTCAACGGCGGCGTCTGGTTCAGCCCGGACGCCCCGTTCGGCGGCTACAAGCAGTCGGGCCTCGGCCGGGAGATGGGGGTGGCCGGGTTCGAGGAGTACCTGGAGACCAAGACGATGGCCGAGCCCGCATGACCGCCGAGGCGTCACGTTTCCATGGTCGAGGCGTCACCTTTCCACGGTCGAGGCGTCAGTACTTCTCAACCGCTGACGCCTCGACCGTGGGCAAGTGACGTCTCGAGCGTGCATTGGTGACGTCTCGAGCGTGGATATCTGACGCTTCGCGAGAAGGAGAGACATGAGGTTCAAGGACAAGGTCGTCGTCGTGACCGGCGCGGCCCAGGGCATCGGCGAGGCGTACGCCCGCGCGCTGGCGGGCGAGGGCGCGGCCGTCGTCGTGGCCGACATGAACGAGGAGTCCGGTGCCAAGGTCGCGGCGAGCATCGAGGAGGACGGCGGGCGGGCGATCTTCGTGCGCTGCGACGTCAGCGACGCCGCCTCCGCGGAAGCGCTCGTCGCCACCACGGTGGAGCAGCTCGGCGGCATCGACCACCTCGTGAACAACGCCGCGATCTACGGCGCGATGGAGTTCAACCTGCTGATCAGCGTCGACTGGGACTACTACAGGAGGTTCATGTCGGTGAACCTCGACGGCGCCCTCGTGATGACCCGCGCCGTCCACCCCGAGATCGCCAAGCGCGGGGGAGGGGCGATCGTCAACCAGAGCTCCACGGCGGCGTACCTCTACTCGGGCTTCTACGGCCTCGCCAAGGCCGGCATCAACAGCCTCACCCAGCAGCTGGCGCACGAGCTCGGTGGCCAGAAGATCCGGGTGAACGCGATCGCACCAGGCCCGACGGACACCGAGGCCACGCGCACCCAGGCGGGTGACGCCGCCAAGGACATCGTCCGCAACAGCCTCGCGATCAAGCGGATGGGCTCGGTCGACGACATGGTCGGCGCGCTGCTCTTCCTGCTCTCCGACGACGCGTCGTGGGTCACCGGCCAGGTGCTGGCCGTCGACGGCGGCCAGACGTTCAGGCTCTGACGTGAGGGTGGGATTCGTCGGCCTCGGCAACATCGGTAAGCCGATGGCGCTGCGCCTCGCGCAGGCCGAGGGCATCGAGCTCCAGGTGGACGACTTCGACCCCGCTCCGGTGCAGGAGCTCGTGGCCGCGGGGGCGACGGCCATGCCGGTGGCCGAGATGGACGTCGACGTGCTCTCCGTGATGGTGCGGGACGACGATCAGGTCCGAGACGTCGCGAAGCGGGCGAGGCCCGGCACCCTCCTCCTCGTCCACTCGACCGTCGCCCCCGGTACGCCGGGCGAGCTGGCCGCATCCGGTCACCGGGTGCTCGACGCACCGGTCTCCGGAGGCGCGATGGGCGCGGCCGACGGCAGCCTGGCGCTGATGGTCGGCGGCGACGAGGACGCGTTCGCGGCGGCCGCGCCGGTCCTGGACGCACTCGGCAGCAAGGTCGTCCACGCCGGCCCGATCGGTGCGGGCACCCGCTTCAAGCTGGCCCGCAACATGATGCACTTCATCGCCTTCACCGCGGCGACGGAGGCGCAGCGCCTGGCCGAGGCGGCGGGGCTCTCGCTGAAGGATCTCGGGGACGTCGTACGCCACACCGACGCGATCACCGGCGGCCCCGGCGCGATCATGCACCGGGAGACGACGGCGCCGCTGGCAGAGGACGACTTCTGGTTCGGGGTGTTCACCAATGTCACGTCCCTCGGCGAGAAGGATCTCGGCTTCGCGATCGGGCTGGCCGACGAGCTCGGTGTCGACGTACCCCTCGCGAGGCTCGCGGTCGACCGACTCGGCCCTGGCCTCGGCGTCCCGACGGGCTCGACCACCGGAAGAGGAGAGCAGTGATGGGAAGGTTCGACGATCTCCCGGAGGTCCGCCGCAGGGGCCTGGAGAAGATGGAGCAGGTCTACGGCTTCGAGATGAGCGACGGGGACGGCGACTTCTTCCGCTACACCGCCGACCACCTCTTCGGCGAGGTCTGGCAGCGGCTCGGCATCACCGACCGTGAGCGCCGGCTCTTCCTGATCGGCATGCTCGTCGGCCAGCGGGCGAACGACGTGCTCGGGATCCAGGTGCCGGCGGCGCTGGCCAACGAGGAGCTCACCCCCGAGCTGCTGCGCGAGCTGGTCATCCTCGCCTGCCACTACGACGGCTGGCCGAACGGATCGCGGTTCAGCTCGGTCGTCGAGGACGCGATCGGCAAGGACGCTCGCCGGCGGGCGCGGGAGCAGCGCGACCAGCCGTAGGGCAGGGTGGACGCCATGACCTTGGGACCGCTCGTCATGGGCACGCTGCTGCACCCGCCGTCGGCGAGCGCGGTGGCGCCGGGAGACCCCGCAGTGTGGGTGGTGCGCACCGAGGACATCGAGGACGCCGAGCTCGACGAGGGCCGGGCCTGGCTGGACGACGACGAGCGTGGCCAGGCCGCGTCGTACGTCCGGGCCGAGCTGCGTCGCTCCTACGAGGTCGCGCACATCGCCGCGCGCAGCATCGTCGGCGAGGCGATCGGCGTCGGCCCGCGGGCGGTGCGCTGGGGTCGGCACGCCTGCCCGCGCTGCGGCGAGCCGCACGGCCGGCCGCGGGTCGAGGGCGCCGACGTCGAGTTCTCGCTGAGCCACACGCCCGGCCTGGTGCTGGTGACCCTCGCCGACCACCCGGTCGGCATCGACGCCGAGCGCTGCCCCGAGCCCGAGGGCCTGCCCGGGATGGTCGGTGTGCTGCACCCCGACGAGGCGAGGGAGGTCGCGGCCACCGACGACCCGCAGGAGGCGGTGCTGCGCTTCACGCGCGCGTGGACCCGGACCGAGGCCTACCTCAAGGGTCTCGGTGTGGGTCTCGGCCGTGACCCGCAGCAGGACTACCTCGGCTCGAGCACCGATCCCGAGCGGTTCATCGACGGCTGGCGCGTCCGCGACGTCACCGTGCCCGAGGGGTACGCCGCAGCGGTGGCCGTCCACGTCGCCTGACCCACCAGGGAGTCCTGGCAGAACGGCCGCGGCCGGGCCCGGGGATCGCCCGGACCCGGCCGCGGTTCGCGCCGGCTGCTGCTCGTGCCCCTACTTGTGCTTCGGGGGCGTGAACTTGATCGTCCGCGTCGTGGTCGAAGCAGCGAAGTTGTCGCCCTTCGCGTAGGAGAACGTCAGCTTGTTCGTGCCCTTCTTGAGCGTGATCGAGAAGACCGCCCTGCCGCCCGAGATCTTCTTGGCTCCGAGCGACTTGGCGCCGTCCTTGCCGGTGATCGAGCCGGTTGCGATCTTCGGCGAGATCGAGACGGTGACGGAGACCTTGCCGGTCTTGGCGACCTTGCCCGCCTTCGTCGCCAGCTTCGTCGCGTACGACGCGGCGTTGCTCTTGACCTGACCGTCGGCGTTCAGGATCAGCTTGCCGGCGTGGGCCGGGTCGCTGAAGTCGAACATGTCGTTGAGCGTGCCGTAGACGCCGTCGAACGAGCCGTCCTGGATGCGCTCCTTGGCGAGCCAGTTGTCCTCGATGAACCGGGTGATGGACGGCTGGGCGGTCTCGGTGTGGCTGACGTAGTCGTCCTTCGCGTAGGGCGAGATGACGACGAGCGGCAGCCGCTGCGACGGGCCGCAGCGGTCGAGGTAGCCACCGGTGGTGTCGTGCGCGTTGTCCGCGCCGAGCGGGGCCGTGGCGTTCACGCCGGCCGCGGTGGTGCACTGCGGCAGGTCGTTGGTGGCGTTGTTCGAGCCGTTGATGATGGTCGGCGCCTGGTGGTCGTACCAGCCGTCGGAGTCGTCGTACGACAGCACGATCGCGGTGGAGCTCCACTCCGGGCTCTCCTCGATCGAGTTGATCTCCCGGGTGAGGAAGCGCTGCTCGTCGATCGGGTCGGAGTACGACGCGTGCCCGTCCTGGTACTCCGCCGCCTTCACGAAGGAGACCGCCGGCAGGTCACCGGAGGCGACGGCGCTGTTGAAGACGCCGAGGCCGTACTGGTGGTTGGCGCCGTTCGGGTCGGCCGCGCCGATCGCGATTCCCTTGGTCGGCGGCAGGTGGTGCGGGTTCGCCGTCGACTTGTAGTACTGGAACGGGTCGTGGTGGGCCGAGTAGTCCAGCGAGGTCGCACCGTTGATGTTCTGGTGCGCGTTGCCGCAGACGGCCGGCGCGCCGGTCGACGCGTTGTACGGCGTCGACGGGTTGAAGCCGCCCTGGAACCAGCCCCAGGTGACGTTCTTGGCGTTGAGCAGGTCACCGATGTTCTTGTTGCTCGACTGCATGCCGCCGACCGCGTTGGCGTGCGCGTGGTTGCTGTTGTTGCAGTCGTCGTAGACCGGGTCGGGGTCGGCGTCGACGGTGCCGACGCCGTTGCTGTCCGGGTCCTGGTCGGTGTAGGAGTCCGGGGTGGTCAGCTGCACCGGGTCGGTCGAGGTGTTCGACGGGTCGGCGGTGGTGTTGTCCGCGCCCAGACCGGCGGCGGCGTAGCTGATCACGCCGTGGGTCTGGCCCGAGACCAGGTTGAGCGCGCCGACCGTGGACGGGCCGTACGTCGCGTCCCACGAGTTGTCGCTCATGGCGTAGTTCTGCGCGTAGTTCCACAGGGCGGTCGTGGTCGAGCCGTCGTAGAAGCCCATGGTCTCGCCGTCGACGCCGTACTGCGCGGGGCTGTTGCAGGCGGAGTTGGTGGAGACGCTCTCGACGAACTTGTCCATCTGGCCGTTGTCCACGGCCTGCTGCTCCGGCGTGTAGCCGTGGTTCTGGTCGCAGGTGACCGCCTGGTCGTTGCTCAGCAGGAACGGCTGGACCGAGTTCTTGTCCGTGCCGGTCGCCTTCTCGGTCTTGTCGACCAGGCCCGCCGAGATCAGGTTGTTGTTCTTCGGCGTGGACGCCTTGGCCTTGAAGCCGGGCGTGACCGGATAGGTCCCGAAGTAGTGGTCGTAGGAGACGTTCTCGCCGTAGATCACGACGATGTGCTTGATCGGGGTAGCGGTCTGCACTTCCCCGGACGCCGTGGCCGACGAGCCACCGGCGACCGCCAGGCCGGACCCCAACAGACCCGCGCACGCGACGGAGGCCGCCGCGATGACAGGTCGAGAGAGCCGCAGGTTGGGCTTCTTCATTCCCGGGTGTTCCTTTCTCGTGGTGTATCTCTGCGGCCGGGGCGCGTGAGGCTCACGCGAGCAGTCCCCGACCAAGCCAGTCGCTGCTGTCCCGGACCCCGGGGAGCGCGAAGAAGTAGCCACCGCCGACCGGCGAGACGTAGTCCACGAGCGGCTCGTCGGCGAGCCGCCTCTGGATCGTCACGAACTGCCGGTCGAGGTCCTGGTTGAAGGCGACGAACAGGTGGCCCATGTCCAGGTCGCCGTTCGCGTCGGTGCCGAGGTCGTAGTTGAACGAGCGGCGCAGGATGCGCTGGTCCTCGGTGCCCGGCGTGCGCGGGTTGGCGAGCCGGATGTGGGCGTTGGAGAGGATCACGTCCTGCGTCGGGTCGGCGGTGAAGTCGGGGGTGTCGAGCTCGTGCGTCCCGGTCAGCGGCGCGCCGGTCACCTTGTCGCGGCCGAAGATGTTGTTCTGCTCGCGGACCGAGACCCGGTCCCAGAACTCCACGAACATCCGGATCACCCGGACGACGTGGTAGCTGCCGCCGTCGACCCAGCCCGGCTCGCCGTCCTGGCCGCCGCGGGTCCAGACCAGCTGGTCCATCAGGTCGGTGTCGGTGACGTCGGGGTTGGCCGTGCCGTCCTTGTAGCCGAGCAGGTTGCGCGAGCTGCCCGACGGGCGCGGGGGCGAGCTCCAGCCGCTCATCCGCCACCGGACCTGCATCTGTCCTCGCGTCGCGCGAGTCAGCTGGCGCAGGGCGTGGACGACGGCGTCGGAGTGGTCCGCGCAGATCTGCAGCAGCAGGTCGCCGTCGCACGCGGCCCGGTCGAGCGCGTCGTTGGGGAACTCGTCCATCCGGCGCAGGTGCCTCGGCCTCCGCGCGGCCAGGCCGAAGCGGTGGTCGAAGAGGCTGGCGCCCACGCTCGCGGTGACCGTCAGCCCGTCCGCCGGCGGTGTCGCGCCGAGCACGCCGTCGTCGACGTCGGTGCCGAGCAGGCCCTCGCTGGGCGGGGTGCCGCCCGCGGTCAGGATCCGTGTCTCGCGGGTGATCGTGCGCAGCAGCCCGACCAGCTCGCCATGTCCGGTGGCGGTCACGTCGAAGGCGACGAACGCCGCGTGGCTCTGCTTCGGTGTCACCACACCCTGCTGGTGCACCCCCTCGAACGGGTACGACGACGCGGCCGCCGGCGACCCGGACGGCGCGTCGGACGGGGCCTCGGCATGGGCAGTCGCCGCAGCGGCGACGCCGATGGCCGTCGTACCTGCCGCGGCGAGGCCGCCGATCAGGCCGCGCCGGCTCATCCCGCGAGCGTGGAAGGGGCAGCCCTCGGCCTCCCCGGCGCGGCCGTCGCGTCGGGCGCTCACGAGACGTCCGCCGGGCGCGGGTCGGTGATGACGGCGACGTGCGACAGCAGCTCGACGTCCTCGCCGAGATCGGCGTCCAGGTCCTCGCGCTGGGTGCGCGACAGGTGCTGCAGGGGCGTCCAGGAGCCGCTGTGGTGGAGGCCGCGGACGAGCCGCCGGGTCCTGGCCAGCCAGGTGCGCGTCTGCGCCAGCTCCGGGTCGGTCGACCTCAGCACCGGCTCGAGCACGTCGAGCAGCTCGTCGGTGCCGGTGATGTTCGCGTCGATCGTGGCGAGGCTGGTGTGGCTGCCGTAGTCGTCGGTGCCGTTCGCCGTCGTCAGGTCGGCGTCCTCGAGGATCTCGTGGGCGCGCAGGCCGACGTCCAGCGGCGCCATGTGCGGGCCGGGCGAGGTGAACGACGTCTGCAGCGCCGCCACCGAGCGGCCGAGTGCGGCCGTGAACGGCGCGACCCGCGGCGCGGGCGCGGCCGACCAGAGCAGCGCCTCGATCTTGTGGAAGCCGCGCAGGTGCCGGTCCGCCAGCGCGGTGGTGGTCGTCGGCGGGTCGCCGTCGATGGCGGTGTCGAGCCTCCCGAACGCGCCGTACGCCGCCCCGAGGGTCTCGTAGGTCGAGTGGGCCGTCAGCCAGTCGCTGCGCGCGGCGACCAGGTCGCCGGACCTTACGTCGGCGTCGAGCGCACCGACCTGGCGCCGCAGCACCGGCAGCCGTCCCGCGACCCACCGCTCGTACTTCGTCATCAGCGGCCGGATGTCGTCGGCGGTCACCGGCTTGAGACCGGGGGTGACCGGGAGCCCGGTGGAGCCCGTGACCCTCTCGACGGCACCGGCGCCGGGCGAGGTGTCGTCGGATACGCAGAAGAAGCGGTAGCTGCCCGCGCCGAGCACCGTCGAGGACGAGCGGGTCGAGCCGGCGCCGAGCGCCTCGACGTCGAGGTAGACCTTCTTGGTGCTCGCGTCCTCGAGGTAGACCTCCATCCCCGAGGACGTGCTGTTCCACAGCGCGAACGTCTGCCGGCCCGCCCGGCCGCCGCTCCACCCGCGGCCACACTCGTCGCCGAGGCCGACGTTCACCGGCGTACCGGGGATCGACGCGTCCGCGTGCGGAGCGACGACCCCGACGACCGCGGTCTCGGAGCTCGAGCCGTGCGACTGCCAGACCACGACCCCGGCGAGGACGGCTGCCACGACGATCAGGCCCCCGATCCAGCGCTTCGGGCGACTGCGGACGGACCGTCCGATCGCCTCGGGGGAGAACCTCGAGCTGCTCACGTCCCATCCTCCCGGCGCCCACCTTCCGGCCGCCGGAGCGAGTCTCGGGGTGGTGCCCGGCGGGCGCGGGAGCACCGGGTGGACGCGAGGTGAACACCAGCCCAAGCGAGGTGGATCCGGCGTTTGGGCCTCGTACGACGGCTGGCCGGCGGTGTTGGATGCGCCGGTGGTCTAGACCGCGAAACCGAGCTCGTCCGGAGCGGGTGCGACCGCGGCGAGCGTGCTGTCCCGAGGCCGCGGCTGCGGGCGCCTATCCGGAGTGTGGGATGTCGTGGAAGCTGTCGTCGCAGCCCAGGGTCTGTGAGTAGGTTCAGGTAGCGGGTGACGTCGAAGCCGGGGTCGGGGTCGCCGGGTGTCGCGACGTCCAGCATTCCGTGGGTCTGGTGGGTGTTGAGCACGCGGTAGCGCAGGATCTTCATGCCTGCCGGCACGTGATCACCCGTACGGCGAGAGCGAAGGGGAACGTTTGCAGGTTTTCGCAATGCATCAACTTGACCCAGGGCGTCAAGCCGAGTCGGGTTCGCGTGGGGCTTCAATCTGAGCAGGCCCCATCGTCTTCTCGGTGAGCACGACTGCGCACAGTTGGGCGGCACGTCCGGGCCATGACAGGTCAGCGCGAAGGGGTCTCGGGCATGAAGTTCGCCGGTGAAGTGAAACGGAAGACGTTGGCAGCTGCGGCGGCACTCGCCATGCTGGTCGGCTTGGTCTGCGCAGCGGGCGCGGGTGAAGGAGCGGCTGTGGCGAGGGCCGCGAGCTCAGCGGATGTTTCGAACACGGCGGTCGTTCTGAACGTCGCGAACGGGGCTTCGATCACCAACGATGACGTGCAGGCGGTGGTGATGCCGACCGATGTCGCGTTGGCAGCGAAGAAGGCCAAGCCGTTGGCGATGTGGCTGGTCCCGGGACAAGACATTCGCGTCCTCGGGCAGACCGTGGAGGTGGTGGTTCCTCCGACCAAGATCCCCCCGAGGTATGTCGACGGATCCGACGTCGTGAACTTTCAAGTCACGGTGGTGGCCGGTGGCAAGACGGGAACGTGGCAGACGAGCGCTCAAGCGGCATCGGTTGACGGGTCGGCCCGGTGGGTTGCCGTCGACACGGTCGTGTATCCGACCAAGGCGAGCCGTACAGCGGACAGGGCCTTGCCGAAGGCAGCGCGAATGACGATCTCCGGTGCCCCGAAGCCGGTAGCCGCGCAGACGATGCGGCTCACGACGACCAGCCCCACGCGAACCGCGGCGCGCAAGGCCAGGCGGTTCATCACGCCGGCGGAGTGCCAGGCGATCAAGCTGTCGATCTTCTACCAGACCGTCCACTTCCCGGTCGTCGTGGCCACCAAGATCGTGCGTCCCTGGGCCGGAATCGGCAGCGTCTACCCGACGGCCGGCGACCACGCATGGTTCACGTACACCCATCAAGGTGGGCACGGTTTCGAATCGTCGTTCGGTGTTGCGGTCTCCGTCGAGCCCGACATCATGAGTTTCCATGCGAGCGGATCGTCGAAGGTGACGAACTCGGCCGGCTACGGGTATGAGTCGCCGCACGCGACGTACGCGCAGGCGTTCCGCACTCAGGTCGAGTACCGGAAGATGATCGTGTACGCCTCGCCCGCACCGCCTCCGTTCGGTAACGGTACGCCGTTCAGTTGCACCAGGCCTTATCAGACGTTGTGGGAGCCGATCCAGCACTTGGGGAACTTCATGCCCGTGACCGGGTTGAAGCGGCCACACTGGACCCACTGCGCCAAGGAGGGCCGCGGAACCTGGTGGCGTGCCCGAGGCAACGGTTACGAATGGCACAACGGTGGTGGGGTCCAGATCGCTGGCGTCATCGGCTTCAACGTGCAGTCCAACCACCAGTACAGCGACGAGTCCAGGATCGCCTACAAGCAGCGCCACACCGAGTGGCTGTGCGGCAACAACGCTCGGCCACTGCATGCAGGCAAGATCATGGAATCGACGAAGGAGCTGTGAGACACCGCCTCGGCGCTGTCGCGGTCTGCCTGTTGCTCGCGCTGTCCGCGTGCGGGTCTCATCCGGATCCCGGGTCGGCCACGGTCACCACGTTCTCCGCTGACCGTGGCCCGCTCGACTTCGGCGGTGAAGGAGGGCAGGCGCTGGATCCGCCCCGGCACTTCCGACACCGCTGGTCGGCCAGCATCGGAGAGCTCCTTCTCTGCTCGCGCGGCTCGACCCCGATCGTCCTGACCGGCGTGAAGATGAAGTCCACTGGTCTGGTCAACGTCCGCGCACTCGTGCACCGCGTCCCGCCGAAGTCGTTGGCCGGGGTTCCTGGAAAGAACCGGCGGCGGTACGCCGATTTCGGGTCGTCGCTGGGCGGGCCGCCGCACTTCGACGGGAGCCGGACCTCCCCGCTGGGCAGCTACACCACCGCGATCAGCGGACTCAAGGTGCCGACCTGCCGTGACGACGAGAAGTGGGACGGCCAGCTGAGTCGGGGCCGGATCCCCAGCGGGGTCTACACCGAGCTGGTCATCACCGCCAGCACGGGTCGACACGGTGGCCGCCTGCAACAGACGTGGGTCGACTTCACGATGGATGGGCGACCTGGCCGGCAACCGCTCGGGTGGAAGCTCATCCTGTGTGGTGATGACCCCCGGCTTGCGTCAATGTGCCGTTGATAACGACGGACGAGCTGCCTGTTTTCACAGTGGCGCGGATTTGAAGTAGTTGGACGGTTGGCCTTCGCGAGGATCTGTTCGACGGCCTTGTGTCCGCGAAGTGACACGCCACGGCACGCCCTCCCAATGCGATCTGACCTTCGGGTGGTGCCCCGGGCGAGAGTCGAACTCGCGACCTTTCGCTTAGGAGGCGGCTGCTCTATCCACTGAGCTACCGGGGCGGGCGGCCCGGTCGGGCCGAGCCCATTGTTGCAGTCTGACGTGCGCGGATGAGGTGCGGGTTGGCCCGGGCCAGTACCGTTTCTCCGACTGTTCTCCGACATTTCCCCCGACGACCCTCGCCGTACGGCGCGACACAGGTGTGTACCCATGACTGATCAGACCCCCACCCCGAGCCCGGGACGCCGGGCGCGACGGGTCGGTACGTCGGTCGCTGGCGCACGCGCCGCACGCCGTGGCGGCGCCGCGGAGGGTGGCTCTGGCGTCGCCGCGGGCTCGGGCGGTCGCCGCAAGCGGCCCCAACCCGGCCGGGTCGTCGCCAAGGTGATCACCGCGACGCTGCTCTCGCTGGCGATCGTCACCGGTGTCGGCGTGGTGCTGATCTACAACAACTGGAACGGCAACATCGACCACCAGGACCTGTCCTCGCTGCTGCGCAACCGGCCGGCGAAGAAGAAGTCTGGTCCGCTGAACATCCTGGTGATGGGCTCGGACTCCCGCTCCGGCAAGGGCGACAACATCGACCACAAGGGCAACATCGGCGCCCGCTCGGACACCACGATCCTGTTCCACCTGTCCGCGAACCGGAAGTTCGCCTACGGCATCTCGATCCCGCGCGACACCCTGGTCAACCGCCCTGCCTGCTACACCAAGAGCGGCACCAAGATCCCGGCCGAGAAGCAGCAGATGTGGAACGCCGCGTTCGCCGTGGGCGGCCCCGCCTGCACGATCGAGCAGTTCGAGCAGCTCTCCGGGATCCGCGTCGACAACTACATCGTCGTCGACTTCAACGGCTTCAAGACGATGGTGGACGCCCTCGACGGCGTACAGGTCTGCATCCCGCAGGAGATCGACGACCCCGCGCACCACATCAAGCTGATGCCGGGCACGCGTGAGATCAAGGGCGCGCAGGCGCTGAGCTACGTCCGCGTGCGCTACACCGTCGGCAACGGCATGGACACCGGCCGGATCAAGCGCCAGCAGGCATTCATGTCCGCGATGATCAACAAGGCCGACTCCGCCGGCATGCTCGCGCGACCCGACCGGCTGGTCGGCTTCATCAACGCGCTGACCGGCTCGCTGCAGACCGACTTCAAGAACGTCGGCCAGATGGCGAGCATCGCCGAGGCGGCCCGTGGCGTGGGGATGAGCGACATCAAGTTCGTCACCACCCCGTGGGAGCTCGCCCCGAGCGACCCCAACCGCCTGCAGTGGCTGCCGTCCGTCCACAAGCTGTTCAAGCTCGCCCGCGACGACAAGCCGCTGACCAAGCAGTTCCTCGACGAGTCGATCAGCGCCAACCAGAGCCCCAACGGCTCGCCCTCCAAGACCGCCGCGGCGTCCGGCGGCCCGAGCGGCTCGGCCAGCCCGTCGGGCAAGGCTTCGAAGGGCGGCTCCCAGGGCGGCGGAGGCTCCCAGAGCGGCGGCCTCTCGAACGCGGAGCGCGCGGCGTCCGGGCTCTGCACCTCCTGAGCGGACGACCGATGGAGGAGCGGCAGGAGACCGGCGCGCAGGAGCCGGAGTGGCGGCGCAAGCGCCGGCTCGCCGAGGTCTTCGGCGACGTGCTCCCCGACGCGACGCGCGACGACCGCGAGGAGCGCGACGAGCGCGACGAGCGCGGCGGCGGGAGCTCGTCGGAGACCGCCTCGGACCGCTGGCTCAAATCACAGGTGCCGCCCCACCACGGAGGGTGAGACGGCACCTGGTGCTGCGGGATCGCCGCAGCCGACGGCTCAGCGAGCGGCGAGCGAGTCGCGGATCTGGGTCAGCAGCTCTGCCTCCGTCGGACCCTCGGCCTCCTCGGGGAAGTAGCGCTCCTTGGCCTTGGTGTAGGGCACCACCACGACGAAGTAGACGACCGCCGCCAGGATCACGAACGCGATCAGGGCGTTGAGGAACGCGCCGAACGAGTTCGGGTTGTTGGAGAAGACTTTGCTCGCCGAGGCAGGCATCTGCGCCGTGAGCCAGCTGACGAAGCTGGTGACAACGGTCCCGAACGCCGTCGCCATGATGAAGCCGACGGCGATCTCGACGAGATTGCCGCGCAGCAGGAAGTTCTTGAAACCGCTCACTTGATGCTCCTGTGTACCGAGGTCATGGGGGCTGGCAGGGCTGAACCTAGCCGCTGGGCCATGCGTAAGTCACGAAGTCGGTCACCGCGGCGGAGGTGATCCTCTCCACGTCGGCCTCGGGGATCGCGAGCACGACGAGGCGTCCGGTGAGGTTGCCGGCGGTCCCGGTGGTCGTCGCACCGGCCGGTACGGCGAGCACCTCCACCTCGCTCGCGACCCGACTCGTGACGGCGTGCTGCGGGTCGGTCGCGAACAGGTCGATCCGGTCACCGACGGTGAGGAGCGCGACCTGGTCGGGGTCGGAGATCCGCAGCGGGACCGCCGTCGTACCGGTGTCGGCCTCGGTGAGGTGGGCTCCGACCAGCCGCGGCTCGGTGACCGGCTCGCCCCGCGTCAGCGGCGCGGCCAGGGTGCGACCGACGGGCGCCCGTGCCACCTCGTCCGGCACCGCGCCCGGCGGCACCGTGGTGGTCCGGAGGTCCCCATCGGTGAGGAGTACGCCGGCCGGCAGGTCGCGCGCCGCCACGGTGATCGTCGCGCTGGCAGGTGCCGGTGGAGCGAGGGCGCGCAGCGCCGCCGCTGCGGCGACCGCCGCCAGCACCGCGGCCAACAGCCTCCGCCGCCGCAGCACCGCCCGTCGTGCACGGGTGAGGGCGTTGCCGATCCTGCGGCGGGTGGAGGGGGTGGTCCGAGGTTCCATGCGGCGGACGGTAGGACGTCGCCGGGCCGATCGACAGGGGCTTGCTGGGTTGTCCACAGGGGCCGGGTGAGGCGGCGCATGGGTGTTCCCGGGGACTGAGCCCGGGCATGTCACCCGGGTATTTCACTGGGTTCCCAGTGAATTACCCGGCTCTGGGGTGAAACTTCCCCGCAGAAGTCGGTATTTCACTGGGAACCCAGTGAAATACCGACCCCTCAGCGGCCCGGTTCAGCGGATCTCCTCCAAGAACCCCGCGACGTGCGAGCGGAGGTCGGCGGAGAGGCGGGAGACCTCGAGCGAGGCGCTGGTCATCTCCGAGGCACCGCTGCTGGTGGCCTCGGTGGACGTGCCGATGACGGCGATGTCCTCGTTGACGCCCGAGACGGCTCCGGCGGCCTCACCGGTGGTACGGCTCAGCTCGGCGGCGGCCTGCCGCTGCTCGCCGACGGCACCGGCGATGGCGGCGACGTTCTCGCCCATGCCGCGGACGGCGGACGTGATCGTCTCGATCGCGCTGACGGCCGCGCCGGTGGCCTGCTGGATCGCGCCGACCTGCTGCTCGATGCGGTTGGTGGCATCGGCGGTCTCGGACGCGAGCGTCTTGACCTCCGAGGCGACGACGGCGAAGCCCTTGCCGGACTCGCCCGCGCGCGCCGCCTCGATCGTGGCGTTGAGGGCGAGCAGGCGGGTCTGGCTGGCGACCTGGCTGATCATGCCGACGACGTCGCCGATCTCCTGCGAGGCGGCGGCCAGGCCCTGCACGGTCGCACGGACCTCGTCGGCCTCCTGGGTGGCGCGCACGCCGGCCCGGTTGGACTGGTCGGCCTGCTCCTCGATGGCCTTCACGGTGCTCACCAGCTGCTCGACGGCGGCGGCCGCGACGGTGACGGCCTGCGAGGCGGTCTGGGAGTTCTCCTGGACCTGGGCGGCGCGGGTGGCGGTGCCCTCGGCGGTCGCGGCGAGGCTGCGCGAGGACGCCTCCATCTCCGCGGACGCGGCGGCGACCTGGTCCGACAGCCCCAGCACGGCGGCCTCGAAGCCCTCGGCGAGCTCGTGGCGGCGTACCTCCTGCTCGGCGAGCTGGTCGTGGGTCGTGGCCATCGCCTGGATGGCGGTGTTGATCGTGACGGCGCCCTGCTTGAAGGAGCCGCTCATGCCGCGCACCAGGAAGCGGCGGTAGAACTTCGCCTCGGCGGCGAACTCCAGCGACGCCGACGACTCGCGGACGTAGGCGTCCGCGCGGTCGAGCAGGTCGTTCATGGTGTCGCGCAGGACGATCAGCTCCGGGTCGTCGCCCAGGATCGGCACGCGCGGCTCCAGGTCGCCGGTCGCGGCGGCACGGGCCACCTCGGTCACGGCGCGCAGGGCGGCGCGGTAGCGCTCCAGCTCGGCGGAGCCGGACTCGTCCTCGGTCCGCGGACGCTCGGGAAGCACGGCGGTCATGCCGCCACCTCCTCACCGGACAGCGCCCAGACGAACTCGTCGTAGGTCGTCCCGGCGTCGGCCAGCTCGCGCTCGAGCATCGCCATGCCGGCGTCGGCGGCGTCGCGGGCGTTCGCGTGGCGCTGCTCCTCGGCGCGCAGGCGCGCGTAGAGCTCGCTGATCTGGGCGACGGTCCCACGGTCCGCCGTACGGCGGTTGGAGTGGTAGCCCACGATCCGGCCGTCGGAGCCGAACGTCGGGGTCACGTGCGCGAGGACCCAGTAGTGGCCGCCGTCGGCGCTGAGGTTCACGACGTAGGCGAAGATCTCCTGGCCGCTGGAGATGCGGTCCCACAGCAGGCGGAAGACGCTGCGCGGCATGTCGGGGTGCCGGATCACGCTGTGCGGCTCGCCGACCAGGTCCTGCTCGAGGTACCCGCTGATCTCGACGAAGAGGCTGTTGACGTAGGTCAGCCGCCCTTGCGGATCGGTCTTGGAGACGATGATCTGGTCAGGTCTGAAGGTCTTCTCCACCCCGGTCGGGGTGATGTCGGTACGACGCATGCGCGTGCTCCCATCGCTTTCGGATGCCGTCCCCATCGGCAGGGAGCGGCATCTCCGGAGGGAAACCGCGCGTCGGTCAGGAGCCGGTCGGGGCGGGGGCGCTGGAGCCGGACGACGCGCTGCTCGACGCGCTGCTCGAGGAGTCCGAGGACGAGGTCGACGAGGACGTGGAGGCCGACGTCGATGCGGAGGACGAGCCCGAGTCCGCCGCGGTCGACTTGCCGCGGGAGTCGGTCTTGTAGAAGCCCGAGCCCTTGAAGACGACCCCGACCGCGTTGAAGACCTTGCGCAGCGTGCCCTCGCACTGGGGGCAGACGGTGAGCGAGTCCTCGGAGAAGGACTGGACGATCTCGAAGAAGTGGCCGCAGTCGGCGCAGCGGTACTGGTAGGTGGGCATCAGGTCTCCGGGTGGTCAGCACTCTGGCTTTGCGAGTGCCAACCATAGGGCACGGCACAATGTTCCCCACCATGGTGGACGCAACCGTCGCGACGCAGCCGACGCGATCAGTCGATCGCGACCGGTGGCCCCGGCCGTTCCGCTGGGCGGTGTACCTCGCCATCGCGCTGGTGGTGGTCCTGGTCGCGGCACTGATCACCGGTGTCGTCGTCGTACGCCAGAGCTGGCCGCAGACCACCGGGACGCTCCACATCGACGGCCTGGACGGCACGGTCCAGGTGGTCCGCGACGCCCACGGCATCCCGCAGATCTACGCCGGCACCATGCACGACCTGATGCTGGCGCAGGGCTACGTGTCGGCCCAGGAGCGCTTCTTCGAGATGGACGTACGCCGCCACGCGACGGCCGGCCGGCTGTCGGAGATGTTCGGGAAGTCGGGCCTGGAGACCGACCTGCTCACCCGCACGATGGGCTGGCGCCACGTGGCCGAGCAGGAGCTGCGGCTGCTGTCGCCCTCGACCCGCGACGCGCTCGACGCGTACGCCGACGGCGTGAACGACTACCTCGCCGGACGCTCGCTGTCGCAGATCTCGCTGGAGTACTCGATCCTCGGCCTCACCGGCTTCGCCTACCACCCCGCGAGGTGGACCGCGGTCGACTCGATCTCGTGGCTCGAGGCGATGGCCTGGGACCTGCGCGGCAACCTCGACGACGAGATCTCGCGGGCGCTCACCGCCGCCGCGGTCGGGCCGGGCCGCGCGGCACAGCTGTTCCCGCCGTACGACTACTCCGCGCACGCTCCGATCGTCGGGGGCCCGGGGCGGGCGGCTCCGCCGCGGCCGACCGACCCGACGACGAGCGCCAAGCCCGACGACGTCGGCAGCAACGCATGGGTCGTCTCGGGCAGGCTGACGACCACCGGGTCGCCGATCCTCGCCAACGACCCGCACCTGGGCGTCTCGATCCCCGGCACCTGGATGCAGATCGGCCTGCACTGCCGCACCGTCTCGGAGACCTGTCCGCTCGACGTGGCGGGCTTCAGCTTCTCCGGCCTGCCCGGCGTCGTGATCGGTCACAACGCCCACATCGCCTGGGGCTTCACGAACCTCGACCCCGACGTGAGCGACCTGTACGTCGAGCGGGTGCGCGGCAACCGCTGGCAGTACGACGGCCGCAGCCGTCCGATGCGCGTCCGCACCGAGCACATCAAGGTCCGTGACGACGCGGACCTGACCTTCCGGGTGCGCGAGACCAGCCACGGTCCGCTGCTCTCCGACATCTCCCACCTCGCCGACCGCGACGGCGAGGTGCGGCTGACCCAGGACGGTCTGCTGCAGTCGATCGCCGAGACCGGCCGTGCGGTCTCGGCCACGCTGCCGCGCGCACGCGGCTGGAAGACCGCCGTGGCGCTGGACTGGACCGCCCTCCAGCCGCACCCGACCGCGGACGCCCTGCTCGCGCTCGACGAGGCCCACAGCTGGGGCAGCTTCCACAAGGCGCTGGCCGGCTTCGCCGTACCTGGCCAGAACGTCGTGTACGCCGACACCGCCGGCCACATCGGCTACCAGGCGACCGGCAGGGTGCCGATCCGGCGCGACGGCCGCGCCGGCGACGTGCCGGTCGCGGGCTGGGACCCGCGCAACGACTGGACGGGTCGCTACATCCCCTACGCGCGGATGCCGCGCGAGCTCGACCCGAGCTCGGGGATGATCGTCACCGCCAACCAGGCGGTGGTCGCCCCGAGCCGCTACCCGTACCACCTGACCGACGACTGGGACCGCGGCTACCGCTCGACCCGGATCGCGCAGCGGCTCCGTGAGGCGACGGCCGGGGGCCGCAAGATCAGCGTGGCCACGATGAGCTCGATCCAGATGGACGACATCAACCCGATGGCCCAGGTGCTGCTGCCCTACCTCGAGCGGATCCAGCTCCCGCACGGCTACTACTCGGCGGGCCAGCGGCTGCTGGAGGACTGGAACGGCGGGCAGGACCCGCAGAGCGCCGCCGCGGCGTACTTCAACGTGGTGTGGCGGGAGCTGCTGCACCGCACCTTCGCCGACGAGCTGCCGCGGGACCTGCAGCCGGACGGGTCGAGCCGCTGGTTCGACGTGGTGACCGACCTGCTGCGCCGGCCCGACGACAAGTGGTGGGACGACACGACGACCCACGGTGTGCGCGAGAGCCGCGACGACATCCTGCGCGCCTCTCTGATGGCGGCCCGCGACGACCTCACCCGGCTCGAGTCGCCGGACCCGCAGGCCTGGTCGTGGGGCCAGATCCACCAGCTCGACCTGAGGTCCTCGACGCTGGGCTCCTCGGGCGTCGGGATCGTGGAGAGGCTCTTCAACCGCGGCGGCTGGGAGGTCGGCGGCGGCAGCTCGCTGGTCGACGCGACGTCGTGGGACGCCCGCGACGGGTACGACGTCACGGTGGCGCCGTCGATGCGGATGGTCGTCCCGATGAACGACCTCGACCAGGCGCGCTGGATCAACCTGACGGGTGAGTCCGGTCACGCCTTCGACCCGCACTACACCGACCAGACCGACCTGTGGGCCAAGGGCGAGACGCTGCCGTGGGCCTTCTCAGAACGGGCGGTGAGGGCCGCCGGGACCCAGACCCTCACCCTGGAGCCGGACAAGTCCTGAGGGCGATGCGGCCGCGGTGACCGGCCGGTCGTGCGGCTCGACGGGTACGGCGGCGCCGACCTCCTCGTCGTAGAGGAGCACGCAGACGAAGGTGCCGACCGGGACGCGGACGAGCGCGCGGTCGTAGGAGCCGCCGCCGCGGCCGATCCGCATGCCGGTGCGGGAGACCGCCAGCCCGGGGACGATCACCGCGTCCGCGGTCGCCACCGCCTCCAGGCCCAGCCGTGGCCCGAGCGGCTCGAGCAGCCCGCGACCGGCCGGGGCGAGCGAGCCGTCGCTGCGGTAGACGGCCCAGTCGAGGTCGTTGTCCGGGAGCATGATCGGCACGATCACGCGCTTGCCGGCCGCGACCAGCGCGTCGAGCAGCGCGGAGGTGCCGGGCTCGCTGCCGATCGAGACGTAGCAGGCGACCGTCGCCGCCCGGCGGACCTCCGGCGCGGCCAGGACACGTGCCGCGATGGCGCGCGCCGCCTCGCCCACCTCGAGCAGCGGACGGCGCCGCCGGCCGGCCAGCAGCTGGTCGCGCACCGCCACCTTCGCCGTACCGGCGGCGGGGATGGGTTGTCCCTCGGTCACCGGTTCAGCCTACGATCAAGCGCATGGCTCACAGAGGTTTGGAGATGGCGCGCGCCAAGATGGACGCTGCCGGGGTCGACCAGGTCGCCATCGAGACCTTCGCCCACTACTACGGACTGCTCGAGCGTGGCGAGACCGGTCTGATCCCCGAGTCGACCATCGAGCCCGTCTCCATCGACCGCCTCGACGACGTGCAGGTCGGCGAGGCGGAGGCCGCCGATGCGATCGCCCACACCGTGGTCGTCAAGCTCAACGGCGGCCTCGGCACCTCGATGGGCATGGACCGCGCCAAGTCGCTGCTGTGCGTCGGTCGCGGGCTGTCCTTCCTCGACGTGATCGCGCGCCAGATCCTCGACCTGCGCGCGCGCTACTCCGCCCCGCTGCCGCTGCTGTTCATGAACTCCTTCCGCACCTCGGCCGACACCCTCGACGCGCTGTCCCGCTACGACGGCCTGCAGGTCGACGGGCTGCCGCTGGAGTTCCTGCAGAACATGGAGCCCAAGGTCCTCCGCGACGGGCTGCTGCCGGCGACCTACGCCAAGGACCCGACGCTGGAGTGGTGCCCGCCGGGACACGGCGACATCTACACGGCGCTGCGCGGGTCGGGCACGCTCGACGCGCTGCTCGACGCCGGCTACCGCTACGCCTTCGTCTCCAACTCCGACAACCTCGGTGCGGTGCCGGAGCCGCGGGTCGCCGGCTGGTTCGCCACGAGCGGTGCGCCGTTCGCGATCGAGGCCGTGCGGCGTACCGCCTCCGACCGCAAGGGCGGGCACTTCGCGCGTCGCCGTACCGATGGTCGGCTGGTGCTCCGCGAGACCGCGCAGACGCCCGACGAGGACAAGACCGCGCTGGCCGACCTCGACCGCCACCGCTACTGCTCGACGAACAACATCTGGTTCGACCTGCGCGCCATGAAGGCGGCGCTCGACGACCGCGACGGGATCCTCGGGCTGCCGATGATCCGCAACGTCAAGCACCTCGACCCGGCCGACCCCTCCACGCCCGAGGTGTTCCAGATCGAGACCGCCATGGGTGCGGCCATCGAGGTCTTCGACGGCGCCCAGCTGATCGAGGTCGGCCGCGACCGCTTCATCCCGGTGAAGACGACCAACGACCTGCTGGTGCTCCGCTCCGACGTCTACGAGATCGGCGCCGACTTCGCCCTCACGCAGGTCGCCCCCGAGGTCCCGTACGTCGACCTCGACTCCGACCACTACAAGCTGGTCCGCGACTTCGACCAGCGCTTCCCCGACGGGGTCCCGTCGCTGCAGAAGGCGAGCTCGCTGCGCGTCGACGGCGACTGGACCTTCGAGCGCGGTGTCCAGATCGTCGGTGCGGTCACGTTGGAGGACCAGGGCTCCCAGCGGGTGCCGGCCGGCCAGGTGCTGGCCGGGCCCGATGCCTGACGCCTCCACCCTCGAGGAGCACCGGGACCGCATCCTGGGGTCCCTGACGCCGGTCGCCACCACGCGCGTCGGGCTCGCCGACGCGGTCGACCGGGTGCTGGCCGAGCCGGTCGCCGCGGTGCTCGACCTGCCGCGCTTCGACCATGCCGCGATGGACGGCTTCGCCGTGCGCGCGGCCGACGTCGCCTCCGCGTCCGGGGAGCAGCCGGTGTCGCTGCCGGTCGGCGGTGTCGTCGCGGCCGGCGACGGGCCCGCTGCCCACGAGCCCGGCACGGCCACCCGCATCATGACCGGCGCGCAGGTGCCCGCGGGCGCCGACGCCGTGGTGCCGTTCGAGTGGACCGACGGCGGCTCGCCCGTCGTCGTACGGCGACCCGCGCAGCCGGGCGCGCACATCCGGCGTGCCGCCGAGGAGGTGGCCGCGGGCGACACGGTCCTGGGCGCCGGTGCGCTGCTCGGTCCGGCGCAGGTCGCACTGCTCGCCGCGGCCGGTGTCGGTGCGGTGACCGTGCTTGAGCGGCCCCGCGTGGCGATCGTGTCCACGGGCTCGGAGCTCGCGGACGGCGTACCGCGGGAGGGCGCCGTGCCCGACAGCAACGCCGTCGGGCTGTTCGCGGCGGTGACCGCCCTGGGCGGCATGCCGCATCGCCACGGGCCGATCGCCGACTCCGTCGCCGACCTCCGGTCCGAGCTGGTGGGGGCGGCCGCCCACGCCGACCTCGTCATCACGACCGGGGGCGTCTCCGCCGGCGACCACGACGTCGTCAAGGCGGCGCTGCGCGACGAGCCGGGCTTCTGGTTCGGCCACGTCGCGATCAAGCCGGGACGCCCGCAGGGCTGCGGGACCCTGGAGGTGGCCGGTCGCAGGGTGCCGGTCGTCTGCCTGCCGGGCACGCCCGTGGCGGCGTACTCCTCGTTCCTGGTGTTCGCCGCGCCGGCGCTGCGCGCCCTCGCCGGCCGGCCGGCGGTCCGACGCAGGACCGCGCTGCTCGCGGCCGAGGTGACGGCGACCGACCGGACCGTCCTGCTCCCCGCGTCGTACGACGACGAGGGCCGGGTCGCGCCGCTCGCCGGGCATGTCGGCCACTCGCAGCGGATGCTCGCCGCGGCGGATGCGTTGCTCGTCGTCCCGCCAGTGGTAAGGGTGATCCCTGCGGGCGAGCCGGTCGAGGTCGTCGCCCTGCGACCGGAGGAGGAGCGATGACCGAACCGACGAGCGGGGAGCCGCGGCTCACCCACGTCGACGAGACCGGGGCCGCCCGGATGGTCGACGTCTCGGGCAAGGACGTCACCGCCCGGACCGCCACCGCGAGCGGTCGGGTGCTGACCACCCCCGAGGTCGTCGGCCTGCTGCGCGGCGAGGGGATGCCCAAGGGCGACGCCCTCGCGGTCGCGCGCATCGCCGGCATCATGGGCGCCAAGCAGACGCCGTCGCTGGTGCCGCTCTGCCACCCGCTGGCGATCTCCGGCGTGCAGGTCGACCTCGCGGTCGCCGACGAGGGGGTCGAGATCAGCGCGACGGTGCGCACCACCGACCGCACCGGCGTGGAGATGGAGGCCCTCACGGCGGTCTCGGTCGCGGCGCTCACGGTGGTCGACATGATCAAGGCCGTCGACAAGGGCGCGGTCATCACCGACGTTCGCGTCGACGCCAAGAGCGGCGGCAGGTCGGGCACGTGGACGCGATGAGCACGCCTCCAACCGCGCCGATGCCGGCGGCCGTCGTCGTCGCCTCCAACCGCGCCGCCGCCGGGACGTACGACGACACGACCGGCCCGGTCATCGTCGCGGCGCTGACCGAGCTGGGCTTCGTGGTCGGGGACCCCGTCGTACGACCCGACGGCGCGCCGGTCGGCAAGGCCATCGCGGCCGCGGTGTCCGCCGGCGCCCGTGTCGTGCTGACGACGGGCGGCACCGGCCTCACGCCCACCGACCGCACGCCCGAGGTGACGCGCCCGCTGCTCGACCGCGAGGCGCCGGGCATCGCGGAGGCGATCCGTGCCCACGGGCTCGCCAAGGGCGTGCCGACCGCGATGCTCTCGCGCGGCCTCGCCGGCGTCGTCGGCCACTGTCTGGTCGTGAACCTGCCGGGCTCGCGCGGCGGTGTCAGCGACGCGCTCGAGGTCCTCCGGCCGGTGCTGGTGCACGCGGTCGAGCAGGTCGTGGGGAGCGATCATTGACCGGCCGCATGACCGTCTCCCTGCCGGGGAGCTGCTGGCCGAACCGGTTGACGTCGGGGAGCGCCCCGGTGGTCACGCTGCGGCCGATCCGCCGCCGCGACGTCACGGCGTGGCGGGCCGTCCGGGTGCGCAACCGTGCCTGGCTGTCCCCGTGGGACGCGACCGTCCCGCCCGGGGGCGACGGGCGACCGACGACGTTCGGCTCGCTGGTGCGCCGGCTCAAGAAGGCGGCCCGCGAGGGGACGACGTACCCGTGGGTCGTGGAGGTCGACGGCGCCTTCGTCGGCCAGGTCAGCGTCAACAACGTCGTGCGTGGCTCGGCGCAGTTCGCGTCGATCGGCTACTGGCTCGACCAGCAGCAGGCGGGCCGCGGCATCATCCCGCGGGCCGTGGCGATGGCGATCGACCACTGCTTCGTGGTCTGCGGTCTGCATCGCGTCGAGATCTGCATCCGGCCCGAGAACGCCAACTCGCTGCGGGTCGTGGAGAAGCTGGGGATCCAGGAGGTCGGCTACGCGCCCCGGTTCCTGCACATCGACGGCGAGTGGCGCGACCACCGGATCTTCGCGATCACCAAGGAGGAGGTCCCGCTGGGGCTGCTCGCCCGGCTGGATCCCTGATCACAACCGTCACAGGAACCAATCACGTCAATCGCGTGACACACCGGCCGACGTTCGGGCCCTGGGGGCCCCACGCTCCTAACCTGATTCTGTGGACCTGAGCGCACTCATCTTCGTCGCCCTCGCGGCGGCATGGGCCGTCTACCTCGTCCCGAAGGCGCTCAAGCAGCACGAGGACGCGGCCGCCTCTCGCACCGTCGAGAGCTTCTCCGACCGACTCCGGGTGCTCAGCCCGACGGCCCGTGCCGCGGCCGCCGTCCGGGACGAGGAGCCGACCGCGGACCGCACGTCCGCCCCGAAGGCCAAGCCCGAGCCCGCCGAGCCGGCGGCCGAGCAGGAGGACGAGCAGGAGGACGAGTACGTCCTCGAGCCCGTCCGGCTGACGCCGCTGCAGCTCCGGCTGCGTCGCGCCGCCGCCAAGGCGGCCGCCCGGCGTCGTCGTCGCGTGCTGACCACGCTCGTGCTGCTGCTGGCCGTCGTGGCCGGCCTCGGCCTGGCCGGTCGCATCTCCGACGCTTGGATCGCGGCCCCGGTCGCCCTGATCGCGGCGTGGCTGGTGGCCTGCCGGCTGATGGTCCGCAAGGAGGCCGCCGCCCGCACCCGGGTCGTGAAGAAGCGTCGTACCACCCTCGCCGACCAGGCGATCGCCGCCGAGGACTCCGCGGCCCAGGACGAGACCGACGAGGCGACCGCGACCGCCCCCGAGGGTGACGGCACCGAGCAGATCCCCGCCGTGGGCGTCGCCTCCCCGTCGACCTGGGAGCCGGTGCCGATGACCCTGCCGACGTACGTCGGCAAGGCGCAGGCCTCCCGCACCGTCCGCACCATCGACCTCGACTCGACCGGGGTCTGGAGCTCCGGGCGCAACGCCGACGACTCCGAGCTCGCGCGTGAGGCCGACACCTCCCGCCGCAGCGAGCGCGAGGCCTCTCGCGACGAGCGCGAGCAGCAGCGCCGCGCCTCCGGCTCCTAGACGGTCGTTCGCCCTGCTCCGCCCGACCGCGGTGGTCGGGCGTCTGAACAACTCCTTAAACCCGGCGCGTGCCGGTTGTGCTCCGCCGGCGACTGCGCGACGGTGGTGGGAACCGCCTGGGGCGGGGGCCGGGACCTTCCCGGTCAGGTAGTTATCTCGGGAGTTGATCAGTGATGACCCAGGAGAACTTCGGTTCCGAGGGACTCGACGAGCAGCAGGGCCAGCAGGAGCTCGGCTCGGACCAGCAGCAGGACTCGTCGTTCGGTGAGCAGCAGTCGCAGGGCGAGGGGTCCTTCGGCTCCGAGGGCTCGCAGGGCGAGTCGTCGTACGGCGAGTCCGGCGGTGCGTCGGACTCCGGCTCCTCGTTCGGCGAGCAGGGCGAGGGCGAGTCCTCGTTCGGCTCGAACGAGTCGGGGGAGTCGCGGGGCGAGTCCTCGTTCG
>WQZX01000039.1 GCA_009780515.1 Nocardioidaceae bacterium | reverse complement strand
TGTCTCCGTCGCTGCTGTCAGACTGGAGCCCCGCGGCGGGCGAGGAAGACCCGACCGCCAAGGGTCTCGACAAGCTCGACCACCTGGGTCAGGGCGCGACCGCCCGCCAGCCGGCGGCGGCGCCCGACCGGAAGCCCCCTGTCTCCGTCGCTGCTGTCGGTCCGCAGCTCCGCGGCGGGTGAGAAGAGCCCGATCGCCAGGGGTCTCGACAAGCTCGACCGCCCTGGGTCAGGACTCGACCACCCGCCGGTCGGCGACGGCGCCCGACCGAAGACCCCCTCGTCCCGTAGCTGCTGTCGGTCTGGACCGAAGCGGCGCGCAACAGAGCACCCATCAGCGTTGGCTTCGATACGTCCTCGCCCAGCGGCTCGGGCTACTCAACCAACGACAGAGATCCGGCGAGTGGGTCGCCTCAGTCGGCGGGGGCGGGGGTGGGGCGCTGGAGGAGATGCAGAGCCATCAGTACGACGACGGTGGCGGCGTCGATGGCGGCCACGGTCAGGGCGAGACCGATGACGCTGTCGGCCAGGAGGCCGAAGCCGATGAGCGCGGCGACGCTGACCGCGACGATGTACTTCGTGGTGCGGCCGCGCTTGGCCAGGCCGCCGTAGACGAGCAGCTGGAGGAGCGAGAGCAGCCCGCCGATGATGGCGAAGAGCCAGAGCTTGTCGGTGACGCCGGAGTACTCCGAGCCGCCGATGAACTGCACGGCGACGCCCTTGAGCAGCCAGGCGCCGGCCACGCAGACGGCACCGAGGGCGCCGAGGAAGCCGAGCCCGCGCAGGATCGCCTGGCGGCTCTGGGTGTCGTCGGACATCGACGGGAAGAGGATGACCACCGCGAACTGCGGCAGGAACAGCACCGCCTTGGTGACGATCAGCCCGCCGGCGTACAGCCCGGCGTCGTGGTGGGGGAGCACGTTGCGGGCGACGATCACGTCGATGTTCGCGAGCGCGGTGAAGGCCAGGAGGGACATCGAGCTGCCGATGGCCTCGTTGCGTGCGTCGCGGCGCACCTCGAGGTCGTGCTGGTTGGCCGGCGGGTCCGGGCGGTGGCCGCGCAGGGCGAGGGTGCCGATGACGACCGGCAGGCAGGACGCGATGAGCACGCCGAGCATCCCGCTGGCCTCGGTGTGGCGGATCCAGAGGAAGCCTGCGCCGAGGACGACGCGGGGAATGCCGACCGCGAGGTACATCAGCGACAGCGGGAGCCAGCGCCGCTCGCCCTGCAGGACACCCGCCTGGCCGCCCATCACCGTGGTCGGTACGACGGAGAGCGCGAGCAGGATCGCGGGGAAGACGCTGGTGAGGTCGAGCAGCTTCCAGACCAGCGGCGAGCAGACCAGCGCGAGGACGCCCAGGCCCCAGGCGGCACGCCGGGTGGTGGCGAGGATGCTCTCCTCGATGGCGGCGACGTCCTCGGGGTCGGCGACGATGCGGCGGGCCGCCGTGGCCTGCAGACCGAGCTGTACGACGGACAGCACCATCAGCAGCGCCATCAGGCTCGCGATGGCGCCGTACTGCACGGGGCCGAGGAGGCGGGCGGCCGCCATCTGGAACGCGTAGGTCCCGATGTTCATCACGGCCATGGCGATCGCGATGCCCGCGCTGCTGCGCAGGAGCCGGAGGGCCCGTGCGCCCGTCCGGGGCTCCACCACGCTCGTCACGGAACAGAGCCTAAGGGGCGACCAATGCCTGCCGAGTCAAGAGGAGCGGCGGAATACAGTGACGACCGCCACCAGGAGGGAGCAGGGATGCAGCAGCGGGCCGCGGACAGGCGCTGCACGGTGCTGCTCTGGACTGTTTACGCCGCGCTCGCCCTCCTCACCCTCACCGAGAAGTGGGGGCAGACGACCGACGACACCCGCCTGGAGCTGACCGAGAAGCCGGCCGGCTACCTCGCGAGCACGTTCTCGCTGTGGCAGCCGGGCGTCTCGTTGGGCCAGCTGCAGAACCAGGCCTACGGCTACCTCTTCCCGCAGGGCAGCTACTACGCGCTGCTGCACTGGATCGGCGTGCCCGGCTGGGTCTCCCAGCGGCTCTGGTCGGTCCTTGTCCTGCTCGTCGCCTGTGAGGGCGTACGCCGTGTGGCGCGTGCCCTGGGCACGGGCCCGTGGGCCGCCGCGGCCGCCGGGCTGGCGTACGGCCTGACACCGCGCATGGTCGCGGAGCTGGGCGTGCGCAGCGCGGAGATCCTCCCCGGGGCGGTGCTGCCCTGGGCGCTGCTGCCCCTGATCCACCTGATCGACGGCCGCCGCCGGCCTCGCGACGCGGCCCTGCTCTCCGCGGCGGCCTTCGCGTTCGCCGGCGGTGTCAACGGCACCGCGACCGCAGCACCCGCGGCCCTGCTGGCCATCGTCGTCGGCTGGGCGCTGGTGCGCCGCCTGGTCACCTGGCGGTTCGCGGTGGGCTGGCTGGCGCTGCTCGGCGCGGTCAACGCGTGGTGGGTGTTCTCGCTGCTGCGCCTGGGCGCCTACAGCCCGCCGTTCTTCGACTACGTCGAGGACGCGCCGACGACCACCGGCACGTCCGGCTTCGCCGAGACGCTGCGTGGCGCGAGCAACTGGGTCGACTTCGTGCAGGTCGGCGGCTCGCCCTGGTGGCCCGCCGGCTACCAGCTGAGCTACTCGCCCTGGCTGGTGCTCGGCTCCGGCCTGGTCGCCGCCCTGGGCGTGATCGGCCTGCTGCGCTACCGCGGCCGGTTCCGTACGCCGCTCCTGCTCGCCGCCGCCTTCGGGCTGCTCTGCCAGGTCGCCGCGCACACCGCGCCGCTCGACGGCCCGCTCGCCCTCGGCCTGCAGCACCTCCTCGACGGCGCCCTCGCGCCGCTGCGCAACATCCCGAAGGCCGACCCGATCCTGCGGGTCCCGCTCGCGATCGGCGTGGGCGTGCTGGTCGACGACCTCGTCCGGACGGGCCTGCGCCACCTGGGCGGACGCCGGCCCGTCCGCCGGCGACCGCGGATCCGCCCCCTCGTCGCGGCCGGACTGGCCCTGTGCCTGACCGGCGGGCTGGTCGCGATGGCCCAGCCCATCATCGCGGCGGACACCCGTACGCCCGGGTGGACCAGCATCCCGTCGTACTGGACCGAGGCGGCCGACTACGTCGCCAGGCAGCCCGGCACGACCTGGGTGATCCCGGGCTCCGGCTTCGGCGTCCAGACGTGGGGCTGGACCATGGAGGAGCCGATGGACGCGCTCGCGAAGTCTCCGTGGGTCACCCTCTCGCAGGCCCCGCTCGCCCCGGCGGCGACGATCCGGATGCTGTCGCAGCTGGAGTCCTACCTCGAGACCGGGTCGGGGTCGCCGTACCTCCGCTACATGCTGGCGCGCATCGGCGTCACACGGGTCCTGCTGCGCCACGACCTCGACGAGAACGTCGCCCAGGTGCCGTCGTCGAGCCTGGTCTCGGTCGCGCTCGCGCGCTCGCCGGGCATCCACCGGGTGCGCAGCTTCGGCCAGCTCGACCTCGGCCCGGCCATCGAGGTCTTCGACGTCCAGCCCGTGCCCGGTCAGGAGCCGAAGGGCTCGCCCCACGGCGCCGACGGGTACGACGTCCGCGACGCCGACCACGCGGTGACCGTGGCCTCCTCGGTCGAGGACGGCGTCGCCGCGGTCGGCGACGGCCTGGTGGCACCGGGGCAGCCGGTGGTGATCGCCGGCACGGAGGGCTGGCGCCACCCCGCGGACGTGGTCGGGGACGGCTTCCGGCGGCGCGAGCGGTCGTTCGGCCGGATCCACGACGCCGAGGGCAACGTGATGGCCGCGGACGAGCCGGGCCGGGCCGGGCGGGTGCTGGAGAACTACCCGGGGCCTGACGGGGCGAGGCCGGTGGTCGCGCGCTACCTCGGCATCGCGGGGGTCGACGCCTCCAGCTCGCGGGGCTGGGCGAGCACCCTGGGCGAGGTGCGTCCCGAGGACGCGCCCTGGTCGGCGCTCGACGGCGACCCGACGACGTTCTGGCGCCCGGCTCCCTACCTGCCGACGGTGGGGCAGTGGTGGCAGGTCGACCTCGGCCGCACTCGGCCGATCGGCCGCATCACCCTGACGGAGCCGACCTCGTCGATGAGCGTCGGCAGCGTCGGGTCGTGGCGGGTGACTGCCGGTGACGTCAGCCGCACCGTGAAGCCCGACGCCGAGGGCCGGGCGACCGTCGACTTCGGCGGAGTGCGGGCCGACCGGGTGCGGGTGGCCGTCGCGTCGGCGCCGGGCAGGGATGCGTCGGTCGGGCTCGCCGAGGTCGACATCGCGGGCGTCCACGCCCAGCGCACCCTCGTCGTACCTCCCGTCGCCGAGAGCGCCCATCCCGCCTTCGTGTTCTCCGCGGCGCCCGAGGCGCGTGCCTGCGTGACGACCCTGCTCGGACCGGACTGCGACCCCGCCCGTCAGCACCCCTCGGAGGAGGCCACCGGCATCGACCGGACCTTCACCGTCGGCACCGCCGCCGGTGGCGGCCGGTGGTCGGTCCGCGGACTGGTGGTCGCCCGCAGCGACCCCGCCACCGAGTCGCTGCTCCAGCCGCTCGGCGGCGTGTCCATGACGGGCTCGTCGTGGTTCGGGTCGGACCCGACCGTGTCGCCGCGGATGGCCTACGACGACGACCCGGCGACCGAGTGGATCGCCGACCCGGGCGACCGCCGGCCGAGCCTGCGGATCGACCTCGGCCGCACCCGCACCCTGCGCAGGCTCACGATCGTGCCGCCGAGCGGCATCGCGGTGCGTCCCGGCAGCGCCCGGCTCACCACGCCCGGCGGCCAGCGCCGCACCATCGACCTGTCCGGCGTCGGCGCCTTCGCGCCGGTGCGTACCCGCAGGCTGACCCTCACCTTCTCGCGCGCCCCGGGCTCGCCGAGCGGCGGCGACGCGCCGCTCGGGGTCGGCGAGGTGCGGCTCGCCGGCGGCCATGCCGAGGTGCCGCTCGACGGCGCCGGGCCGACCGGCTCGGTCTGCGGCTTCGGCCCGACCCTCGTGGTCGACGGTCATCGCGTGCGGACCCGGGTGAGCGGCACCATCGGTGCGGTCACCTCGGCCGGGCAGCTCGCCGTGCACCCCTGCGGGTCGCGCCGCTGGCGGCTGCGTCTCGCGGCCGGCACGCACCGGCTGCGGCTGCTGTCGACCGCGCAGTTCCAGCCCGTCGGCGTGAGCCTGCTGCCCGCCGGCGTCGCCCCGAGGCCGGCGTCGCGGTCGCGCACGCTCCACGTCGTCTCCACCTCCGACAACCACGTCGTCCTCGACGTCGGGCCCGGCAGGGACGCCATCGTCTCCGCGCCCTTCAACGTCAACGCCGGCTGGCAGGCCACCGTCGGCGGTGGTCGTCGCCTGACCCCGATCACCGTCGACGGGTGGGCGCAGGGCTGGACCGTCCCGAGCGGGACGTCGGGCCGGGTGGTCCTCTCGTTCACGCCCCAGGCCGGGTACGTCGTCGGGCTGGTCGTGGGACTGGTCCTGCTCGCCCTGGTGCTGCTCGCCGCCGCCTGGGTGCTCGTACGACGCCCCCGTCCGGCCGGCGCTCCCCACCCCGTCGGCTCGCTGCGACCGTGGCGTCCCCGCCGCCGCACGCTCACCGTGGCGGCCGTGGGTGCGGGCGTCGTCGGCTGGGTGGCCGCCGGCCCGGTCGTGGGCGTCGCCGCCCTGGCCGGGGTGCTGCTCGGGCGCTGGCCGCGCGTCGCGCAGGCGGCGGTGGGGGTGGCCCTGGTCGCGCTCGCGATCATGACGTCGGTGCAGCTGGCGGGCGGTCCGCGCCAGCCGGGCACCGCCGTCGACCTCGCGACGGGTGCGGCGCTCGCGCTCGGCCTCGCCTCGACTCTCGGCAGGCGCCGGTCGTGACCCGCCGGGCGGTGCTGGCCGACGCCGGCTGGTCGCTGGCGCTGACCCTCGCGGTCGTGCTGCCGCTCTGGCTCGGTCGCGGTTTCTGGCTGGTCGGCGACATGGTCTTCGTGCCGCACCAGCCGTGGAAGGACGCCTGGCTGGGCCTGGACGGCACCCTGCCGAGGGCCGTCCCGATGGACGCACTGGTCTCCCTGGCGAGCCACGTGCTGCCGGGGCAGGTGCTGCAGCGCCTGCTGCTCACCGGCGGGCTGCTCCTCGGCGGCATCGGGGCGGGCCGGCTGGTGGCGCGCACGTCCTGGCCGGCCCACGCCGCCGCGATCGCGCTGTTTCTCTGGAACCCCTGGGTCGACGAGCGGCTCGGCATCGGCCAGTGGGCGATCCTGCTCGGCTACCTCGCGCTGCCGTGGGTCGCCCTGGCCGCGCGGCGGATGCGGGCCGACCCGCGTGACTGGGGGCCGGCGGCCGTCGTACTCGTCGTGTCTGCGGTGTGCAGCCCCTCCAGCGGGGTGATGGCCGTGTCGACGCTGCTGGTGCTCGGCGTGGGCGCCCGCACGTGGTGGCGGATCGTGCTCGTCGGGATCGTCGCGAACCTCACCTGGGCCGTCCCGGCCGCCAGCGCCACGACCGCGAAGGTGACGACCACCGGCGTCTTCGCGGGCTTCGCGGCTCGGGGGGAGTCGCGGGCAGGGGTGCTGCCCAGCCTGCTGTCGCTCGGCGGGATCTGGAAGACCTCGATCGTGCCCGACGCCCGCACCAGCACGCTGGTCGTGCTGCTGTCCTGCGCGCTCAGCATCGCCGCGCTCGCGGGCCTCGCGCGGTGGGGGCGGGACGACCGGGGCGAGGCGGTCCGGCTGGCTGTCCTCGGCGCCGGCGCGCTGCTCGTCGCGCTGATGCCGGTGCTCCCCGGTGGCGACACGGTGCTGGAGCGGCTGGGCGACCACGTGCCGGGTCTCGCGCTGCTGCGCGACTCCCACCGCTTCCTGGCCCCGCTCGGTCTCGTCCTGGCGGTCGGTGTCGCGGCCGCGGTGACCGAGGTGCGCGGGCGGATCGGCGTCGGCCGGGAGTCCCTGTGGGGCGTCGTCGGCCTGCTGGTGGTCGCGCCCGTGCTCCTGCTGCCGGGCATGGCGTGGGGTCTCGGCGGCTGGCTGCAGGCGTCGTCGTACCCGCCGTCGTGGGACGCGGTGGCCTCGCGGATCGCCGGCGGGCCGGGCACCACGGTGGTGCTGCCGTGGACCGGCTCCTACCGCGCGTTCGGCTGGGCGCAGGGGAGGGCGGTGCTCGACCCGGCCCCCCGCTACCTGCCCGGTGACGTGCTTGTCGACGACCGGACCTACCTGACCGACCAGGTCGTGCCGGCCGAGGACCCGCGCTCGGAGAGCGTCCGGGCGGCGCTCGCCACCCGCGACCCGGTCGCGGCGCTGAGGAGCCTCCACGTCCGCTGGGTCCTGGTCGAGGGCGGCCTCGGTGTGCGCCCGACCCCGAGCGAGCTCGTCGGCCACGGCGCCCACCGGTCGTACGCCGGCGGAGGCCTCGTCCTGCTCGACCTCGGCGCCCCGCCGGCCGCTGGCGCGCCGACCCGGTCCGCGATGCCGACCCTGGCCACCCATCGCGACCTCGTCCTCGCCGGACACGCCGCGACTTTGCTTTTGCTTTTCTCAGGTTGTCTGTTCATACTCCGATACAGGAAGTGAGCGGGATCACGAATCGGGAGTTCGCGGTTCCGCACCGGTCTTTGGGAGGGGACCTGGTATGAACCGATTCATCGCTGCGCTCGTGGGCGCGCTGGTGGCCTTCGCCGTCATGCTCGGGGGCGTGCACGTCGCGCAGGGCAATCCGACGCCCGTCTCGAAGAGGACGCTCGAGACCTATGCGCAGAAGTAGCAGCCTGACCGAGTAACTCAGAGCCGCGACCCTCGGGGAGTCGCTGGACTCACCGTCCGAACCTGCCTTGGGAGGGGCAGCGCCGGACGTGGCAGACGGCTTGGGAGGGTCCGATGCTGCACATCGTCATACCCGCGTACAACGAGCAGGTGCGCCTGCCTCGCACGCTGCGGGCACTGCGGCGCTACGTCGCCGCCCATCGGGCGACCCTCGGTCGCGTCGAGGTGACCATCGTCGACAACGCCAGCGACGACGCAACCAGCGACGTCGCCGCGGCGTGGGACAGCCCCGGCATGCCCGTGCGCGTCGTCGGCTGCCCGGTCCGGGGCAAGGGCGCCGCGGTGCGCACCGGGCTGCTGGCCGTCACCGACGCGGGGATCGCTGCCGAGGACCTGGTCTGCTTCATGGACGCCGACGGCGCCACCGACCTCGAGGCGCTCGAGGCGGCCTGGAGCAGGGTCCAGCGCGGCGCCGACGTGGTGATCGGCTCGCGCGGGCTGAGCGAGAGCGATGCCGAGACGCGCCACGACCGTGCCCGGACCACCGGTGCGGCGCTCTACCGGCACCTGGCCCGGCGGTTGGTGCCCGGCATCTCCGACACCCAGTGCGGGTTCAAGCTGTTCCGCGCGGGCGTCGTCCGCGCGGCCGCCGAGCAGCTGGCCACCCGGGGGTTCTCCTTCGACGTCGAGCTGCTGGTGCGGCTGAGCCGCGCCGGCGCCTGCATCGTCGAGATCCCCGTCCGCTGGGCCGACGTGCCCGGCTCCACCTTCGTCCCGCTGCGCCACGGCGCCAGGTCCTTCCTGGACCTGGCCGCCATCGCGTGGCGCACCCGTGCGACCGAGGCATCGGTCGTCCTGATCCCCGGCAGGGTCGCGTCGAGGCCCTCCAGGCAGCGGAGCCCGATGCCGCTGCTGCCCTCCGTGGCCCTGCCGGCCGCCCTGCCCGCGCTCGCCGCGGTCATGGCCCCCCTCGCGTCGCCCGCACCCGCCATCGCCCAGGACGAGTCGTGAGCCGCCTCGCCGGACAGCGGGTCGTCGTCGTCAACTGGCGCGACCTCGAGCACAGCCTCGCGGGCGGCTCGGAGATCTACGCCTGGCAGCTCGCCCGCGCCCTCGGTGAGGACGGGGCCGACGTCACCTTCCTCACCGCCCGCGAGAGCGGCCAGGACCGATCGCTCGAGCGCGACGGCATCGTCGTACGACGAGGAGGCGGGGCGCTCACCTTCTACCTGTACGCCGCCTGCTGGCTGCTGCTGCACCGCTGGCGGCTCGACGTCGTCATCGACATGGCCGGCGGGATCCCGTCGTACTCGCCGCTGTTCGTGCGTCGGCGCACGCCGGTGCTCCTGCTCGTCCACCACGTGCACCAGGAGCAGTTCGGCACGCACTTCCCGGCGCCGGTCGCGGCGGTCGGCCGCTGGATGGAGCGGGTCGCGATGCGCGCGGTCTACCGCAACCGGCGGACCGTCGCGGTCTCGCACTCCACCCGGCTCGAGATGCGCAGGCAGCTCGGCTGGGACCGCCCGATCGGCCTTCTCGAGAACGGCGCCGAGGTCCCGCCCGTCGACGAGCTCGACGCCGCGACCAAGGATCCCGACCGCGTCGTCGTGCTCGGCCGGCTGGTCGCCCACAAGCGGGTCGACGTCGTCCTGCGCGCCCTGCGCGACGTCGTCGACCGACCCGAGGTCGCCGGTCGCGACATCCGCCTCGACGTGGTCGGTCGCGGCCCCGAGCGGGAGAGCCTCGAGCGGCTCACCGAGCGTCTCGGCCTCGCCGGTCGGGTCACCTTCCACGGGTACGTCTCCGCCGCCGAGAAGGCCGAGATCCTGCGGCGGGCCTCGGTGCACGTCTGCGCCTCCGACGCCGAGGGCTGGGGCCAGGTCGTCATCGAGGCCGCCGGCTGGGGCGTCCCCACCGTGGCCCGTGACGTGCCCGGCCTCCGCGACTCCATCCGCCCCGGCGAGACCGGCTGGCTGGTGCGCGACGCCCACAACCTCGACGTCGTACGACGACGGCTGGGGGAGTGCCTCGCGCTGGCGCTGGAGGGCTCGGCGTCGGTCGGCGTGCGCGCCCACCACGCGGCCGCGTGCCACGCCTGGGCGCAGCGGTTCGACTGGTCCCAGATGCGGGCGCAGGCCCGCGCCCGGACCGAGCAGCTCATCGACGGCGTCGCGACCGCGGCGCCGGCACACAACCGATCCCGCGCGGCACGCGCGGCAACCGCAGAGAGGTGACCACCATGCGACGCATCATCGGCACGGCCCTGGTCGGCCTGGGCGTTTTCCTGGTGGTGGCGGCGGCGCTCATCCGCTTCTACGCCTACCCCAGCCTGGCCCGGGTCCCCACCAACTACGACGAGACGACCCACCTGCAGGCCAAGGACGCGCGGATCTTCAACACGAACCCGAAGGTGCTGGCTCCCGAGACGACCAACCTGACGGTCGCGGCCAGGACCGTCGCGGACAGCAGCATCCATCCGCCCGCCGGCGACGCGGTCTGGAACACCAACACCACGATCACCCGCGCCGACGGCACGATCTTCCAGCGATCCCGTGAGCGGGCGCCGTTCGACGCGGTGACCGGTGCGGCGGTGAGCTGTGCCTCGTGCGGCTCCTGGTCGGAGTCGACCCAGGGCCAGCAGGACACGGTCGACCGCAGCGGCCAGGTCTACAAGTTCCCGTTCGACACCCAGCGGCACGACTACCAGAACTGGGACGACGCGATCGGCGCCGCGACCACCGCGAAGTACGAGGGCCAGACCAGCATCCAGGGTCTGAAGGTCTACAAGTTCGTCCAGACCATCGCGCCGCGGATCATCGGCCACGAGCAGGTCCCGGGCTCGGTCTTCGGCAGCAAGGCCGCGTCCGTCGACGCCGCCATGTGGTACGCCATGACCCGCACCCTCTACATCGAGCCCGCGACCGGAAGCCCGGTGCAGCGGATCGAGCAGCGGACCCAGGAGATGCGGTACGACGGCACCACCGTCCCCGCCTTCGACGGCACCGTGGAGTACACCCCGGCCCAGGTCACCGACGAGGTGAACACGCTCAGCACCAACGCGATGCTGCTCTCGGGCGCCCGGCTGTGGATCCCGGTGGGCGGCCTGCTGCTCGGTCTGGTGCTCCTGGGCGCCGGGCTGGTGATGACCCGCCGCGAGCCCCAGGGGCACGAGGCGAACCGTGGCCACGGCGTGGACCGTCCGCTGGTCGGGGTCTGACCAACCTCCCCCATCCGGCCGGCGGCGGCCTACAGCCGATGGATGATGGCCTCGAGCAGCTGCTCGAGGCCATCGTCATCCCACGCCGTCGAGCGCCCGCGCAGCGTGACGGAGGTGCCGCCGCCGTGGCCGACGGCTCCCAGCGACAGGCCCGATCCGCCGGCGGTCACAGGGTGGAGCTCCAGGCGGCGTACGGCCGGCGCCGTCACCTCGCCGAGGTGAGAGACCAGCAGGGTCGAGCCCAGCCGGGGCGCGAGGAGGCGCAGGCCGAGGCCGAGCGCGGCGCCGGCCAGCGCCGATCCGCCGGCCGCGTGCGGGCTGGGCTGCGGGCTCGCCGCACGGAGGGCGGCGGCGACGCCCACGCGGTCGAGACGGTCGACGTCGCGCAGCCGGAGCAGCGCGCTGTCGTCGGCGAGCGCCTCGCCCGGCCGTCGTACGACGCGGGCGGCGCCGACCGCGACGGCGACGCCGGTGGACCGCGCGCCCCGTGCGCGCTGCCGGTCGCCGATGGCGAGCGCGGCGGCGTGCACGAGATCGGCCGAGCGAAACGACCCCGCGACGGTCGCGGCCACGAGGGTGTCGCCGGGGGCGGCCGCCGCTGCGGCGGTCACCGGCAGCAGCGGCGGGTGCAGCAGCGCCTCGGACAGCCGCGCGCCGATCCCCGCCGCGAGCCCGGAGGCTGCGGCGACGTCGCCGAGGCCGCGGGCGGTCGAGCGCGCCGGACCGAGCCCGAGGCGCTCGAGCACCTCGAGCAGCCCGAGGCCGTCGACGGCGGAGTGGTGCGCGGAGATCACGACGTGGCTGCCCGTCGACGCCACCAGCAGCGGGTGCGGGTCGGCGTCGACGAGACGCCGCCGCAGCCCGGCGTGATCGTCGCCGAGGAGCAGCGGCGGCGCAGCGGACGACCAGGCCTGGGCGGCGTACAGGTCGGTGAGGGCGGCGCCGAGCGCCTCGGGAGCGGGCGGGGTCACCGCCTCGGCGGTCAGCAGGATGCGCCAGCCGATGCGGTCGTCGGCGACCCAGCGGGTCATGGCTTGTGCGCGACCGCCACCAGGCTGACGCCCGGCAGCCGACGCAGCGGCAGCACCCGCTCGAGGACGACGGCCGCGCGCAGGCCCGCGTTGAGCACGGGGTTGACGGCCTCCATCTCGCTCTCGGACTCGACCTTGCGGCGGCGCCGCAGCTTGACCACGGGCCGGAGCAGGACGTTCCACGACCAGAGCTCGTCGACGACCAGCCCGGCCTCCTCGAGGACGGCGGCGAGGGTCTCGCGCTCGTAGCGGCGGACGTGCCCGAGCGCCTCGTCGTGGCCGCTCCAGAGGTCCGGGCCCGCCGGCACCGCGATCAGCGCGCGACCGCCGGACCGGAGAACGCGCGCCGCCTCCGACGCGACGGCCGCGTCGTCGTCGATGTGCTCGAAGACGTCGGTGGAGATGACCAGGTCGGTCGACCCGTCGGCGAGGGGGAGTCTGGTGCCGTCGGCGCGGACCACGCGGAGGCCGCGCGAGGCGGCGATGGCGGCGCCGGTGGGGGAGTACTCGACGCAGGTCACCGACCAGCCCAGGCCGGCGAGCACGCCGGCGTTGCCGCCGCTGCCGGACCCGATGTCGACGGCCCTGCCCACCGGCCAGTCGCGGACCGTACGACGCACGAGCGCCCGCCGCTCGGCGTACCACCAGTGTCGTCGCTCCAAGCCGGCCGACTTGGCGATCTCCGCATCCTCCACGGCGTCAATCTACTGGTGCGTGGTGGCAGGTCGTGGCCGAGAAACACCGCGGGGCACCGGCTGTTGCCGGTGCCCCGCGATGTCGGGATCGAGCTACTTCTTGCTCTTCTTCTTGAGCGGCTTGTTGAGGTAGTTCGTCGGGTCCGTGTGCTGGTGCTTGACCTCACGGCCGTCGTTGGCGCCGCCGAAGTCGGTGTCGGCGCGGTCCGGGTCGGAGGCACGCTTGCCGTACTTCTTGTTGAGGCTACCGGTGACCTCCTGCTTGTCGGTCAGGCCGTCGCCGTCGGTGTCCTTGCGGGTCGGGTCGGTCTTGCGGAGCCCGATCACGTAGGAGCCGCCGTGGCGCTTGGAGACCAGGACCTTCGTCTTGATCTTGACGCCGACCTCCTCCTGCTTGTCGGTCAGGCCGTCGCCGTCGGTGTCCTTGCGGCACGGGTCGGTCTTGACCCTGCCGATCCTGACGAACTTCCGGCTGGCGCCGGAGCCGCGGTAGACCTTCTGGCTCATGTAGACGCCCTTGAGCTCCACGCCGTCGGGGAGACCGTCGCCGTCGGTGTCCTTCTTCAGCGGGTTCATCCTGCCGGTGCTGCACAGCGCGGGCGGGTGGATCTCGGTGCCGTCGCTCACGCCGTCACCGTCGGTGTCGGCCTTCGTCGGGTCGGTCTTGTAGGTGTTGACCTCGGACCCGTCGGTGAGCCCGTCGCCATCGGTGTCGGCGTTGTTCGGGTCGGTGCCGTGCGCGTTCTCCTGGCTGTCGGTCAGGCCGTCGCCGTCGGAGTCCGCCTTGAGCGGGTTGGTGGGCTTGCCGTCGTAGGCGTTGCCGGCGCCGCTGACCTCGGCGCCGTCGCTGATGCCGTCGCCGTCGGTGTCCGGGTTGTGCGGGTCGGTGCCGAGCAGCTGCTCCTCGGAGTCGGTCAGGCCGTCGCCGTCGGAGTCGGTCGTGACGTCGTCGGCCGGGTTGTTCGGGTCGGTGTGGTCGACGAGCTCCTCGGCGCCGTCGCTCTCGCCGCCGCCGTCGGTGTCCGCGTTGTTCGGGTCGGTCGGGGCGTTGCCGAACGCGGTGTTCTTGGTGCCGTTGATCTCCTGGCCGTCGGTGAGTCCGTCACCGTCGGAGTCGGGGTTCAGCGGGTCGGTCGGGGCGTTGCCGAACGCGGTGTTGTCGGTGCCGTTGACCTCGGCGCCGTCGCTGATGCCGTCGCCGTCGGTGTCCGGGTTGAGCGGGTCGGTCTTGTAGGTGTTGACCTCCTGCCCGTCGGTGAGTCCGTCGCCGTCGGTGTCGGGGTTGTGCGGGTCGGTGCCGAGCTGCGCCTCCTGGGCGTCGGTCAGGCCGTCGCCGTCGGAGTCCACGCTCGAGGAGGTCGCGCACTCGACGCCGCCGGCCGGGGCGGTCGCGGTGGCGGTCATCTGGCCCGCGCCGAGGTGCAGGTCCACCAGGCTCTGGCCGAGCAGCGTGACACCGAGGTCGACCTTGATCACGGCGCCGGAGTCGATCGTGGCGGTGCCGCCGCCGGTCGTGGAGGTCGGCTTGAACAGGCCGACCTGCAGGTTGACCGCGGCGACGCCGAGGTTGACCGGGACGTTCAGCATCGAGCCGGCGTTGGTGGTGTCGAGGTTGAGGACCGTGGCGCCGCCGACCTTGACGACGGCGGTCGGGTTGGACCACGTGGTCTTCTCGGTGCCGGAGCCGGCCGACTGCGCCGTCATGGTGACCGGGTTGGCCACCTCGATGGTGACCAGGCCGCCGAGCAGGCCGATCGGCGCGATGCTCATCTCCGAGGTCGACTTGACGGCGGTGCCGGCGAGCTCGGTCTTGGTGTCGACGTACGACGCGCCGATCGAGGCGATGTCGCCGCCGAGGGCCGACGGCAGGCCGGCGATGCCGGTGAGCCCGAGGACCTTCACGCCGGCGACGTCGGTGCGGGAGGTGCCGAGGACGCCGCTGGTCGGGCACTGGGCGTCCGAGACGTACTCGGAGTCGACGTCGCCGGTGATGACGCCGACGTTCGCGAGTGCGCCCAGGTCGACCGGCAGCAGCGTCTTGGCCGCAGGGTCGTTCGGCGCGGGGGAGTCCGCGATCGTCGAGTCGGTCTGGATCGTCGGGCTGTTGCCGAGCAGCTGGGCGTCGACGTTGGACGCGACCGCGTGGGTGCGCGAGCCGGCGGCGACCGCGTTGCCCTCCGGGTCGGTGATGCCGCCCTGGCTGTTGGTGATCACCTGCGAGTGAGCGACGTAGACGTTCGTCAGCGTGCCGCCCGCGAGGGTGCCCTGCAGGTTGACGAGGTCGGCGTGGCCGTTGCCGGAGTAGGGCGCGGGCAGGGTCTGTGCGTGCGATGTGGCGGGCGTCGAAAGCGCGAGGCCTGCTGCGGTGACCAGCGCGGTGCCGGAGAGCGTGAGCACACGCGCCCTGGACATGCTGGTACGGCGGCGGAAGGACATGGGGTCTCCTGAACCGAGGAAAGTGGACCGATGAAGAGGTGGCACCCGAGAGACGGGGTCTCCCGAACGTGCTGACCGGTCTTCCCCCAGACGCATCAAACGATGCTGGGAGGATCTTGGTACGACGAGGGTGGGTTTCGGCAATCGGGACCGTCGAATCCCAGAATTCGGGCCGATCGACCGATCGACCCGGGACCTTCGTCCCGGAATCCGGGACCGCGCGGGCTCAGCGGGCGTCGCGGTCGGCGGCGATGATCGCCGTCCCGGGTGTCAGCCGGCCGCGGACGCGCGACCAGCCGCCCCACAGCCGGTCGTTGTCCTCGGGCCACTCCGGCTCCAGGAGGCGGACGATCCGGAAGCCGGCACCGGCCAGGAGGTCGACCCAGTCGCCGAGCGTGCGGTGGTGCTCGACGTACGCCGTCGCGCCGGTGGCGTCGTCGACCTCGACGTACGGCGTGCGGTCCCAGTAGGACTGCGAGGCGACCAGCCCCTCCTCGGTGGGGTCGTCGGTGAACATCCAGCGGGTGGGGTGGGTGATCGAGAAGGCGAAGCGCCCTCCCGGGCGCAGCACCCGCGCGGCCTCGGCGACCGCGCGGTCGATCTCGGCGACGAACTGCAGCGCCCCGAACGCGCAGAAGACGACGTCGAAGGTCCCCGCGGCGAAGGGGAGCGCCGTGGCCGTCCCGCGCACGCTCGGTACGGCGATGCCGGTCGACTCGTCGATGCGGCGCGAGTGCTGGAGCTGGCGGTGGGAGAGGTCCAGGCCGAAGCCGATCGCGCCGACGGAGCGCAGCCAGCGGGTGCACTGCCCGGCGCCCGAGCCGACCTCCAGGACGCGCTTGCCGGCGAGGTCCTCGCGCGCGCCGAGCACCCCGGCCTCGGCCTCGGTCAGGCCCTCGGGGCCCCAGAGGAACCCCACGTCGCCGAGGTACTCGCCGTGGGTGGCCTGGTACTCGTCGGCGTACCGGTCCCAGTCGGCGCCGTTGGCGCGGCGGGACTCGGCCTCGCCGGCGTCACGACGATGGGCGGTCACCGGCGGATGCGGCCACTCCTGCACCAGCCCAGGATAGAGGTGGCGCTGGTTGGACCCCGCCCCGTCCCCGCGCGTAGTCTTGTTGTCCGTGTCTGCGCCCGCAGCCACGCATCATCTACTTCTGACCACCCAAGGATCTATCCCTACTCATGACGAGCACCCTCTCGACCCCCCTCGGCTACGACGACAACGCCCCCCAGGTGGCTGTCAACGACATCGGCTCCGAGGCTGACTTCCTGGCCGCGATCGACCAGACCATCAAGTACTTCAACGACGGCGACATCGTCGACGGCACCATCGTCAAGGTGGACCGTGACGAGGTCCTCCTCGACATCGGGTACAAGACCGAGGGCGTCATCCCCTCGCGTGAGCTGTCCATCAAGCACGATGTCGACCCGTCCGAGGTCGTCGAGGTCGGCGACAAGGTCGAGGCCCTCGTCCTCCAGAAGGAGGACAAGGAGGGTCGCCTGATCCTGTCCAAGAAGCGCGCCCAGTACGAGCGCGCCTGGGGCACGATCGAGGAGATCAAGGAGGCCGACGGCGTCGTCGAGGGCACCGTCATCGAGGTCGTCAAGGGCGGCCTGATCCTGGACATCGGCCTGCGCGGCTTCCTGCCCGCCTCGCTGGTGGAGATGCGTCGCGTCCGCGACCTGCAGCCCTACGTCGGTCAGACCCTCGAGGCCAAGATCATCGAGCTGGACAAGAACCGCAACAACGTGGTCCTGTCCCGCCGTGCCTGGCTCGAGCAGACCCAGTCCGAGGTCCGCCACGGCTTCCTGACCCAGCTGCAGAAGGGCCAGATCCGCAAGGGCGTCGTCTCCTCGATCGTCAACTTCGGTGCATTCGTGGACCTCGGCGGCGTCGACGGTCTCGTCCACGTCTCGGAGCTGTCCTGGAAGCACATCGACCACCCGTCCGAGGTCGTCACCGTCGGTGACGAGGTCACCGTCGAGGTCCTCGACGTGGACATGGACCGTGAGCGCGTCTCCCTGTCGCTGAAGGCGACCCAGGAGGACCCGTGGCAGCACTTCGCGCGGACCCACCAGATCGGTCAGATCGTCCCCGGCAAGGTCACCAAGCTCGTCCCGTTCGGCGCGTTCGTCCGCGTCGAGGAGGGCATCGAGGGCCTGGTCCACATCTCCGAGCTGGCCGAGCGCCACGTGGAGATCCCGGAGCAGGTCGTCCAGGTCAACGACGACGTCATGGTCAAGATCATCGACATCGACCTCGAGCGTCGCCGGATCTCGCTGTCCCTCAAGCAGGCGAACGAGACCACTGCGGCCGCGGACGTCGAGGAGTTCGACCCGACCCTGTACGGCATGCCCGCCAGCTACGACGAGCAGGGCAACTACCTCTACCCCGAGGGCTTCGACGCCGAGACGGGCGAGTGGCTCGAGGGCTTCGACGAGCAGCGCGCGGTCTGGGAGGACCAGTACGCCAAGGCGCACGCCCGCTGGGAGGCCCACGTCAAGCAGCAGGCCGAGGCCAAGGTCGCCGCGGCTGAGGCCGGCGAGGCGTCGTCGTACACCTCCTCCGACGAGGGCGACGGCGGTTCGCTCGCGTCCGACGAGGCGCTCCAGGCGCTTCGCGAGAAGCTGACCGGCGGCAACCAGTAGCAGCCCGCAGCACACCGGAAGGCCCGCTCCCCTCGGGGAGCGGGCCTTCTGTCTCTCCGGTGCGGCGACCGGGCGGTCGGTCTCACTCGAACCAGTCGCGGCGGGTGGGGCGGGCGTGGAGCGGGTCGTCGCCGACCCAGGCGGCGATCGCCCAGCCGACGGCGGTGAGGATGAAGACGGCGAAGATCAGGATCAGCAGGCTCATGGCAGAAATGCTGCTCTCCTTGAGATCGCGCCACGAGTGGCAGCAATGACAGTGCTCATTGATTTCCTGCCATTCCGGTGGCATCGTGACCGGCATGCGCAAGGTGGCCGTCGTCGTGCAGGACGGGGTCGAGCCGTTCGGGCTCGGCTCGATGTGTGAGGTGTGGGCCGAGCCCTACCACCCCGAGGACGGCAACCCCGTCTTCGACTTCGTGATCGCGACGCCGCGGCCCGGACGGGTGCGCGGCCCCAGCGGCTTCGACCTGTACGTCGAGAACGCGCTCGAGGTCGCGCTCGAGGCCGACCTCGTCTGCGTGGCGCCCAAGCGCGACTTCACCGAGCCCTCGCCGGAGGTCAGCGAGCTGCTGCGGGAGGTCGACCGGCGCGGCACTCGGATCTTCGCGCACTGCTCCGGCGCGTTCCAGGTCGGTGAGGCCGGGCTGCTCGACGGCCGGCGCTGCACGACCCACTGGCGCTTCATCGACCGGCTCGGCGAGTGCTTCCCCGAGGCGAAGGTCGAGGGCGACGTCCTCTACGTCCAGGACGGCAACCTGACCACCGGCGCCGGCTCGTCCGCGGGCCTGGACGCCTCCCTGCACATCATGCGCGAGGAGTTCGGGGCCGCCGTCGCCGCCGCGACGGCGCGACGGATGGTCGTCCCGCCCCACCGCGACGGCGGGCAGGCGCAGTTCATCGCCCGCGCCGTGCCCGACTGCCAGGCGGACACGCTCGGCCCGCTGCTGATCTGGATCACCGAGAACCTGCCCGAGGACCACAGCGTCGAGGCGCTGGCCCGGCGCGCACACATGTCGCCGCGCACCTTCGCCCGCCGCTTCCGCGACGAGACCGGCTCCACGCCGCACAGCTGGGTGACCCGTCAGCGCGTGGCCGCGGCCGAGGAGCTGCTCGAGCGCAGCGACGCCTCCGTCGACAGGATCGCCGCCGAGGTCGGCTTCGGCAACGCGGCGACGCTGCGCCACCACTTCACGCGGGTCCGCGGCATCGGCCCCCAGGCCTACCGGCGCCAGTTCGCCTGCTGACTGGTAGAAGTGAGGCATGGAGCAGCGCAGCCTCACCCGCCTCGGACGGGACGCATCGGTCATCGGCATCGGCACCTGGCAGCTCGGGGCGGAGTGGGGCGAGGTCTCCGACGCGGACGCGCAGGCGACCCTGGGCGCCGCGATCAACAGCGGCACCACCTTCATCGACACCGCCGACGTGTACGGCGACGGGCTCAGCGAGCAGCGCGTGGCGCAGTTCCTCGCCGGCCGCGGACGCGAGGGTCTGACCGTCGCCACCAAGATGGGACGCCGCGTCGAGCAGCTCCCCGAGCACTACAGCCTCGACAACTTCCGCCTCTGGACCGAGCGCTCCCGTCGCAACCTGGGCGTCGACACCCTCGACCTCGTCCAGCTGCACTGCCCGCCCACCGAGGTGATCGAGTCGGACGCGACGTACGACGCGCTGGACACGCTCGTCGAGGAGGGCGCCATCGCGGCGTACGGCGTGAGCGTGGAGACCTGCGACCAGGCGCTGGCCGCGATCGCGCGAGCGGGCGTCGCGACCGTCCAGATCATCCTCAACGCCTTCCGGCGCAAGCCGCTCGACGAGGTGCTGCCGGCCGCGCAGGAGGCCGGCGTCGGGATCATCGCGCGGGTGCCGCTCGCCTCCGGCCTGCTGTCGGGGCGCTACGACGAGCAGACCACCTTCGCGGCCGACGACCACCGCACCTTCAACCGCCACGGCGAGGCGTTCGACGTGGGGGAGACGTTCTCGGGCGTCGACTACGCCGACGGTGTGCGTGCGGCGCAGGAGTTCGCCGCGCTCGTGCGCGACCACGGCCCCGAGGGCGCCACCCCGGCACAGGTCGCGCTGGCCTGGGTCGCCCAGCAGCCCGGTGTCAGCACGGTCATCCCGGGCGCCCGGAGCGTTGTGCAGGCGCGCGCCAACTCCGAGGCCGGGTCGCTGCCGGCCCTGGATCCCCGGCTGCTCGACGGCCTCCGCGACATCTACGACCGCTGGTTCCGCGCCGCCGTCCACGACCGCTGGTGATCCGCGTCACTAGAGCGCGAAGGTGACGCCCGTCAGCCGCTCGCTGAGCGCCCAGAGGTCGCGCCCGAGCTGCTCGTCGGCGGCGTACGTGCTGATCCGCGCCTCGCCGATCGGGCCGCGGGTCTGCCGGAAGCCCTGCGGGCCGGTGTAGCTGCCGGGAGCGGCCTCGGTGGCGGCGTACAGCGTGGGGTCGGCGCCCTTGACCGCGGACTGGAACAGGATCGGCATGAACAGCGGTGCCAGCGCGCGGATCAGTCCGTTGGCGCCCATGCCGTTCGGGTCGGCCACCAGGCCGGTGGCCGAGATGCCGGGGTGGGCCGCGGTCGAGGTCAGCGGTGAGCCGCTCGCGGCGGCGCGCCGCTGCAGCTCGCGGGCGAAGAGCAGGTTCGCCAGCTTGCTGTTGCTGTAGTACGGCCCGGGCCGGTAGCCCTCCTCGGGGTTGGCCTCCAGCACCTTGTCGGTGCCGCCGAAGTGGGCGATCGACGCGACGGTGACGACGCGCGGGGAGGGCGTGGCGAGCAGCGCGGGCAGCAGCCGTCCGGTCAGCGCGAAGTGGCCGAGGTGGTTGGTGCCGAACATCAGCTCGTGGCGGTCGGCCGTCGTGCGGTACGCCGGCGGGCTCATCACGCCGGCGTTGTCGATCAGCAGGTCGAGCGGCCGCTCCCAGCGCGACGCGAGCTCCTCCACCGACGCCTGCGACGCGAGGTCGAGCCGCTCGACGCCGACCGCGCCGGGCATCCGGCGAGCGACCTCGGTCGCGGCGTCGACGTTGCGGCAGGCGATGACGACGTCGGCGCCGTGCGCGGCGAGCGCGCGGGCGGTGTGGAGCCCGATGCCGGAGTTGCCGCCGGTGACGAGGGCGACCTTCCCGGTGAGGTCGGGCAGCTGGTCGGCGGTCCAGGATCGGGTGGCCATGGCTCTCCTTGGTCGGCGGGGCCTGAGATGCTGCGATCCTCCCACCGGGCTACAGCTCGGAGCGGAGCACCTTGCCGGTGAGCGTGCGCGGCAGGTCGGGCCGGAAGGTGTAGGTCTTCGGGCGCTTGGGAGGTGCCAGCCGCTCCCGTGCGTACGCCGACAGCGCGTCCTCGGTGGCCTCCCCGACGATCGCGGCGCAGACCCGCTGTCCCCAGTCGGGGTCGGGTGCGGCGTACACGGCGATGTCGTGGACGCCCGGGCACTCGCCGAGCACCTGCTCGACCTCGGTGGGATAGACGTTCACGCCGCCGCTGATGATGAGGTCCTCGCGGCGGCCGTCCAGGTAGACGTAGCCGTCCTCGTCGATCCGGCCGTGGTCGCCGACGGTGAACGCCGGCCCCATCTCGGTCTCGCGCCAGGCGGCGGCGGTCTTGTCCGGCTCGTCGAAGTAGCTGAACCGGGCGTGCTGGGGCACCACGCACCACAGCGTGCCGTCGGAGTCGGTGGTGAGCGTGCGCCCCGGGCGTGCGCGACCGACCGTGCCGGGCCGCTCGAGCCACTCCTCGCTGCGGCACGCGGTGAACTGGCCCTCGGTCGAGCCGTAGAACTCCCAGGTCGAGCCGGGCGGGAACGCCTCGATCAATCGGCGCTTCACGTCGGTCGGGCAGGGTGCGCCGGCGTGTGCCACCAGCCGGAAGGAGGTCAGGTCCGGCCAGCCGTGCGCGTCCCAGAGCGCGAAGAGCCGCTGCAGGTGGGTCGGCACGCAGAACATGGTCGTCGGTCGCTCGATCGCGATCGCCGCCGTGACCACCGCCGGGTCGAACGCGCCCGGTACGACGACCCGCCCGCCGGCCAGCCGGGTGCCGAGCGCGAACCGCAGCGGCGCCGAGTGGTAGAGCGGGCTGAGGACCAGGTTCACGTCGTCGGGCCGGAAGTGCCACAGGATGCGCTCCTCGTCGACCAGTGCCTGTGCCGCTCCCCGGTCGAGCAGCCCGGACCACACGCCCTTGGGCGTGCCGGTCGTGCCGCTGGTGCAGTGCATCGGACGCGCGAGGGGCAGGCCGGGCGGGGGCAGCGTCATGAGCAGGTCGAGCAGGGCCTGCTCGTCGGTCACCTCGAGGGTCGGCCTGAGGCCCGCGAGGATGCGACCGCGCTCGTCGTCGGTCAGACGCGGGTCGAGCGGGATCGGCACGACCCCGGCGGCCAGCATCCGGTGCACGGCATCCAGGTAGAGCGTCGAGCCGGGCACGAGCAGGGCCACCCGGTCACCGGGTCCGAGGGACGTCACCCGCCCCATCATGCCCGGCGCCCGGCCATGCGAGGGCTCAGGTCCGCCGCCGGCGTACGAGTCGGGCGCCGGTGGCGAGCAGCACGAGGCCGAGGAGGGTCAGCCCCAACAGACCCGCGGGGGCTCCGGTGTTCGGCAGCAGGCCAGCGGGCCCGACCGCTGCGGGCCCGACACCTGCGGGGATCGCGTGCGGGCCGCCGGCGCCGGTGCTGCACCGGATCGTGAAGTGCTGCGTGGGCGACAGCGCCGAGGCGGCGCCGCCCCTGCGTGCCTGTGCGGCGAGCGAGTGCCTGCCGCAGGCGAGTGGCTGCGTCGGGGTGAGGTGCCACCTGCCGCCGGGACCGACCAGGGCCGTCCCGAGCACCGCGCCGTCGACGATCACGTCGACCTTCGACCCGGGGGTGCCGGTGCCGGAGAAGGCCGGAGTCGTGTCGGTCGTGGTGCCGGGCGACCTCACGGTCGGGGTCGCCGGTGCGCGCACGCCCACCGAGAACGGCACGTGCGTCGCGGGGCTCACGTTGCCGGCGGCATCGGTCTGCGTCGCGGTCACGACGTGGTGGCCGGGGGCGAGGGGACGGCGTACTGGCAGCTGCCAGGTGCCGTTCGGTCCGACCTTCGCGGTCCCGAGGGTGTGGCCGTCGACCACCACGGTGACCGTCGCGCCGGGCTGTCCGGTGCCGCGGATGACCGGGGTCGGGTCGTGGAGCACCTGACCGGGGTGAGGCGAGGAGATGGTCGGCGCCGCGGGTGCGGTCGTGTCCACGGTGAAGGTGACCGGGTCGGACGGCTTGCTGGTGTTGCCGGCCGGGTCGGTCTGCGTGGCGGTCACCGTGTGGCTGCCGTCGCCGAGCGGGGTGGTGGGCGTGAACGACCAGGTGCCGTCGTTGCCCACGGTCGCGGTGCCGGCCGGGTTGCCGTCGATATCGACCGTCACCGTGGCGCCGGGCTCGCCGGTGCCCTTGATCGTGGGTGTCGGGTCACCGGTCGTGCCGCCGTCGGCGGGCGAGGTGATCACCGGCGGGAGAGCGGTCGTGTCGATGGTGATCGGCAGCGGCGAGGAGGACGCGCTCTGGTTGCCGGTCGGGTCGACCTGGCTGGCCGTGAGGGAGTGCGGTCCCTCGGCGAGCGGGTCGGTGGTGGCGGTCCAGCCGCCGCTGGCGTCGGCGGTCGTGGTGGCCACGACATTGCCGTTCTCGTCCTTGATGGTGACGGTGGCGTTCGGCTCCGCGGTGCCGGTCAGCGTCACCGTCGGGTCGTTCGTGACGGTGCCCGGGTCCGGTGAGGTGATGACCGGGGCGGCGGCGGTCGTGTCGACGGTGAACGAGCTGGTCGCCGTCGGGCTGGTGTTGCCGGCGGCGTCCGTCGCCGTCGCGGTGACGTCGATGTGACCGTCCGGCAGGCCCGAGGTGGCGACGGACCACTGGCCGCTGGTCGGGTCGGCGGTCGTGGTGTACGTCGTGCCGTCCACGACGACGGTGACCTTCGAGCCGGGCTCGGCCGTGCCGGTGACCGTCGGGGAGCTCGTGCCGACGGTGGAGCCGTCGGCCGGGCCCTGGATGACGGGCGCGGCGGGCGCGTGGGTGTCGACGGTGAAGGTGTTGCTGGTCGCCGGGGAGATGTTGCCGGCGGCGTCGCCGGCCGTCGCGCCCACGGTGTGTGAGCCGTCGCTGAGCGTGCTGGTCGTGTCGAGCGACCAGGTGCCGTCCGGGCCGGCGGTCGTCGTGCCGACCGGGGTGCCGTCGATGGTCACGTGCACGGTCGAGCCTGCCTCGGCAGTGCCCGAGATCGTCGGCGTGGCGTCGTTGGTGGACGAGCCGTCCGCCGGCGACTTGATGACCGGCGCCGCCGGAGGTGTCGTGTCGACGGTGAACGTCGACGTCGCCGGGTCGGACACGTTGCCCGCCGGATCGGTCTGCACGGCGGACACGGTGTGCTGCCCCTCGCCCAGCGCGGTCGTGGGCGTGATGCTCCAGGCACCAGTGGTCGGGTCTGCCGTCGTCGTCCCGACGAGGGTGCCGTCGACCGAGACCGCGACGGTGGCGCCGGGCTCCGCCTTGCCGGTGATGGCGGGCGTCGTGTCGTTGGTGACCGAGCCGTCGGCGGGCGAGGTGATGGTGGGCGGTACGACGGTGGTGTCGACGGTGAAGGTGCTCGTCGCGGCGGTCGAGGTGTTGCCCGACGCGTCGGTCGCGGTCGCGCTCACGGTGTGGGACCCGTCGCTGAGCGTCGTGGTCACCGGCATCGACCAGCTGCCGTCGGGTGCGGCCTGGACCGTGCCGAGGTCGGTGCCGTCCAGGGTGACGTCGACGGTCGAGCCCGGCTCCGCCGTACCTGTGATCGTCGGTGTCGGGTCGTTGGTGACCGAGCCGTCGGCCGGCGAGCTGATGACCGGCGGGTCCGGCGCGGTGGTGTCGACGATCGAGAACGTCCGCGGAGCGGTGGTGTCCGACGACGCGGAGCCGAGGGCCTGGCTCGCGGTGATCGTGTGGCTGCCCAGGGACATGGGTGAGCTCGGTGTGACCGTCCAGCTGCCGTCGTTCGCCACGGTGGCGGTGCCGATCGTCGTGCCGCCCTCGACGACCGTGACCGTCGCACCGGGAACGCCCGTGCCGGTGATGGCAGGGGTGGTGTCCTGGGTGGTCGAGCCCTCGGCCGGTGTGCTGATCGTGGGCGTCGCGAGCACGCCGCACTGCACGCCTCCGCTGGGTGCGTGCGCCTCGGCGTGCAGGGGCAGCAGGTCCACGTTGGCGGTGCCGAGGCCGCCGAGCAGGGAGACGCCGACCGAGAGCAGCGAGACGTCGCCGGACGCGTCCTGGCCGTTCGCGCTGGTCGTGACGTTGGTCGGCTGGCCGAGCGTGAGGGTCACCGTGCCGACGGCCGGGATCGTGATCGGCAGCGCGACTCCCGGCTGCAGCGTCACGGTACCGACGGGAGCCGGGGCCGTCACCGTCACGGTCGCGGCGTTGTAGCTGACGGTCGCGCCGCCGGGGGTGCCCGACGCCGTGGCGGTGAGGGTCGGGTCGCCCGCCACGTTGACGCTGATCAGGCCGTTGAGCAGAGTCAACGACGCGATGCTGCCCGTCGACGTGCCGACGACGGAGCGGGCGTCGCCGGTGCCGCCGTTGCTGGTCAGCGAGGTCGTGCCGGTCGTGCTGGCCGCACCGAGCTGCATGACCTGGACCGCCGCGTTGCCGAGCGTCAGGCTCGCGACCTGCGCCTGCGACGACGCGATCGCCTGGCCGCTGGGGCTGCAGGATCCGGTGCCGGCCCAGCGCGCGTTGGCGGTGCCGGTCGTCACGCCCGTGTCGAGCAGTCCGGTCACGTCGGCCTGCACGAGGTCGCCCGTGGTCGGGGTCGGGTTGTCCGGGGGAGCGGTCTGCGAGACCGAGGAGACGCCGACGCCGATCCCGACCGCACCGGCGCCGACGTTGGCGGCGTACGCCGTGCTGGCCGGCGTCGCCGTCGAGTCGACCGACTGGTCGTCGTGGGCGACGTCGGCGTTGACCGCCAGGCCGAACAGGTTGGCGTTGAGACCGACGACGTTGTTGTCGGTGCTGCCCGAGTACGGGGCAGGCAGCGGCTGGGCCTCGGCGGTGGAGGCCGGCCAGGTCAGGCCGGCCAGGAGGAGGACGGCGGCCAGGAGGCCGCGCAAGAGCCATCTCGACGATCGTGCCATGAAACGCGCTCCCTACGCGTCGTACCTCCCAGCCCGGGCCGACCAGGCCCCCCACTCCAGTCACGTCAGGAGGTTGTCCAGTCATTACATGACGAAATCCTCAGGATGGGAAGCCTGACGTCTCGAACCGTCGCGCGCCCGCGGGGACTACCGGGGAGCGCCGGGTCATCAGCCGGACGTGGTCACGCTCGAGCTCGTCGGTCGAGGTGACGCCGAGCAGCTTCATCGTCCGCTCGACCTCGCTCGCCAGGATCTCGATCGCCCGCGCGACACCGGCCTCCCCGCCGGCCATCAGGCCGTAGAGGTAGGCCCGCCCGACCAGGGCGAGGTCGGCGCCCAGCGCGAGGGCGGCGACGATGTCCCCGCCGTGCATGATGCCGGTGTCGAGCATGACCGTGCCGCGGTCTCCGATCGCGTCGACGATCTCCGGGAGCAGGTGCAGCGGGACGGGCGCGCGGTCGAGCTGGCGTCCGCCGTGGTTGGACACGACGACGCCGTCCGCGCCGTGGTCCATGACCCGATGCGCGTCGGCGACCGTCTGGATCCCCTTGATGATCAACGGGCCGTCCCAGGCGCTGCGGATCCAGGCCAGGTCCTCGAAGGTGACCGTCGGGTCGTAGAGCTTGCCCGCGACATCGGCGAGGTCGCCCTCGCCGGACTTGTCGAACGCGAACCGATAGGGCTCGGTCGTCAACAGGTTGAACCACCACTCGAACCGGTACGACGCGTCGAGGAACGTCCTGGCGGTGAGCTGGGGCGGGATGGTCATGCCGTGGCGGAGGTCGCGCAGCCGGTTGCCGCCGGCCGGAACGTCGACCGTGACGATCAGCGCCTCGTAGCCCGCGGCCCGCGCGTTCGAGATCAGCTCGAGGGAGAGCTCGCGGTCCTTCCACAGGTAGAGCTGGAACCACTTGCGGGCGTGCGGCGCCGTCGCGGCGACCTGCTCGATCGAGGTGGTGCCCACCGTGGAGAGCGCGTAGGGGATCCCCGCCCGTGCGGCGGCCGCCACGACGGCGCGCTCGCCGGCTGCGTGCATCATCCGGGTGAAGCCCGTCGGAGCTAGCCCGAACGGCAGCGCGGACCGCTTGCCCAGGACGGCCGTGGACATGTCGGCGGTCTCGACGTCGCGGAGGATGCCGGGCCGCAGCTCGATGTCCTGAAAGGCCTCACGGGCCCGGTGCATGCCGACCTCCGCGTCGGCCGCCCCGTCGGTGTAGTCGAACGGACCCGCCGGCGTACGCCGCTTGGCGATCGCGCGCAGGTCCCAGATCGTGTGCGCCCTGGCCAGGCGGCGTGCGACCCGGTCTCCCTCGCGACGCTTGAGCCGCAGGTAGGGCCTCAGGTCCTCGCGTCGAGGGAGCCGGCGCTCGAGGTCGGTCATGCAGGGCCGACCACGTTGCGCGGCGTACGGCCGAGCACGGCGGCGATCGCGTTGTCCGCGGTGCGCTGCTTGAGCTCGGTGAACGACTCCTCGGAGTACCAGCCGGCGTGCGGCGTGAGCACCACGTTGGGCAGGTCGTAGAGGCGGTGCGAGGCGGGCAGGGGCTCGACCTCGGTCACGTCGAGCGCCGCGCCGAGGATCGTGCCCTGCTCGATCGCGTCGGCAAGCGCCTCGGTGTCGACCAGGCCACCGCGGCTCGTGTTGACCACGACCGTCTCCGGTCCCATCAGGGCGAGTGCGTCCGCATCGATCACGTGACGGGTCGCCGGGACCAGCGGAGCGTGCAGCGAGAGCACGTCGACACGACGGAGCAGGTCCTCCAGCTCGAGCAGATCCATGCCCTCGAGGCCGTCGGGCACGGTGGTCACCATCGGGTCGTGTCCGACCAGCTCGAAGCCGAGCGCGCGGGCCTTGGCCGCTGTGGCAGCACCGATGCGGCCCAGCCCGAGGACGCCGAAGGTCCGGCCACGCAGGCGGTGCAGCGGCTTGATCGGCGCCAGGTCGGCCGATCCCGCGCGCATGCCGCGGTCGAGGCGCGGGATGCCCCGCAGCACGGAGAGGGCGAGCGCGATCGCGTGGTCGCTGACGTCCTCGGTGCCGTAGTCGGGGACGTTGCAGACCGTGACGCCGCGCGTGTGGGCCGCGTCGAGGTCGACGGTGTCGACGCCGACGCCGTACCGGCTGACGACCCGGAGACCGGGCAGGGCCTCGAGGACGGTCGCCGTGACGGGTGCGTACTGCACGATCAGGCCGTCGGCTCCGGCGCCGGCGCTGATCACGTCCTGCTCGTTTGCGCAGTGGGCCAGGACGAGCTCGACGCCGGCCGAGTCGGCTGCCCGCTGCTCGGTGTCGACGGTGCCGTGGTCACAGTCGGTGATGACGATGCGCGGCATGGCGCTCACCTGCTCTCGTTCGGGTTCGGCGCGGTGGTGTCGCGGGGGAGGAGATCGGCGAGGCTCTCGAGCTGGCTGGCGTCCTCGAGCGCGGACCCGACGCCGACCACGCGGGCGCCGGCGGCGAGGAACTCGGCTGCGTTCGCGGCGCCCAGCCCACCGGTCGCGACGAAGCGGACCTGCGGGAACGGGCCGCGCATGGCGCCGAGCCAGCTCGCGCCGAGCAGCGAGGCGGGGAAGGCCTTGAGCCAGTGGAGCCCCAGGCGACCGGCCTGCTGGATGTCGGACGGTGTCGCCACGCCGGGGAGGTAGGGGAGGCCGGCATCCAGGCTGGCGCGGGCCACCTCCGGGTCCAGACCGGGCGCGACGGCGAAGCTCGCGCCCGCCTCGAGCGCCTGCCGGACCCGCTCGACCGTGGTGACCGTGCCGGCGCCCACGGTGCGGCCCTCGGCGCGGGCCGCGTCGGCGGCCGCGGCGAGGGCGTCGAGGCCCTGCGCGGACTGGATCGGGATCTCGACCCGGCCGATGCCGCGATCCCACGCGCGACGCGTCAGGTCGACGGTGCGCTGGGCGTCGTAGTTGCGCAGGATCGCCATCAGGGGCTGGCCCTCGAAGGCCCGGTCGAACCATGCGTCGGTGTCGGGCACGGTCGCTCCTCTCGTGGTCAACGGTCGACGTTCTCGGTGCCGGAGAGCAGCTCGAGCTCGTCGCGGCGCGGGAGGCCCTCCCAGTCGCCGGGCACCGAGACCGCGAACGATCCGCAGACGGCGCCGCGACGCAGCCGGTCGTCCAGCGTGCCGCCCTCGAGGCGCGAGCTGAGGTACCCCGCGACGAAGGCGTCGCCGGCACCGACCGGGTCGACCGCGCGGACCGGGACGACGGGCACGGCCGCGGTGCGGTCGTCGGCCCTGCCGAGCGCGCCGTGCTCCCCGCGCTTGAGGACGACCTCGGAGGGTCCGAGGGCGGCGACGGCCTCGACCAGCGCCTCGGGGTCCTGCTCGGCCACGATCATCTGCAGCTCGTGCTCGCTGCCGAAGACCACGTCGACCTGGTCGATCAGCGCGCGCAGCATGGCGCCCGCCTCGTCGGACCCGATCAGCCGGGAGCGGTGGTTGATGTCGAGGCTGACCGTCACGCCCGCGTCGCGCGCGATCTTCATGGCGTACTGCGTGGCGTCGTACGACGAGGGGCTGAGCGCGAGCGTGATGCCGGTGGTGTGCAGCACCCGTGCCGAGCGCACGACCGTCTCGTCGACGTCGGCGCGGCTCAGTCGGGAACCCGCCGATCCGTGGCGGTAGTAGGTGGCCGTGACGCGGTCGGCGGTCCGGTGCTGGCGCATCATGAAGGCGGTGGGGGCCTCGGGGTCGACGGTCATCCCCGCCAGGTCGATGCCCTCGGAGCGCAGGTGACGCATGATCACCTGCCCGATCGGGTCGGCGCCGACCCGACCGGCCATCGCGACGGCGTGACCCAGGCGGGCCAGCGCGATGGCGACGTTGCTCTCGGCCCCCGCGAAGGAGAACGTGGTGGGGTCGCCGGGCGTGAGGGGACCGATGTTCTGGCCGCGGTACAGGCCGAGGCTCTCGCCGATGGCGACGACGTCTGTCATCGATGCTCTCCTGGTTGGCTCGTGGTGGGGAAGACGCTCGGGACCGGCCACGGCGCGCTGGGGGGCTGCGCCGTGGCCGGTCGTCGTGGGATCAGGCCTGGGCGCCCAGCGCGTCCACGGAGGCCTCGACGACCTCGTCGTTCTCGCGCTCCACGTAGCCGTACACCTCGGGCAGGATGAACTTGGCGGCGAGGAAGCCGACGAGCGGGAAGGCCGCGCACAGGAGCGTCGCCTTCACCGGACCCAGGACGGACATGCCGGTCGGGAAGACCAGGAGGAGCACGAAGAACGTCAGCTTGACGAACACGTAGCCGAAGCCCGATGCCGTGGCCTTGTAGCGGTTCGGGGCGACCATCGCGGCCAGCGTCATGCCGTTGGACGCGTCCCAGTAGTGACCCCACATCACGCCGGCCGCGGCGAGCACCACGACGACGTTCCAGCTCTGGTGCAGCGCGAGAGCCGCGACCAGGAGGGAGACGAACGCGAGGCCGAAGCCGATCTGGCCGATGCCACGGTGTCCGATCTTCGGGGTGACCACCGGAGCGGTGAAGCCGGCGATCATCGCCACGACGTACAGGCCCGCGGTGATGAAGTTCGTCGTGACGTTGAACTGGTCCGGGGTTCCGGCGACACCGACCACGGTGAAGATCACCGGGATGTAGAACGCGAAGGCAGAGAACTCGGCCGCCTGCATCGCGTTGGAGATCCAGGCGTACAGGCTCACCTTGCGACGGGTCTCGTCGCGCCAGATGTCGGCCAGGAAGTCGCGCGCTCGGGGCCGCTCGATGTCGAAGTCCTCGTCGGGCAACATGTCGAGGCTGTCGTCGAAGAGCTCCTGCGAGGCGACCTTCGCCTGCTTGAACTTGCCCTTCTGGATCAGCGCGGTGGGTGTCTCGCGCAGGTCGCGGCGACCGATCAGCAGCGCCAGTGCGGGGAGCGCGCCGAGCGCCAGGCCGATGCGCCACAGCAGATCCGTGTCCATGCCGGTGAGGTACATGATCGTGACGACGATGATGGCCGTCACCTCTCCGAGGGCGAACATGCCCTGCCAGCGGTTGCCCATGACCTCGCGCTTGCCACGGGGCATCGACTCCATGATGTAGGCGTAGCCCGTCGAGATGTCGCTGCCCAGGGGGACGCCGAGCAGGAAGCGCAGGACGATCAGCTCGGTCATGTTGGTCGCGAAGCCCTGCGCGACGGCGAAGACGATGAAGAGTGCCATCGTCCCCAGGAACATCCTGCGGCGACCGATCCGGTCGGCCAGCCAGCCGCCGATGAAGGCACCGACGAGCGCCCCGCCCTGGGCGAACGCAGCCGCCGCTCCGAGCTGCCACGTGCTCGGGTGGAAGGCGTCAGTGATGAACAGCATCAGGAACGAGATCGCGTACAGGTCCCATGCCTCGACCAGGATCGTCGAGATCATCAGCCAGCCGGCCTTCGTGCCCCTGGACGTGCCGTTCTTGTTGAGCAGATGTTGCGTCGCTCGGTCGGACAGGTTGCGCAACTCGATCTGGGATGTGGACACCGGTGCTCCTCGATGGCGTTTCGCCTTGCGAAACGACGTTTCAGGTGGTGGAATTAGTCGGAGACGCTAAGTTGCGTGCGCCACACGTGTCAAGGGGGGAGCCGGAATGACCAGGACCAATGACGGGGTGGGGCCGCGGCGGGTGCTGCGGCTGATCGAGGCCGTCGCCCGGGCGGGTGAGCCGGTGAGGCTGGCCGACCTCGCGGCCGCTGCCGAGCTGTCCAAGCCGACCGCCCACCGCCTTCTGGGCGTGCTCGCGGCGGAGGACTGGGTGGTGGCGCACGACGGTGGTCGCTATGCGATCGGGTCCACGGTGCGAGCGATATCCGCCATGGTCACGAGCTCGGGAAGCGAGGACAGCATCGAGTCGGTGCTGGCCGGCCTGCAACGCCGGGTGGGCCAGACCGTTCATCTGGGGGTCCGCAGCGGTGACAGGTTCGTCTACGTGCACAAGGTCGAGGGCGGTGAGCAGCCGTTCCAGATGGCGTCGCGGGTGGGTGGCGAGCAGCCCCTCCACTGCACGGCCATCGGCAAGTGCATCCTGACGGGCATGGACGCCGATGACGTCGCGGCGTTCGCCGAGCGCGCCGGTCTGGCCGCGCGTACTCCCCACACGATCACCTCGCCGCAAGCGCTTGCGGAGGAGCTCGACCTGATCCG
>WQZX01000038.1 GCA_009780515.1 Nocardioidaceae bacterium | reverse complement strand
CTGCGCTACCCGGTCGCCGAGGCCGGCGGCGACTCCCTGCTCACCCGGCCCGGGGAGCGGGTGACCGGGCACGAGTTCCACCGGACCACGGCGACGCCGGCTGTCGGGCCCGACCCTGCCTGGGTCATCGACGGTGAGCCGACCGGCTGGGCGAGCGAGTCGCTGCACGCGTCGTACCTCCACGTCCACTGGGCCGGCCACCCGCAGCTGGCGGCACGGTTCGCCGAGGCGGTGAACGCCCGTGCGTGATCCGCTGCTCTGCCCCCTCGATCACCACGGCGACGCCGAGACCGGCGACGGCCTGCTCGACTTCGCCGTCAACGTCTTCCCCGACGCCCGGCCGGCCTGGCTCGACGAGGCGCTGCACGCGGCGATCGGCGAGGTCGCCGCCTATCCCGAAGCGACTCGCGCGCGGCAGGCGATCGCCGACGCCCACGGCCGTCCGGTCGACGAGGTCCTGCCCACCGCCGGGGCGGCCGAGGCCTTCACCCTCGTCGCCCGCGCCCGTCCGTGGCGGCGACCCGCCGTCGTGCACCCGCAGTTCACCGAGCCCCATTCCGCGCTGCTCGCCGCCGGCCACGAGGTCACGACCGTCGCCACCCGACCTGAGGACGGCTTCGCCCTCGACGTCGCGGCCGTCCCCGACGACGCCGACCTCGTCGTGGTCGGCAACCCGACCAACCCGACCGGCGTCCTCCACCCGGCCGAGCGGCTCCGCGACCTTCTGCGGCCCGGGCGGGTCGTGGTCGTGGACGAGGCGTTCATGGACGTCGTGCCCGACGAGCCCGAGTCGCTCCTCACCGATCGCGCTGCGGGCCTGGTCGTCCTGCGCAGCCTCACCAAGCACTGGTCGATCCCGGGCATCCGCGCCGGCTATCTCGTCGGCCACCCTGCTCTCGTCGCGGACCTCGCGCGCCACCAGACGCCGTGGTCCGTCTCGACGCCCGCCCTCGCCGCCATCGAGGCCTGCCTGACCCCGCGCGCGCTCGCCGAGTCGCTCGCCCGCGCGGTCGCCCTCGGCACCTGGCGCGACCACCTCGCCCGCGGCCTCGCCGCGCGCGACGTCGAGCAGGTCGTGTCGGCGGCGTCGTTCGTGCTGGCCCGGCCCGGCGCCGGCGCACGTCAGGCCCTGCGCGACCGAGGCATCGCCGTACGGCGGGCCGACACGTTCCCCGGCCTCGACGACTCGTGGGTGCGGATCGCCGTACGACCGCCGGACCTGGCCGACAGGCTCCTTCTCGCCCTGGACGAGCTCGGATGAGCAGGGCGCTCGGTCTCGTGATCGGGTACGCCGCCGATCGGCTGCTCGGCGACCCGCGCCGCCTCCATCCCGTGGCCGGCTTGGGCACCGTCGCCGCCGCGCTGGAGGGACGCACGTACGCCGACGACCGCGCCCACGGTGTCGTCCACTCCGGCGTGCTCGTCGGGGGAGCGGTCGTGGTCGGCGCCCTCGTGCCGGGTGGCACGCTCGCCACCGCGATCGCGACCTGGGCCGTCCTCGGCGGCCGCAGCCTCGAGCGCGAGGCCGCCGCCGTCCACGCCCACCTCGCCGCCGGTGACCTCCCGGCGGCCAGGCAGCGGCTCACGCATCTCGTCGGCCGCGACACCAGCGCCCTGACCGAGGGCGAGGTCGCGCGCGCCGTCGTCGAGTCGGTCGCCGAGAACACCTCCGACGCCGTCGTCGCGCCCCTGGCCTGGGGAGCGATCGCCGGCGTGCCGGGCCTGCTCGGCTACCGCGCGGCCAACACCCTCGACGCGATGGTGGGCCACCACGACGACCGCTACGAGCGCTTCGGCTGGGCCGCCGCGCGCCTCGACGACCTCCTCAACCTGCCGGGAGCACGCATCGCCGGCGTCCTCGCCACGGTCCTCGGTGGCGACCCTCGAGCGGCCGCGAGGGCCTGGCGTCGGGACGCCGCGCAGCACCCCAGCCCCAACGCCGGCGTCGTCGAGGCCACCTTCGCCGGCTCGCTCGGCATCCGCCTCGGTGGCACGAACACCTACGGCACCCGCACCGAGCTCCGCGCGGTGATGGGCGCCGGTCGCGCCCCCGAGCCCGCAGACATCCCCCGAGCCACCCGGCTCGCCGCTCGCGTCGGCGTCGTCGCAGCACTCGTTGCAGCAGGGCTCTCCGTAGGCCGAGGAGGTCGCGCAGCGACCGTCTCGAGACCCGGCGCTCCGAAGGATCCCCGATGAACGCGACCGTCCTCGTCGGCATGTCCGTCGCCGATGCCGATCGTCGCGACGAGCTCCTCGCCGCAACGCGTGAGAGCGGAGCATCCGTGGCGTTCCTGCAGATGGCCGACCCGTCGCTCTCCCAGGAGCTGACGCGCCTGGCCGACGCGGGCGTCACGACCGTGACGCTTGTCGGCGTGGACACCGGGCCGCTGGGTCCCGGTCACTCGTGGCTTCGCCGGATCGCGGCGTACTGGTGGCGCCAGCGCACCGGCACCCGCCCGGAGATCCTGGTCGCGACGCGTCTGGCCGACTCGCTCGCCGTGCTGCCCGAGGTCGCGTCCGACACCCGCCCGATCACCGGTGACGAGCCCGGCCTGACCTCCGACGCGTGGGAGCAGCCGACGGCCCACCGCCACCAGGTCAACATCTGTCGCGGGCCGCGCTGCACGGCCAAGGGCGCCGTCGACAACCTGCGCGCGCTGATCCTGGCGATGCTCCAGCACGAGCTCGGCGACGACGACGTGCTGCTGGTCCAGACCGGCTGCCAGTTCCCCTGCAACCGCGCCCCGGTGCTCAACCTGCAGCCCGACGACGTCTGGTACGGCGACGTCGACCCGGCAGCGGCGACGGCGATCGTGGAGAGCCATCTGACACGTGGACAACCTGTCGCCGGGCACCGGCTGAACCGCTAGGCTCGCCGGGCACGTCAGTGTGAGGAAGCCAGTGAGAATCTGGCACGGTCACGCCACTGTGAGGGCCCGTCAGGGCCCGAAGTCAGATCTTCGCCGACGTGTGTCAGCCCATAAGGGAACGTTGTATTCCTGAAGGAGCATCACGTGAGCAACACGTCTGCTGTCTCGAGCACCACCTCCACCCCCATCGGCACTCCGCTGATCCACGCCAACGTCAAGACGGTCGCGCTGCTGCTCGGCGTCTCGATCCTGGCGCTGCTGGTCTACTACTTCATCGGCGTCGACGAGGGCATGATCTCCGTCTTCGGCAAGAGCATGGTCGCGCACGAGTTCTTCCACGACGGCCGGCACCTCCTCGGCTTCCCCTGCCACTGAGACACAGAGGGCAGGAGACAACAGAACATGGTGAAGCAACTCATCGGTCGTGGCGCGCTCTCAGGCGCCGTGGCCGGACTGGTCGCGTTCCTCTTCGCTCGCATCTTCGCCGAGCCGATCATCTCCAAGGCGATCGCCTACGAGTCGGCGCGTGATGCGATGCAGGACAAGCTCGACAAGGCGCAGGGTCTCCCGGTCCCCGCTCCAGGTCCCGACATCTTCAGCCGCACGATCCAGATGGACGTCGGCATCGGTGCCGCGCTGATCCTCTTCGGCGCGGCCATGGGCGCGCTCGTCGCGGTCGGCTACGTCATCGCGATCGGCCGCGTGGGCAGGGTCCGCCCGTTCACGCTCGCGCTGCTGATCCCGGCGTTCTACTTCGCCGGGGCGTACTTCGTGCCGTTCCTGAAGTATCCCGCCAACCCGCCGGCCATCGGCCACGAGAACACCATCAAGGAGCGGGGCGCGCTCTTCCTCGTCACCGTGGCCGTGTCGTGCATCGCGCTCTTCCTGGCGGTCTACTTCGGGCAGAAGCTGCACAAGCGGCTCAGCCTCTACAGCAGCGTCGTGACCGCCGCGGTCGGATACATGGCCGTGATGGCGGTGCTGTTCCTGATCCTGCCGCCGCTGGGTCACCTGCACGCGAACGTCGTGGAGTACGGAAGGCAGGCGACGGAGACCCCGCTGCCACTGACCGACGCCAACGGCAAGATCGTCTTCCCGGGCTTCCCTGCGGACCTGCTGGCGAAGTTCCGCGTCTACTCGATCGTGAACCAGGTGATCCTGTGGGGCGGCATCGCGCTCCTGTTCGCGCCGCAGGCGCAGCGGCTGCTCGACCCGGCCGGCGCGAAGGCTGCCAAGGAGTCCCGTCTCGTCGAGGGCCACACCCCGGTCGCCGTCTGATCGGAGCTCGTCGGTGTGAGGGAGGCCGGGAGGTCGACCTCACACCGACGAGAGCACCCAGCGGCAGGCGGCCGGCACGTCGTTGACGACCTCGACGTCGGTCGGTGCCGGCGGGCGTCGTACGACGACGACGGGGATGCCGACCTGCGCGGCGGCCTGCATCTTCGGCCAGGTGTAGGTGCCGCCCGAGTCCTTGGTGACGAGGACGTCCACGCGGTGCTCGCGCATCAGCGCGAGCTCGCCGTCGAGGGAGTAGGGGCCGCGGCTGGTCAGCAGCGTCCAGGTCGGCGGGAGGTCGCTGGCGGGGCGGTCGACGACCCGGGCGAGCGCGGCATGGTCGCGCAGGACCGGGATGAACCGGGCGAGCTCCTGGCGCCCGACGGTGAGGAACGGCCGCTCGCCGAGCCCTGCCGCGGCGGTGGCGGCCTGCTCGTGGTCGTCGACGTGGCGCCAGGCCGGATCGGGCTCCCAGCCCGGGCGCTCGAGCCGCAGCAGCGGCGTGGCTGCCTGTCGGCAGGCAACCAGTGCGTTGGCCGACATGCCCAGGGCGAACGGGTGTGTCGCGTCGACCACGGCGTCGTACTCCTCGAGGGCGCGGAGCAGGCCCGGCACCCCGCCGAAGCCCCCGATGCGCACCGGTCCGACGGGCAGCCGCGGCTCGGCGACCCGGCCGGCCAGCGAGGACATCACGTCGACGCCGGCTTCGACCAGGAGCGCGGCGAGCTCGCGGGCCTCGCTCGTGCCGCCGAGGAGGAGCACCCTTCGAGACGGTCGCTGCGCGACCTCCTCAGGGACCGCCCTCATGCCATGCCTCCTGGCGGCAGGACGGGGAGTCCGGCGGGTGCTCCGCCACGGACGAGGCGGAGCAGCGCGTCGACGTCGAGGTGCTCCTCGACAAGGTCGGCGAGGAGGTCGATCCGGCGCTCGCGGGCGGCGGGGAAGGACGCGCGCGACGTCACGCCGAGCGCATCCGCGAGGTAGGTGGCCCGGGCCGTGTCGTCCTCGAGCGAGCCGTGGACCATCGTGCCGACGACCTCGCCGCTGGTCGTGGGGCCGCTGACCCGGCCGTGGTGGATCTCGTAGCCGGCCGGCTCGTGCAGCCGCAGCGTCTTGTCGGCGGCGAAGGTCGTGGTGTGCCCGGCCAGGCCGAGGCCCGCGACGACAGCACCGGCCGGACCCTCCACACCGTCGGGATCGGCGATGGTGCGGCCGAGCATCTGACAGCCGCCGCAGATCCCGAGCACCGGCCGACCGCGCCGCGCGTGCTCGATGACCGCGGTGTCCAGGCCGCGCGCCCGCATCCAGGCCAGGTCGCTGATCGTGGCGCGGGTACCGGGCAGGACCACCAGGTCGGCGTCGCCGAGGTCGCGAGGACCCGACACGAACCGTACGTCGAGGTCCGGCTCCAGCCCGAGCGCGTCGAGGTCGGTGAAGTTGCTGATCCGGGGGAGTCGCACGACCGCGACCTTCTTGGCTGCGGTGCCGGAGGAGCGCCGGCCGTCGAGGTCCAGCGCGTCCTCGGAGTCGAGCCAGAGCTCGGAGCTCCACGGGAGCACGCCGTACGTCGGGCGGCCGGTCATCCGCGTCAGCGCGTCGATCCCCGGCGCGAGGAGCGCCTGCTCGCCGCGGAACTTGTTGATCACGAAGCCCGCCACGAGCGCCTGGTCCGCAGGCTCCAGCAGCGCGACGGTCCCGAACATCGCCGCGAACACACCGCCCCGGTCGATGTCCCCGACGACGATGGTCGGCAAGTCGGCGTGGCGGGCAAGGCCCATGTTCACGTAGTCGCCTGCACGCAGGTTGATCTCGGCCGGGGAGCCGGCCCCCTCCGCGACGATCACGTCGAAGCGCGCGGCGAGGTCGTCGTACGCCGCACGTGCCGCCTCGGCAAGATGCCGCCGGCCGTCCTCCCAGTCGCGCGAGCTGACCTCGCCGGTCGGCCGCCCCATCAGCACGACGTGCGAGCGCCGGTCGCTGCCCGGCTTCAGCAGCACGGGGTTCATCGCCGGCTCGGGCGTCACCCGGGCGGCGACCGCCTGCACCCACTGCGCCCGCCCGATCTCGGCGAACGTGGTGGTCGAGGAGGTCGCGCAGCGAACGTCTCGAGACCCCACCACCATCGAGTTGTTCGACATGTTCTGCGCCTTGTACGGCGCCACCCGGATCCCGCGCCGCGCGAACGCCCGGCACAGCCCCGTCGTCACCACGCTCTTGCCGGCGTCGGAGGTGGTGCCGGCGACGAGGAGGCCGCTCATGGCGCGCGCAGCAGGTAGATGTCCATCACCCAGCCGGCCACCGCCCGGGCCTCGGCGCGCACCCTGCGGATCGTGTCCGCCACCTCGCCGACGCGGCCGGAGGCGATGCGTGCGGACGACGTACCGAGGTTGGCGCCCCACCAGACCTGCCAGTCGTCGACGCCGACGGGGGAGAAGCCGCTGGTCAGCATGACGACGATATTGGTCGCTCCGCCGGCGACCGCCTCGGGCAGCCGCCGCTCGGTCGTGACCAGCACCGGCTGACCCACCTCGTGCAGGACCATCCGGTGCGCGGCCGCGAGCTGCTGCGGAGCCGAGATGCCGGGCACGACCGTGAAGTCGTCGGTGAGCCGCTCGACCACGCGGATCGTGGAGTCGTAGAGCGACGGGTCGCCCCACACCAGGAGTCCCGCCGTCCCACCGCGTTCCTCGAGGACTGCTCGGTACGCCGCCACCCGGGCCTCGTGCCACGCCCGGACCCCTGCCGCGTAGTCCCCTGAGCGGTCGCGCTCGGGGTCCACCAGAACGACAAGTTCGACCCCTGCACCGGCGCAGATGGCCCTCCGGACCGCCAACTTGTCGTCCTCGTGGCCCTTGTCGGCGGCGATGACGTAGTCGCAGCCGCGCAGAGCGGCCGCGGCCTCGGGCGTGACCTGGTCCGGCCCCATCCCGAAGCCGATGACCCGGATCTCGACGAGCTCACTCACCGGGGGAGTCCTCCAGGTCGCCCTCGACCTCCAGGTAGACGGCCTGGATGCCGGCGATCGTCGCGGGATCGGGCGACTCCCACAGCCCGCGGTCGGCAGCCTCGTGCAGCCGCTCGACGATGCCGCGCAGCGCCCACGGGTTGGAGCGACGCAGGAACTCCTGGTTGGTCTCGTCGAGGACGTAGGACTCGGCCAGCCTCTCGTACATCCAGTCGTGCACCACGCCCGCGGTCGCGTCGAAGCCGAAGAGGTAGTCCACGGTCGCGGCCAGCTCGAACGCGCCCTTGTAGCCGTGCCGCTGCATCGCCGAGATCCAGCGCGGGTTCACCACCCGGGCGCGGAAGACGCGGGCGGTCTCCTCCGACAGCGTGCGGGTGCGGATCGCGTCGGGCGAGGTCGAGTCGCCGACGTACGCCTTCGGGTCCGAGCCGGTCAGCGCGCGCACGGTGGCGACCATGCCGCCGTGGTACTGGAAGTAGTCGTCGCTGTCGGCGATGTCGTGCTCCAGGCTGTCGACGTTCTTGGCGGCCACCTTGATGCGGCGGTAGCTGGCGCGCATGTCGTCGGCGGCCGGAGCACCGTCGAGCCCACGGCCGTAGGCGAAGCCGCCCCAGGCCGTGTAGACCTCCGCGAGGTCCTCGTCGTCGCGCCACGAGCCGGACTCGACCACCTGCAGGATGCCCGCGCCGTACGACCCCGGCTTGGAGCCGAAGATGCGGGTGCGCGCCCGGCGCTCGTCGCCGTGCTCGGCGATGTCGGCCTGGGTGTGGGCCCGAACGAAGTTGCGGTCGGCCGGCTCGTCGAGCGCCGCCACCACCTCCACCGCGTCGTCGAGCATCGCCACGACGTGCGGGAACGCGTCGCGGAAGAAGCCGGAGATCCGCACGGTCACGTCGATGCGCGGCCGTCCCAGCTCCTCCAGAGGTACGACGACGAGCTCGCGAACCCGACGCGACTCGGTGTCCCACTCGGGCCGGACTCCCAGCAGGGCGAGGACCTCCGCGACGTCGTCGCCACTGGTGCGCATCGCGCTCGTGCCCCAGACGGACAGGCCGACGGACTCGGGGTAGGACCCGGTCTCGTCGAGGTAGCGCTGCACCAGCGAGTCGGCCATCGCCTGCCCCGTCTGCCAGGCGAGTCGGCTCGGCACCGCACGGGGGTCGACGGTGTAGAAGTTGCGCCCCGTCGGCAGCACGTTCACCAGTCCGCGCAGCGGCGAGCCCGACGGCCCGGCCGGCACGAACCCGCCGTCCAGCGCGTGCAGCACGTTGTCCAGCTCGGCGGTCGTCCCGTCCAGCCGCGGGACGACCTGCTCGGCCGCGAAGGTCAGCACCTGTCGCACCTCGGGGGAGTCGTGCAGCGTGTCGACCACCGCCGGGTCCCAGCCCGCCTTCTCCATCGCCTCGACGAGGTCCCGCGCACGCGCCTCGAACGCGTCGACGGTGGCGGTCTCGAGACGGCCGTGGCCGGCCTCCTCGACAAGCGGAGTCTCCCCGGAGGTCGAGGAAAGGCCACTTCGTTCAGACCTGCCAGCGCCTGTCTCGAGGCCCCCGCCGAGACCCAGCGCCGCGCGCAGACCCGGCACCGCGTTGCCCACGCCGCCCCAGACCTGGCCGGCGCGCAGGATCGCGAGGACCAGGTTGACGCGGGCCTCGCCCACCGGTGCCGCCCCGAGGACGTGCAGTCCGTCGCGGATCTGGGCGTCCTTGATCTCGCAGAGCCAGCCGTCGACGTGCAGGAGGAAGTCGTCGAACTCCTCGTCCTCCGGACGCTCCTCCATGCCCAGGTCGCGGTGCAGCTCGGCGGCGTGCATCAGCTGCCAGATCTCGCCGCGGATCGCCGGCAGCTTGGCCGGGTCCATCGCCGCGATCTTGTCGTACTCCTCCAGCAGACCCTCGAGCCGCGCGATGTCGCCGTACGACTCCGCGCGGGCCATCGGCGGCACCAGGTGGTCGATGATCGTGGCGTGCGCGCGCCGCTTGGCCTGCGCGCCCTCGCCCGGGTCGTTGACCAGGAACGGGTAGATCAGAGGCATCGACCCGATCGCCGCGTCCGGGCCGCAGGAGGCCGACAGCGCGGCGTTCTTGCCGGGCAGCCACTCCATCGAGCCGTGCTTGCCGAGGTGCACGACCGCGTCGGCGCCGAAGCCCCGCTCCAGCCATCGGTACGCCGCCAGGTAGTGGTGCGTGATCGGCAGGTCCGGGTCGTGGTAGATCGCGACCGGGTTCTCGCCGAAGCCGCGCGGTGGCTGGATCATCACGACGACGTTGCCGGCCCGCAGCGTCGCGACGACGATCTCGCCGTCCTCGTTGACGAACAGGTCGCCGGGGGAGGCGCCCCACTTCTCGACCATCGCCGTGCGGAGGTCGGTGGGCAGGTCTGCCGTCCACTCCTCGTACGTCGCCTTCGGGATCCGGACGTGCGCCTCCGTCAGCTGGGCGTCGGTGAGCCACTCCTCGTCCTGGCCGCCGGCGGCGATGAGGGCGTGGATCAAGGCATCGCCGGCCTCGGTGTCGTCGGCGAGGTCGAGCAGGTCCGTGAGGGTTGTCGAGCCTGTCGAGATCCCGACGTCGTACCCCTCGTCGCGCAGCCGTCGCAGCATCCGGATCGCGGAGGCAGGGGTGTCGAGGCCGACGGCGTTGCCGATCCGGGAGTGCTTGGTGGGGTAGGCCGAGAGGACGACCGCGACCCGCTTGTCGGCGTTCGGCAGCCGGCGCAGGCGCGCGTGGTTGACCGCGATCCGGGCCACCCGTTCGCAGCGCTCGGGGTCGGCGACGTAGCGCGGCAGCCCCTGCTCGTCGATCTCCTTGAAGCTGAACGGAGCGGTCGAGATGCGCCCGTCGAACTCCGGGATCGCGATCTGGCTGGCGTAGTCCATCGGGCTGACTCCGTCGGCGGACGCCTCCCACTCGGCGCGGCCGTCGGTCAGGCAGAGCCCCTGCAGCACCGGGATGTCGAGCGCTGCCATCCGCTCGACGTCCCAGGCCTCGTCGTCGCCACCCGCGCTCGCGGTGGCCGGCGTGGACCCACCGGCCGCGAGCACGGTGACGATCAGCGCGTCGAGGGTGCCGAGGGCGTCGTACAGGTCGGCGGGGGCGGACCGCAGCGACCCCGTGAAGATCGGCACCCCCACCGCCTGGCCGGTCGCGTCGACCGCGTCGGCGAGGGCGTGTGCGAAGGCGTTGTTCCCGCTCGCCTCATGGGCGCGGTAGTACAGCACCCCGACGCGCGGTCGCCCGTTGGCCGAGGAGGGCGCGCTAGCTCCTGTCTCGAGACCTCCGTTGGTCTCGAGACGGCCGTGGCGGGCCTCCTCGACCGGCGGGCGGCTGGTGTGGCCCCACGCCGGGATCGCGGCCGGCGCCTCGAACCCCTCGCCGGTCAGCAGCACCGTGTCGGAGAGGAACGCGTGCAGCTGACCGAGGTTGGCCGGGCCGCCCTCGGCGAGGTAGCGGTGGGCCGCGGCGGCGACGCCCATCGGCACGGTCGAGCGCTCCATCAGCTCGGCGCTCGGCTGCTGCTCGCCGCCGAGCACCACGACCGGTACCGCGAGCGAGGCCACCCCGGACCAGAGGCCGTCCGGCGACCCCAGGAGCCGTACGACGACCAGGTCGGCGCCCGAGGCGATCTCGGCGAGTGAGTCGTCGGTGAGCCGGGCCGGGTTGCCCCAGGCCCAGTCGGCTCCGCTCGCCCGCGCGGATAGGAGGTCGGTGTCGGACGTGGACAGCAGAGCCAGGCGCACGAGCGCGGTCCTCCTCCGGGGTTCTCGCCCCGTGTAGCGGTCGGATTCGCCCGCGGCCAGTGTCTGGCTGCCCTTCTCGCGGAGGGTCACAGTGGCGGAACCGCCCCGGAGTCTCACCGGGTTCCTGCGCCACGAGCACCCGAGAGCCTACGGGAGAATCGCCCGCATGCCCGCCCCGGTCTACCTCGTCCGCCACGGCCAGTCCGAGTGGAACGTCCTGCGCCTGACGCAGGGCCAGACCCGCCACCCGCGCCTCACCGACCTCGGCCGCGAGCAGGCGCGTGTCGCAGGGGACCTGCTGGCCGGTTGCCTGCCGGCAGGCGACCACTTGCCTGCCGGCAAGCAACCGCGCCTGCTGACCAGCGACCTGGTCCGTGCGCACGAGACCGCCACGATCGTCGGCGAGCGGCTGGGCGTCGAGCCGGTGGTCGACGTACGCCTGCGCGAGCAGCACCTCGGCACCCTCGAGGGCAGGGGGTACGACGAGACCTGGGCGGCCCACGACTGGTCCGACCCGGCGCTGCGGGTGCCGGGCGGCGAGTCGGCGCTCGACGTCGGTCGGCGGGTGGCGGCCGTCCTGGCCGAGGCGGATCCCGAGGTCGTCACCGTGCTGGTGACCCACGGCGATTCCATCCGCGCCGTTCTCGCCCGTCTCGGTGAGCTCGCTCCGCACGAGGCCGCCTGGGCGGAGGTGCCGAACGGCTTCGTCGTCCGCCTCGACGGCGAGGTCAGCCGGCTGGCGTGATCCGGGCGGTGAGGACGTCGCCGATGCCCATGACCCCGGTGAGGAGCCGCATCGGCGCGGGCAGCAGTGCCCGCCCGTCGGGAGCGCGGACCAGCTCGACGTCCTCGAGCCGGTAGCGGCGACGTCGGTGCTCGAGCCCGCCACCGCCGGCGGCGAGCAGGTTGCGCATCCAGTCCGACTGCAGCCCGTAGCCGACCACGAAGACGACCCGACCGCCTCCGCCGGGCGCGCGGAAGCACAGCACCGGCGTGCGGTAGGTGCGTCCGGACCGACGTCCGGTGTGCTCGATGATCCCGTGCAGCGGGATGACACCGGCCCAGCGGCGCTGGATCGGGTTGGTGACGTGGCGGTTGAACCTCGCCAGGGCGCGCGGCGCGTACATCACGGCCGACGCTACCCGCCCGCTATACCTGTGACCATGTCCTGTGGCGGTCGGATGAGGGTGCTGGTCACCGGGGGCAACGGATTCCTCGGCTCGTCGGTCGTGAGCGGCCTGGCCCGCGCCGGCCACCACGTCACCAGTGCGGACCTGGCCGTGCCGCCCCAGCCGCCGATCGGGGAGCCCAAGGAGCTGTGGGAGCTGGTCGACCACGCCGTGGTCGACGTGGCCTCGGCCGAGGCCGTCGAGGCCGCGATCGTGGCGGCCCGGCCCGAGGTCGTCGTCCACCTCGCCGCGATCGTCACGCCGGGCAGGGGCTCGGACCGCGCGCTCGAGCACGCCGTCGACGTGGACGGCGCTCGCAACGTGCTCGCCGCCTGCGTCGCCCACGGCGTACGACGCGTGGTGGTCTCGTCCAGCGGAGCGGCGTACGGCTACCACCCCGACCACCCCGCGTGGATCACCGAGGACCAGCCGGTGCGCGGCAACGAGGAGTTCGCGTACAGCCACCACAAGGCACTGGTGGAGGGGATGCTCGCCGACCTGCGCACCACCCACCCCGAGCTGGAGCAGGTCGTGCTCCGGATCGGGACGATCCTGGGCGAGCGCGTCGACAACCAGATCACCGCGCTGTTCGAGCGCGACCGTCTGCTCAAGATCAGGGGCGCGGACAGCCCGTTCGTCTTCGTCTGGGACACCGACGTCGTCGCGATCATGCTGCGCGCGGTCACCGGCGAGGTCACCGGCGTCTTCAACGTCGCGGGCGACGGCGCGCTGACCATCGAGGAGATCGCGCAGCGCCTCGGCAAGCCGGTCCTGACCGTCCCGGAGCCGGTGCTTCGCGCGGCGCTGGCCGTCGGCAGGCGGCTCGGTCTGACGGCGTACGGACCGGAGCAGACGCGCTTCCTGCGGTACCGTCCCGTGCTCGCCAACGACCGGCTCGAGGACGTCTTCGGCTACACGCCGGCGTACACCTCGTCGGAGGCGTTCGACGCCTGGCGGACCAGGTAGCCGTCGGCCGGGGTTGGCACCGGCATGGGCATGAGGGTCGGCGAGCTGAGCCGCGCGACGGGCGCGGGGCTCGACGAGGACCTCGCCTCCCGCCTCCACGAGATCTCGACCCGGCTCCTCGCCCGCAGCGCAGCCTCTTGTCAGGCGTGAGCGGGGCCGAGATGCTGGCGGGATGAACAAGGCCTTGATCAACTCCCTGACCGCGGCGGAGCAGCGCTTCGTCGACGAGACGTCCCGTGAGGCGCTCGCGAACCTCGACGAGGACCAGGTGCTCGAGCTGTTCGCCCGCGCCCGCCGGATGCGCGACAAGCACGTCAGCACCTACCGTCGCGGGGCCGGCGCGAAGGTGGCCGAGAAGGGTGGCCGGGGCGCGGGCTACGCCGAGAACCAGCGCGCCCGCGACAAGGCCGAGGTGTTCGAGGGAGTGCTGGCGCAGGTGAGCCGGCGGCTCGGCGTGCTCGCCGCCGCCTCGGCGGCCGAGCTGCGGGCCGAGCGCATGGAGGCGGCTCGCGCGACACGGGCGTCGGGTCCCGCGGCCGCCGCTCCGCGCGCAGCCGCAGCTCCCGCCGGCCGTCGTCCGGCCGCGAAGAAGACCACCGGCGGGGTGAAGAAGGACGCCTCCAGCCGCGCGATGGGTGCGCGCCGCCAGGCCAAGCGGGACGCACGCTGATGACGGGCGACGAGCGCGCGGCGCTCTACGAGGTCCGTGACGGCGTCGCCGTCATCACCCTCAACCGGCCCGCCGCCCTCAACGCGGTCGACGCCGCGCTCTCGACCGCGGTCGGGGAGGGCCTGGAGGCGGCACAGGCCGACGACGCCGTACGGGTGGTGGTCGTCACCGGCACCGGCCGGGCGTTCTGCGCGGGCGCCGACCTGAAGGCGATCTCGGCGGGCCAGGACATCGGCGCGACCGGCCATCCCGAGTGGGGCTTCGCCGGGCTGGTGCGTCACTGGATCGACAAGCCGGTGATCGCCGCCGTCAACGGGTTCGCGATGGGTGGCGGCACCGAGCTCGCGCTCGCCTGCGACCTCGTGGTGGCGGCCGACAGCGCCAGGCTCGGGCTGCCGGAGGTCAAGCGGGGGCTGCTCGCGGCGGCCGGCGGCGTCGTACGGCTGCAGCGGCAGGTGGCGCTCAAGCGGGCGCTCGAGCTCGCGCTGACCGGCGAGGGCATCGACGCGGAGACCGCGCGCGAGTGGGGGATGGTCAACCGGGTCGTGCCGGCCGCCGACGTGCTTGACGAGGCGCTGGCCCTCGCGCGCACGATCGCCGCCAACGCGCCGTTGTCGGTCCAGGAGTCGAAGCGGGCGCTCTATCGCGCGGCCGCGGCCGGCTCCGACTGGAGCGGCGACTGGACCGGCGAGGACCCGTGGGCCGTGAGCGACCAGGCGATGCTGACCGTGCTGGGCAGCCAGGACGCGATCGAGGGACCGATCGCCTTCGCCGAGAAGCGCGAGCCGCGGTGGACGGGCCGGTGATCCGGCCGGCCCTGGTCGACGACGCCGAGGCGCTCGCCGACCTTCACCTCGACGTGTGGGACGAGGCGTACGCCGGACTCATGGACCAGGCGATCCTCCTGGCGCGGCGCGCGGCCCGGGACCGGATCGCCGCCGGCTGGCGCGACATCGTCGCGTCGGGTGTGGGCACCACCGTGGTGGCGAGCGACGACTCGGGCCGCCTCGTCGGATTCGGCTCCGCCGCACCCCACCACGACGACAGCGAGCTGCCGGAGACCGAGGTGCTGACCCTCTACGTCCGCGCCGAGATGTACGGCGCCGGCCTGGGCCACGCCCTGCTCGGCGAGCTGGTCGGCGCGGACCCGGCGTACCTCTGGGTCCTCGACGGCAACGTCCGCGCCATCGGCTTCTACGAGCGCCAGGGCTTCGTGCTCGATGGCGCCACCCTCGACGGGCGCGAGGGCATCCACCGCCGGATGGTGCGCGCCGCCCCGCGAAGCAGCTGACCCGCGCCGGGGTGCCACCAGGTGACACCCCGACGCGGGTCAGGCCGCGTGGATCCGGGTCAGAACGCCCCGACGCCGTTGGGCGTGCCGAGGCCGGTCGGACCGTCCCAGCCGGGGCCGGCCGTGCAGAGGTTGGAGCCGCCGCAGCTGCCGTTGGAGCCGGAGGTGACGTCCCACAGCGAGCTGGTGTGGGAGTAGGGGTAGGAGTTGTCGATCGAGCCGGTGTTGCCGGCGAGGGCGTAGACGCTGGCGATGATCGGCGAGGACGCGCTCGTCCCGCCGACCTGGACCCAGCCGTCGGAGCCGCTGACGAGTCCGAGCTCGATCAGCAGGTCGCACAGCGTGCCGCTGCCGCAGCTGTTCGCGGTGTCGTAGATCGCCAGCCCGGTGTTCGGGTCGGCGACCGCCGACACGTCCGCCGTCGCGCGGGTCGTGCAGGAGCTGAGGCCGTTCTGGAACGCCGGCTGCGGCAGCGCCTTCGAGCAGCCCGACCCGGCGCCGCTCCACGCGGACTCGGTCCAGCCGCGGCTCGTCGCGGTGCTCTTGGTGAGGCTGGTGCCGCCGACGGCGGTCACGTGCGGGGACGTGGCGGGGTAGCTCGCGCCGTACCCGTTGTCGCCGGTGCTGGCCGTGATGGCGATGCCCGGGTGGTCGTACGCCGAGTCGATCGACGCCTCCGTCCCGTCCTCGGTGCCGCCGTAGCTGTTCGAGATCGAGACGACGCCCGGTGTCGCGGCGGCGGTGTTCTCGGCCGTGACGATGTCGCTGAAGTTCGCCGAGCTCGACTCGACCAGAAGGATGTGGCAGCTCGGGCAGGTGGCCGAGACCATGTCGAGGTCCAGCGAGATCTCCAGCGACCAGCCGTAGTCGGTCTTGGGGAGGCTGGTGGTCGAGCCGGTCTGGCCGACCTTCTTGAAGCAGCCGTTGGCCGTCGTGCAGGCGGGGAGACCGAAGTGGCTGCGGTACGCCGCCAGGTCGGCCTCGGCCTTCGGGTCGTCGAAGGCGTCGACGATCGCGACCGTGCGGCCGGCGCCGCTCTGCCCGGTCAGGCCGTACGCGGACTCGATGTCGGCCGGTCCGAGACCGGTCGCCGCGGTCATCAGCTGCGGGCCGGTCCTGCCCGAGGTGTTGTAGGCGTGCACCTTGGCCTCGCACGCCACATGGTCGGTCGTGGGCTTCGAGGCGCAGTCGGCCGCCACGTTGCGCCCGTGCATCGGGGCGTAGCGGCCGTGGCTCATCTTGCCCTTGCCGTGGACGTAGTGGGCGGCGCTGCCCTTGCCGGACGCGTTGCCCTGGTGGTGCTGGGCGGCGGCCTGGGCGGGCACGGTGAGAGCGGTGGCGGTGAGGGCAGCGGCGAAGATCGCGAGCGCCGAGCCACCGCGTCGGAGTCGACGCATGAGGGGTCCTTCCCGAGAGTGTTCCGAGATCCGCCCCCGGGAGCTCGGAGCCGGACCCACCATCAATACACCCGACCGAGGCTGTGTGGGGAGCCCCACATGCCGGGTGCAGGAGGATTTGCGACGTATTTTCGTGCGAGGGGGCCGACGTGGCAGACGTCACCGGCCGCGTCGAATGGATGAGTGACCATTCGTGAGGGACACTGGGACGGTCGACCTTCGTGGTGGAGGTCCGAGCAGTCACGATCGGCCGCGGGCCGAGTATGGAGGCAGTCCGCCGATGCCTGGGAAGCCTGGGTTCGACCACCTGAACCGCGCTTGGAGCCTGCGTGCAGCCACCGCGCTGGCCGTCGGCCTCGTGCTGACCCTGTCGGCCTGCGACGCCACCAACAACAACGCCGACGAGGCGAGCGCGCAGTCCGGCCCGTCCGCTTCGTCGGGTGCACAGAAGGCGCGGCACTCGCAGGCGCCGAAGCCGAAGAAGAAGGTGTACCCCAAGGGTCCGCCGATGTACCTCGACGCGATCGCCCCGCTCAGCGGCAGCACCGTGGGCGTCGCGATGCCGATCTCGGTGCTGTTCACCGACCCCGTGAAGCCCGGGGCGCGCAAGGACATCGAGCAGCACATCAAGCTCACCACCTCGACGCCGGTCAAGGGCGCGTGGCACTGGTTCGGCGACCAGCGGATGGACTTCCGTCCGAAGGGCTACTGGAAGCCCGGCACCAGGATCTCGATGGTCGCGGCGTTCAAGCACGTCGGCGACGGCTACGGCCGCTACGGCACCCACGGCTACACCCGCGACTTCACGATCGGCTCCGACACCCGGACCCACGTCTACGTCAGGGAGCACAAGACGGTCGTGACGCACGACGGCAAGGTCATCCGCACCATGCCCAGCGACGCCGGCAGCCCGCAGTTCCCGTCGTGGGACGGCACGATGGCCGTGGTCGACACCGAGCGCACCACCCGGATGACGTCGTGCAGCGTGGGCATCGCCTGCAAGAAGAGCGACCCGAACTACTACAACCTGGTGCTGCCCTGGGACGTCCGCATCACCAACTCCGGCACGTTCCTGCACTACTCGACCGGTGACCCGTACCCCGGCCACAGCTACGGCTCGCACGGCTGCATCCACCTGTCGTGGGACGACGCCAAGTGGTACTACAACCTCTCCAAGCAGGGCGACCCGGTCACCATCACGGGCTCCCCGCGCGGCAAGGCCGAGGGCGACAACGGGTACGCCGACTACGACGTGCCGTGGAGCGAGTGGATCGCCGGCCCCGGCGTCGGCGTGTTCACCACGACCAAGAGCTGAGTCCAGACCCGCGTCAGGTGGGCGGTCGACGGCACGGAGATGCCGTCGACCGCCCACCTCGCATTTCCGGCTGCACGGCGCATTCCCGGCTGCACGGCGAGGGCTCGATCCCGGCCCGGAATGCGGAACGGGCCGCGTCCTGCCGGTGGCAGTGACGCGGCCCGTTCGGGCGTTGCGAGGCTCAGATGGCGCGGACGCGCTCGGCCTGCGGGCCCTTCGGGCCCTGGGCGACGTCGAACTCGACGCGCTGGTTGTCCTCGAGGCTCTTGTAGCCGGAGCCCTCGATCGCGGAGAAGTGGACGAACACGTCGTCACCGCCGCCGTCCTGAGCGATGAAGCCGAAGCCCTTCTCGGCGTTGAACCACTTCACGGTTCCCTGGGTCATGGTGTTTCCTTCGATCTTTCGGTGAGCAGCCGATCGAGTCGCCGACTGCTAGGTGCTGAGACATCTACACGTGCGCCCTGATGTCCAGCTGAACCGAAAACCAAGAACAACAGATGGGACCCCTGGGGAGTCCGGAACGGTGTCGTGACACCGCTCTCTTCAACAACCCCAAGGTTATCAGCGGGAGCGATCCTGTCGAGTATCCGCGCCGGTCGGATCATCGCGCCGAGGTCGAGGAGCGCCTCGACCTCGGCGCTGTCCGTGTGCGGGGCTGCTCCGCGACGTCCTTGAGGTGCCCCAGCAGGGCGGCGACGGCCGGTCGGGTCCTCGCGCCACGGCGCGTGACGGCGTACACGTCGCGGTGCAGGTCGACGACGTCGGCATCGGGCCAGGCGTAGGAGAAGGCCGGCAGTGGGAGGTGGAGGCTCGGGGTCTCCAGCACCATCCGGGGCAGGAAGGCTGCGGCGACGCCGGAGACGCACAGCTCGTAGTGAAGCCTCAGGTCGGGCGAGTGGAGGCGCACGACCGGCTCGAACCCGGCCTCGCGACACATCCGCACCGCCCAGCTGTGCGCGTCGCTGCCGGGAGGCTCGAAGACCCAGGGCACCTCGCCCAGGTCGTCCAGCGACGACACGGCGTGCGGCAAGTACGCCGCCAGGTCGTCGCGGCAGAGGTGGGTGGTCGTCATGGTCGCGTCGACGCGTCGGGGGATGCGGGGGTACTTGTCGGTGACGGCTAGGTCGATGCGCCGCCCGGCGACGGCCTCCAGCGACTCGGCCGGCTCGACCTGGGTGAACTCGACGACGACATCCGGGTGCGTCGTCGCCATCCGGTGCAGGACCTCGGGCAGGTGCCGCATCGCGAAGGTGCTGAAGGCGGCGAACCGCACGACTCCCTGAACCCGGCTCCGCCGTGCCTCCAGCTCGGCCTCGGCGTGCTCCAGGATCGCGATCGCCTCATCGGTACGACGGGCGAGCAGCTGTGCCGCCGGCGTCAGCTGCAGCGACCGGCCGACCTGCTCGGTCAACGGGATCCCGGTCTCCACCTCGAGCTTGGTCAGCTGCTGGGAGATGGCCGAGGAGCTGATGCCGAGAGCTCGGGAGACCGCGGCGATGCTTCCTCGGGCCTCGAGCTCGCGCAGCAGCGCGAGGCGTCGTACGTCGAGCATGCCGATCTCTCCGTTCATCGAACCGTTTAGAGGAACTGAACGATACGGATAAGTGGGGCCCCATTCCACGAAATGGTCGCCGTTCATAGCCTGTCGTGTCAGAGCCCTGTGGCTTGAGTCACAGGGCGGCAAGGACCACGAGAACCGTCGAACGAGGAGTGCAGTGACCACCCAGACCCCACCGGTCCCCGCCGCCATCACCCCGGCGGAGTACGTCGAGCGGCAGGAGCGCACCCGGGCGCTGGTGCGCGAGCGCGGGCTCGACGGCATCCTGGTCGCCGACCCCGCGAACATGCACTACCTGACCGGCTACAACGCCTGGTCGTTCTACACGCCCCAGCTGCTCTTCGTGCCTGCGGACGATGCACCCGTCCTCCTCATGCGGGAGATGGACGCGCAGGGCGCGCACCGGACGGCCGTCGGCATGCCGGCCGACCGCATCGTGGGCTACCCCGAGGGGCACATCCACCGCCCCGACGTGCACCCCGGCGACTGGATGGCGGGCCACCTTCGCGACGAGGGGTACGCCGCACCCGGCCGATTCGGCTTCGAGGGTGAGGCGCACTTCCTCACGCCTCGGACGTTCCTCTCGATCAGTCGCGGGCTGCCGGAGTGGGAGCTGGTCGACTGCCAGGACCTGGTCAACTGGTTGCGGCTGGTCAAGTCGCCCGCCGAGATCGACCTGATGCGTGCCGCCGGCCGGGTCTGCTCGGCCGCGTTGCACGCCGGCCTCGGCGCCGCGCGACCGGGACGACGTCAGCACGAGGTGGCGGCCGAGATCCTCGCAGCGCAGACCCGTGGCGTCGGTCCCGACCACGGCGACTACCCGGCCATCGTGCCGATCATCGCGACCGGCGCCGCTGCCGACACCCCCCACCTCACCTGGACCGACGAGCCGCTCCCGATCGACGAGCCGCTGTCCTTCGAGATCACCGGCGTCCATCGGCGCTACCACGCGCCGATCGCTCGTACGGCGGTGCTGGGCCGTCCCTCGACTGCGCTCGACCACCTGGCGAAGGTCACCGTGGAGGGCATCGAGGCCGCCCTCGGGACGGTTCGCGCCGGTGTCACGGCTGGCGACGTCGCCCGGGCGTTCAGCGAGGTCATCGAGGCTGCGGGCTACGAGAAGAGGTCACGGCTCGGCTACTCCATCGGGATCGGCTACCCGCCCGACTGGGGCGAGCGCACCGTGAGCATCCGGGCCGACGACCACACCGTGCTGGCGGAGAACATGACGTTCCACCTGATCGCGGGGATGTGGATCACCGGATCGGGCTTCGAGGTGTCCGAGAGCATCCGCGTCACCGAAGGGGGCGTCGAGACGCTCACCGACGTGCCGCGCAGGTTGCTGGTGCTGGGGGAGGACGCATGATGCGGGCGATCGAGCTGCCCCTCGCCGGAGACGAGCGGCAGGTGCTCGACCGCATCGACGCGGACTGGATCGCCGAGCTCGCGGGGACGCTGGTGCGCGCCGGAGCGTCCAACGAGCCCGGACCCGAGCACGCGACGGTCCAGGCGCTCGCCGCGGTGCTCACCGGCATCGGCGCCGAGGTCGAGCTCGACGAGGTCGCCCCCGGACGCCCGAACCTGGTCGCTCGTGTGGGTTCGCGCGAGTGGGGCGACGGGGTCGTCTTCCTCGGTCACAGCGACGTCGTCGCGCCCGGCGACGGCTGGACCGGCGACCCGTTCGAGCCGCGCCGTCGGGGCGACGCCCTGGTCGGTCGTGGAACCACGGACATGAAGGGCGGACTCGCGGCGGTGGTCGCCGCGATGGCAGCGGTCCACGCGGAGGATCCACGGCTTCCGATGACGCTGGTCTGCACGGTGGACGAGGAGGCCGACGCGATCGGTGCCCTCCACTACCTGGCGACCACGGCGCCGACGACGTACGCCGCCTGCGTGGTCGCCGAGCCCACCGACATGGTCACGATCACCGCCTGCCGCGGCGCGACGAACCTGCGCGTGGAGGTCACCGGCGCCAGCGCGCACGCCGGCAAGCCGGACGAGGGGGCGAGCGCCGTGCTCGCCGCGTCCGACGTGATCGACGCGGTCGAGGCCGATGCCCGGAGGCTGGCAGCCGCGCCCCACCCCGTGCTGGGCGCGGCGACCTGGAGCATCGGCACCATCGCGGGTGGGCACGGCACCTCGATCGTGCCCGATCGCTGCGTCCTGACCGTCGACCGGCGCACCCTGCCGCACGAGGTGCCGGAGGAGATCCTGGCGGCCCTCCTCGGCGATGCTCGTGAGAGGACCCGCGCTGCGGCTCGTCCGGGCTCCGACCGGATCGGGCTCGCCGGGGTCGTCGAGATGGTCATGCCCGGCTTCGAGACGGATCAGGACTCGCCGCTGGTGCACTGCGTGCGCGACGCCGTACGGACCGCGGGGCGCGCCGGTGACGTCGGTGTCTGGACCGCGGCGTGCGAGGGCGGCTTCATGGCCCAGCACCACGGGGCGCCAACCGTCGTCCTCGGCCCGGGCGACCTCAAGAACCAGGCCCACCAGCCCGACGAGTGCGTCTCCGTCAGCGAGCTGTACGACGCCGCGCGGGCCTACGCACTCATCGCGATGCGCAGCGCCGACCGGCGCGGCGACACACCCACCACCTCGACGCGTCCGGGCGCGGCGACATCCCCCAGGAGCAACGCATGACCGACACGATGGACCTCGAGGAGCACCAGCCCGCTCCGCTCACCTGCGAGAGCGACCTGACCCGGGAGCAGATCAAGACGGCCCGGCGGTGCGTTGCCGCGTCCGCGATGGGCAACGCGCTGGAGTGGTTCGACTACGGCATCTACGGCTACCTGGTCACCTACATCTCCGCGCTCTTCTTCACCTTCAACGATCACGGCGGCGCGCTGCCTCGCGTCATGGCTTTCGGGACGTTCGCGATCTCGTTCCTCGTCCGCCCGTTCGGGGGCCTGATCCTCGGCCCGCTCGGGGACCGTCTCGGACGCCAGCGGGTCCTGGTCGTCACCATCTTGATGATCTCGCTCTCGACGGCGGCGATCGGCATCCTCCCGACGTACGGCTCGGTCGGCTTCCTCGCACCGGTGCTGCTGGTGCTGCTCCGGATGGTCCAGGGATTCTCCGCCGGCGGTGAGTACGCCGGCGCCGCGGTCCTCATGTCCGAGCACGCGCCGGACAACCGTCGTGGCGTCTACGGATCGTTCCTCGAGTTCGGCACCCTGACCGGGTTCAGTGCCGCTGCCATCCTGTGCACCACGCTGACGCTGATCGTCGGGCAGGACGGCATGATGGCCGGCTGGTGGCGGCTTCCGTTCCTGCTCACCCTCGTGCTCGGCCTGTTCGGCCTGTGGATGCGGACCCGCGTGCAGGAGTCCGAGACGTTCACCAGCGACTCGGCCGAGACCCACGTCAACGACTCGGCCTTCCGCGCGCTCGGCACGCTCATCCGCGACTACCCGGGCCAGGTCGCCAAGCTGTTCGGCTTCGTGGTGCTGCTCAACGTCGCCTTCTACATCGTGCTGACCTACATGCCGTCCTACCTCACCAGCACGCTCGGGCACGGCGTGGCGCGGTCGAACTTCTCCCTGGTCGCCATCCAGCTGGTGATGATGGCGATCATCGCGCCGTTCGGTGCCCTCACCGACCGGATCGGGCGCAAGCCCCTGCTGATCACCGCCAGCGTGGGCTTCATCGTGCTCTCCGTGCCGGCGATGATGCTCCTGCAGCACGACTCCCTGGCGGCCCAGCTCGGCGGGATCGGCATCCTGGGGCTCTTCCTGGTGATGCTGATCTCGAGCATCTCCGCGACGCTGCCCGCGCTGTTCCCGACGGCGGCCCGCTACTCCGGCTTCGCGGTCGGCTACAACATCTCGACCGCCCTGTTCGGCGGCACGGCCGCCGCGGCGAACACCTGGCTGGTCGAGAAGACCGGGAACAACCTCGTGCCGGGCTACTACCTGGCGGTCGCAGGCGTCATCGGCCTGGTCTCGCTGCTGACCTTCAAGGAGACCGCGGGCCGCTCGCTGCGCGGCAACGTGGTGCCGGGCAGCGACGACGACCTGCGTGCCGCGCAGGGCGAGCGCCTGATCGGGCGCAAGCCGGCCGGGCAGCAGGCATGACCGGCGGGGGAGCGGGGGACCGGGTCGCGCTGGTCACCGGCGCGACGTCCGGCCTCGGCGTCGAGATCGCCCGGCGCCTGGTCGCCGACGGGCTGCGGGTCGTGATCAGCGGGCGGTCGAAGGAGCGTGGCGAGGCGGTCGCTGCCGATCTCGGAGCTGCGTCACGCTTCGTGCCGGCCGACCTGGCGCGATCCGGTGCCGCCCAGGCACTGGTCGACGACGTGCTGGTCGTCGAGGGTCGCCTCGACGTGCTCGTCAACAACGCGGCGATCGATCACACCGGCGCCCTGCTGGACATCCCGGAGGACGAGGTGCGCGCCACCTTCGAGACCAACTCCCTGGCTGCCATCGCCTGCCTGCAGGCTGCCGGCCGGGCGATGCGATCGGGCGGAGGTGGCGGGGCGATCGTCAACATCACCTCGCGACTGGCCAGCATCGGCGTACCCACGATGTCGGTCTACAGCGCCAGCAAGGGCGCGGTGCTGGCACTGACGCGGGCGGCTGCCGTCGAGCTGGCGCCCTACGGCATCCGGGTCAACGCGGTCGCGCCCGGCATGGCGCGCACGCCGCTCTACGACGAGTGGCTGGCCGCCCAGCCGGACCCGGGTGCGACCGAGCGGGAGGTCGCCGCGGCGATCCCGCTCAAGCGGATCGCCGAGCCGGCCGACGTCGCCGCCGCGGTGTCCTACCTCGCGAGCCCCGGGGCGTCGTACGTCACCGGCGTCTCGCTGCCGGTGGACGGGGGATACCTGGCGCAGTGACGCCGGGGACGGCGGGGCCGGGGAGATGGCTAACCTGACCGACATGCTGGACGTACGACGGCTGGTGCTGCTGCGCGAGGTGCACGTCCGCGGCAGCATCACCGCCGCCGCGCGGGCCCTGTCCTACACGCACTCGGCGGTCTCGCAGCAGCTGGCGCTGCTGGAGAAGGAGGCCGGCGTACCGCTGCTGGAGAAGGTCGGTCGCGGCATCCGGCTGACGCCTGCCGCGGAGGAGCTCGTCCAGCACGCCGGAGAGATCCTGCACGTCCTCGAGCGCGCCGAGGCCGACCTGGCGGCGAGCGACGCCCGCGTGCGCGGCACGCTGCGGCTCGCGGCCTTCAGCACGATCAGCCGCTACGCGATCCCGCAGGTGGTGCGCACGCTCGGGGAGCGACACCCGGCGCTCGACGTACGGTTCCGGCAGGTGGAGCCGGAGGAGGGCCTGCTGCTGCTCACGTCGCGGCGGGTCGACGTGCTGGTGGCCGACCGCTATCCCGGCGCGGGTGCGCCGGTGCCGGACGGCCTGGACTCCGAGGACCTGGTCCAGGACCCGATCCACGCGTACCTGCCCGCGACCGTCGGCCCGCCGGCCGAGCACACCCTCGACGACCTCGCGCGAGTGAGGTGGGTCCTCGAGCCCAGCGGCACCGAGTCCCACCAGTGGGGTCGGCGGGTCTGCCGGGAGCACGGCTTCGATCCCGACGTCGCCTACGAGAGCGACGACCTGCTCTTCCACCTGCGGATGGTCGAGGCCGGCCTCGCCGCCGCGCTGCTGCCCGACCTGCTGGTGCGTGAGGCCGGCGCGAGCATCGCCCCGTCACCGGTCCTGGACCTCCACCAGAGTCGCGGCATCTCGATGATCTGCCGCAGCGGCGCGCGGCGCCGGCCCGCGATCAGCGCGTGCAGGGACGTGTTCGTCGAGCTCCTGACGGCACTCTGACGCGGCCGTTGATCTGTCAGCAACTCTGACGGTTGAACGTCATAAAGGGTCGCTTTTTCTAAAGCGTCACTCGTCTTAGCCTGAGTGGGCAACGGTCGTCCGAAGGAGATACAGATGCCCACCCCGCTGCCCCTGGCACACCGAGTCGATGACCTCGTCGGATCGGTGATCGACTCGTCGACGTCGCTGCTGGCGCGTCAGACCCACGACATCGTCCGGTTCGCGATGGGCGCTCCCAGCGACGACCTCATGCCCGTCGAGCTGCTCGACCGGTTCTCCGCCTGCCGGGAGGCCGACAAGTACAGCTACGGCGCCACCGAGGGCGTGCCGGCGATGGTCGACCAGATCGTGAAGCTGCAGGCCGAGCACGGCGTGAGCACCAGTCCCGAGCGGATCACCGTCACCACCGGCGGCATGCAGGGCCTGGACCTCGCGTGCAAGCTGTTCGTGGACCCGGGCGACATGGTCGTGGTCGAGGGCCCGACGTACAGCAACGGCAACGCCACGGCCCTCTCGTACGGTGCCCGCCTACTCGAGGTTCCGGTCGACGAGCAGGGCCTCGACGTCGACGCCCTCGTCGAGCGCGTCGAAGCCAGCGGCCGCACCCCGAAGGCGATCTACACGATCCCCAACTTCCAGAACCCCTCCGGCGTGACGCTGGTGCGGAGCCGCCGCGAGCGGCTGCTGGAGCTCGCGGACGAGTGGGGATCGATGATCATCGACGACGACCCCTACGGCCTGCTCCGCTTCGAGGGCAGCCATGTGCCCTCGCTGAGCGAGCTGGCCCCGGGTAACCCGCGGATCTTCTCGGTGCGCACCTTCTCCAAGATCCTGGCGCCGGGTCTGCGGCTGGGCTGGGTCGACGCCGACCCCTCGCTGCAGCCGCTGCTCATCAATGCGAAGCAGGCGATGGACACCTGCACCAGCGTCCCGGTCCAGACGACCGTGCGCGAGTTCCTCGACGGCGGCCACCTGCAGCCGCACATGGACCGGGTGCTGCACCTGTACAAGCAGCGCAAGGAGGCCATGCGCGCCGCGCTGGACCGCACCTTCGGCGACGCCGTGACCAGCACCGACCCCGAGGGCGGCTTCTTCCTGTGGGTCACCTTCGCCGACGAGCGCATCGACACCGAGCAGCTGTTCCCGCAGGCCCTGGCCGAGGGCATCGCCTACATCCCCGGCGCGGCGTTCTCCGCCGACCGCAACTTCCACAACGCCCTGCGCCTGTGCTTCGCGACATCCACGCCCGAGCGGATCGATGAGGGCGTCGCGCGCCTCGCCCGTGCCGTCGAGCGCCACGCCTCCGCGCAGTGAGCCCGCAGACCCCACCGACAGGAGACAACCGCACCATGTCCGCATCGCCCACCGTCCTCGCCGGCCCCGCCCTCTGGCCCGCCCAGGCCCACCTGCCGAGTGTGCTGGGCCGCCAGCTCGTGATCGAGCGCGGGGAGGGCTGCTACCTGCACACCGCCGACGGCCGACGCCTGTACGACGGGACCGCGGGCCTCTGGCACGCCAACATCGGGCACTCCCACCCGGCGCTCGCCGAGGCCGCGCACACGCAGATGCTGAAGCTGGAGACCTACCACATCTTCGCGCGCTTCGTGAACGACCAGGCGCTCGCGCTCGGGGAGCGCCTGGCCGGCCTCTCACCGATCGGCAGCGCCAAGGTGATCCTCAACTCCGGCGGCTCCGACGCGATCGACGTCGCCTGCAAGCTGGCCCGGCGCCACTGGCAGCGCGAGGGCCGAGCCACGAAGACGACGATCCTCAGCCGCGAGCACGCCTACCACGGGCTGCACGCGTACGGCACCAGCATCGCCGGGCTCGAGTTCAACCGCGAGGGCTACGGCAGCGAGTCGCTCGTGCCCGAGACCGCGCGGGTCGGCGTGCACGACCTCGACGGCCTGGCCCACGCCATCGAGACCATCGGCGCGGACAACATCGCCGCGTTCGTCACCGAGCCGATCCAGGGCACCGGCGGCGTCAACCCGCCCGAGCCCGGCTACCTCGAGGGCGTCCAGGCGCTGTGCGAGGCCAACGACATCCTGCTGGTCGTCGACGAGGTCATCACCGGCTTCGGCCGCACGGGCCAGATGTTCGCCACCGAGCGGTACGGCCTGCGGCCTGACCTGGTGACCTTCGCCAAGGGCGTCACCTCCGGCTACGCCCCGCTGGGCGGAGTCCTGGTGTCGCCGCGGATCTGGGAGCCGTTCTACGTCGACGACGCGAGCACCCCGATCTTCCGCCACGGTGCGACGTACGCCGGTCACGCGACCGCGTGCGCCGTCGCCCTGGCCAACCTCGACGTGATCGAGGACGACAAGCTGTTGCCGCGCGTGGCCGAGCTCGAGCTCGTGCTCGCCGACCGCCTCGCCGCCCTCGCGGCCCGCCGGGAGAGCGTCGTCGACGTACGCGTCGGCGGCTTCCTCGGCGGCGTCTCGCTGCGACCCGAGGTCAAGGCCGAGGCGGTGGCCGACGAGCTGATCGAGCTCGGGTTCATCTCCCGGCCGCTGCGCGGCAACACCCTCCAGATCAGCCCGCCGTTCGTCACGACCGACGACGAGCTGGATGCCTTCGTCGCCGCGATCGACCACGCGCTCGCCGAGGAGGAGTCCCGGTGACGGCCACCCTCGACACGCGCGCGGGCGCTCCGGTCCCGGCCGACACCGACCGCCTCGCGGCCTCCGACCGCGTCATCGCCGGGCTCGATCTCCCGACGGGTCCCGGGTTCGCTGTGCTCGACCCGGCGACGGGGGAGCGCATCGCGACCGTCCCCGACCTCGACGTCGACGCCGCGCTCGAGGGCGTCCGCGTCGCCGACGAGCTGGGCCGGACTTGGGCCTCGACCACTTCTCGATACCGCGCCGACGTGCTGCGCCGCTGGTACGACCTGCTCGTCGAGCACGCCGATGACATCGCGCTGCTCATCTCCCGTGAGATGGGCAAGCCGTTGGCCGAGGCGCGCGGCGAGGTCGTCTACGGCACCGACTTCGTCCGCTGGTACGCCGAGGAGGCGGTCCGCCCCGGCGGCAACCTCCGTGACGTGCCGACGGGCGGTGCGACGCTGCTGACCCGGCGTGCGTCGGTCGGCCTGGCCGTGCTCGTCACGCCGTGGAACTTCCCGTTGGCCATGGCCACGCGGAAGATCGCGCCCGCGCTCGCAGCCGGCTGCCCGGTCGTCATCAAGCCGGCCGAGCTGACCCCGCTGACCACGCTGCTCGCCGTACGGCTGGCCGAGGAGGCGGGTGTGCCGGCCGGGCTGGTCCAGGTCGTCACCACCACGGAGCCTGCTGCGTTCAGCGAGGCCGTTCTGCGCGACCCGCGGGTCCGCAAGGTGTCCTTCACCGGCTCGACCGCCGTGGGCAGGCAGCTGCTCCGGCTGGCCTCCGAGAACGTGCTGCGCACCTCGATGGAGCTCGGCGGGAACGCCCCGCTTCTGGTCTTCGACGACGCCGACCTGGAGACCGCGGTCGACGGCGCGTACGCCGCCAAGATGCGCAACGGCGGGCAGTCCTGCATCGGCGCCAACCGGATCTACGTCCAGGACGGCATCGCCGACGCGTTCGTCGAGGGTCTGGCCGAGTGGATGGCCTCCGCGCGCATCGGCCACGGGCTGGGCGACCGCGTCGACCTCGGTCCGCTCATCGACGACCGCGCCGTCGCGTCCCAGGGCCGACTGCTCGGCGACGCGCTGGCGCGCGGCGCCGAGATGCGCGTCGGCGGGACCGCCCCCGACGGGCCGGGCAGCTTCTTCGGCGCGACCGTCCTCGACCGGGTGCCGGCCGACGCCGAGCTCGTGCGCTCCGAGATCTTCGGCCCGATCGCCGCGGTGCAGCGGTTCGGCACCCAGGCCCAGGCGATCGAGCGCGCGAACGACACCCCGTTCGGACTCGCCGGCTACGTCTTCACCCAGGACCTCGACCGGGCGTTCACCGTCGCCGACGCCCTGCAGACCGGCCTGGTCGGCATCAACCAGGGAGTCCCCTCCAACGCGGCGGCGCCGTTCGGCGGCGTCAAGCAGTCCGGCCTCGGCCGCGAGGGCAGCGCCGAGGGACTCGAGGAGTACCAGGAAGTCCGCTTCTACAACCTGGCCCGCCGCGTCACCGACTGACCGGACGGCCCATCCCGCCCCCGGCGATCCGCAGCGCGGGTCGTCCGGACGAGCACGCCCCGACATCCGCCCCACCACCGCAGAGAAGGAACCACCATGCGCATCGCCACCGTCAAGGAGATCAAGACCAAGGAGGGCCGCGTCGGCCTCACTCCGGCCGGAGCCGCGGTGCTCGTCGCAGACGGGCACGACGTGTTCGTCGAGCACGGTGCCGGCACGGTCGCCGGCTTCGCCGACGAGGAGTACGACGAGGCCGGCGCCAAGCTCGTCGACCGTGAGGAGGCATGGGCGAGCGCCGAGATCCTGGTCAAGGTCAAGGAGCCCATCGCCGAGGAGTACCCCTTCCTCCGCGAGGACCTCACCCTGTTCACCTACCTCCACCTCGCCGCCGACCGGCCGCTCACCGAGGCGCTGCTCGAGGCGAGGACCCTCGGCGTCGCCTACGAGACGGTGCAGGACCGCACCGGCCTGCCGCTGCTCACCCCGATGAGCGAGATCGCCGGGCGTCTCGCGGCGCACGCGGCGGCGACGTACCTCACCGCTCCGGAGGGCGGCCCCGGTCGCCTGCTCGGCGGCTCGCCGGGTGTGGCGCCCTGCCGCGTCGTGGTCATCGGCGGCGGCGTCGTCGGGACCCAGGCCGCGCTCCTCGCGCTGGGCATGCAGGCCGAGGTCACCGTGCTCGACACCTCGTCGACCCGCGTGCGCGAGCTGGCCACCGTTCTCGACGGCCGCGCCCGCGTCGTGATGAGCGACCCGACCACCCTTGCTCGCGAGCTGCGCTCGGCCGACGTCGTCATCGGGGCCGTGCTGGTGCCCGGCAGGGCCGCGCCGAAGGTCGTCAGCGAGTCCGACCTCGCGCTCCTGCCCGACGGCGCACTCCTCATCGACGTGGCGATCGACCAGGGTGGCGCGTTCGAGACCTCCCACCCCACGACGTACGCCGAGCCGACGTACGAGGTCCACGGGGTGCGCCACTACTGCGTGGCGAACATGCCCGGCGGTGTCCCGCAGACCTCTACGCGGGCCCTGACGAACGCGACCTTCCCGTATCTCCGCAGGCTCGCGGCGCTCGGGCCGGAGGCGGCCATCGCAGCCGACGCCGCACTCGCGCTCGGGGTCAACACGCGTGCGGGTCGCATCGCCTGCGAGGGCGTGGCGGAGGCGTTCCCGGACCTTCCACGAGCCTGAGGAGCGCCTGCACCCGGCCGGGCCGCCTTCCACCGAGTGGGAGGCGGCCCGGCCGTGTGTCAACGCGCGGCGCGGCGGTACTGCGCGGGCCACAGGTCGGCCGCGTCGACGCCCAGCTCGTGGGCGGCGCGCAGCGGCCAGTGCGGGTCGCGGAGCAGCTCGCGGGCCAGGAGCACCACGTCCGCCGACCCGTCCGCGAGCACGTCCTCGGCCTGCTTGGGCTCGGTGATCATGCCGACCGCGCCGGTCGGGACGCCCGCCTCGGCGCGGATCCGCCGTGCGAACGGCACCTGGTAGCCCGGTCCGACCGGGATGTCGGCCAGCACGTTGCCGCCGCTGGAGACGTCGACCAGGTCGACGCCCTCCTCGCGCAGCAGCGCGGCGAGCCGGACCGACTCGTCCTCGCTCCAGCCGCCCTCGGTCCAGTCGCTCGCCGAGATCCGTACGACGACGGGCACCCCGGCGCCCACGCGACCCCTGACCTCGCGCACCACGTCGAGCACCAGCCGCACCCGGTTGTCGAAGCCGCCGCCGTACTCGTCGGTGCGGTGGTTGGAGAGCGGGGAGAGGAACTCGTGCAGCAGGTAGCCGTGCGCCGCGTGCACCTCGAGCACGTCGAACCCGGCCGCGACCGCCCGTTCGGCGGCGTCGCCGAAGGCCGCCACGACGGCCGCGATGCCGGCGGCGTCGAGCGGCTCGGGGTCGTCGCGCAGGTCGGGGAACGGGTCGGCCGACGGCGCCACCGGCCGCCAGCCGCCGTCGCTGTCCGGGACGCCGCCGCGGCTCCCGTCGAACCCTGAGTACGCCGACGCCTTGCGACCCGCGTGGGCAAGCTGGATGCCGGCGGTCGCACCCTGGCCGTGGACGAACCCGACGATCCGCGTCCACGCCTCCTGCTGCTCGTCGCTCCAGATCCCGGTGTCCTCCGGCGAGATGCGGCCCTCGGCGGAGACCGCCGTGGCCTCGCTGAAGACCAGCCCGGCGCCACCGCGGGCGAAGGACCCGAGGTGCACGAGGTGCCAGTCGTCCGGGATCCCGTCGACGGCGGAGTACTGGCACATCGGCGAGACCCAGATCCGGTTCCGGACGGTGACGTCGCGCAGCGTGATGGGCGTGAACAGCTGACTCACTGGTGGGGCCTCCTGGCCGGTCGATTGACGCGTCGTCCTACCAACCAGGGTCGTGCGGCGAGGATTCCCGGGTGCGCGCGAGCATGGTCACGTGGACGATGCACGCGAGCGGCTCGAGGAGCAGCGGCAGCAGGTGCTGCGCAGGCTGGCCGGCCTCACCGACGACTTCGACGCGGTCGTCGCCGCGTCGCGCGACACCAACGCAGACGACGAGCACGACCCGGAGGGCGCGACGATCGCCTTCGAGCGCTCGCAGGTGGACGCGCTGATCCGGCAGGGGCGCCGGCACCTGGCCGAGATCGACGCCGCCGTACGACGCCTCGAGGCGGGCGACTACGGCATCTGCGAGACCTGCGGGCGGGCGATCGAGCCGGGGCGGCTGGAGGCCCGGCCGGCCGCGCGGACCTGTGTCGCCTGCGCGTCCGGGACCAGAGGACCAGGTGCGCGACCGGGCGGCTGACGAGCAGCGTGCGCCCGCCGCGGCCGCGAGGCTCAGCTGCTGTGGTACCACCAGTAGGCGAGGGCGAACAGCGCCACGATGACGATGTTGACCACCAGCCGAAGCCAGAGGTTGTTCCTCAGGAACGCGACGTCGACGCCCACGATGAGCGCCACCATGACCAGCACCCCGAGGACCACGACCAGCGAGTGACTCATGCGGGCATTCGTATCACCGGCGGCGCCGGTTCGGCGGGTGCCGCGCGCTGGTGGCGTCTGGAAGGATCGTCGTGTGGAGGACGCCGCCGCGCAGGAGTCGATCGGCGATCGCGTCGAGCGCGCGATCGAGAGGCGCGTCGACACGGTCGGCGAGATCGACCGCGGCGAGCAGGAGAAGCCGCGGTCGCTGCGGCGCAACGTCATCTGGCTGGCGATCACGGCCGTCTCGCTCTACCTCGTCTTCCCGAGCCTCGTCGAGACGTTCGCGTCCTGGCGCCAGATCACCCAGTTCCAGCCGCTCGCGCTGCTGCTGATGTTCGCGCTGCAGGTCGGTGTGTGCGCGTGCCTGTGGGACCTGCAGCGGGTGGCGCTCAAGGGCGCCACCTGGCGACCGGTGATCGCCGCGCAGCTCGCATCCAACGCGCTGTCCAACATCGCCCCGGGCGGCGGTCCGATCGGGGCCGCGCTGCAGTACCGCATCTTCGTGGCCGCCGGGCTGAGGCGGAACACCGTCGCGAGCTCGCTGACCGCGGTGAACCTGCTCGTGCTCGCGACCGTGCTCGGCCTGCCGGTGCTGGCGATCCCGACCGTGCTCACCGTCCCGGTCAACCGCAACCTGCTCGACGCGGCCGGGGCCGCCGTCGCGGCCTTCACGGTCATCGCCGTGTTCGGCGCCCTGATGCTGCGCTACGACGCCCCGCTGCGCTGGGTCGGCACCGCCGTGCAGGCCGTGCGCAACCGGCTCCGCCGCCACTCCCAGCCGCTCACCGGGCTTGCGCAGCGGCTGCTCCACGACCGCGACCAGATCAACACCGTCCTGGAGGCCCGCTGGAAGCGGGCGCTCGCACTGACCGTGGGGCGCTGGATCCTCGACTTCATGACGCTCCAGGTCGCCCTGGCGGCGGTCGGCTCGCACCCGCGACCGGCCCTGGCGCTGATGGCGTTCTGCGGGGCGAAGGCGCTGGGCAACATCCCGATCACGCCCGGCGGCCTGGGCTTCGTCGAGGCCGGCATGACCGCCCTGCTCGCCCTCGCCGGCGTCAGCGCGGCCGACGCGGTGGTCGCGACCTTCGCCTACCGGCTCTTCAGCTACTGGCTGCCGCTGCCGTTCGGGCTGCTGGGCATGTGGCTCGCGCCGCGACCGGCCAGGACGACATAGCTCAGGCGGGCCGCGTGTCGAGGTCGTCGACCTGGAGGCCCATGACCCCGGCCATCGCGGCCAGCGCGCCGTCGAGGAGCTCGAGGTCGCGGGCGAGGAGCTGGTGCGAGGTGCT